>DASZIA010000383.1:0-82556 GCA_035949535.1 Planctomycetaceae bacterium | reverse complement strand
TGAGTCTCGCTCCCTCGCTGGTTTGGGGCGGCGGTGCGGCCGCGCCACCGATGCAACCCACTGTGTCGAAATTGGCTGTGGCGAAATCGGCCGCCGACTTCATGCTCAAGGACATCGCGGGCAAGTCGGTCGCGCTGCATGACTACAAGGACAAGGCGGCGGTCGTCGTCTTCTTTATGGGCGTCGACTGCCCGATCTCGAACCTGTACCTGAAGGATCTCGGCGACCTGCAGGCCCGATATGGCAAGCAGGGAATCCAGGTCGTCGGCATCCAATCGCATGCCGGTACCACCCAGGCCCGCGCAGCCGAACACGCTCGCGAATATAAGGTCGCCTTCCCGGTGCTGCTCGATCCGGGTCAGCACGTTGCGAACCAGTTGGGTGCGAAGCGCACGGCTGAGATTTTCCTGCTCGATAGCCATCGACAGGTCCGTTACCACGGTGCCCTCGATGACCGGTATGGTTACACCTTCAAGCGCGACGTTCCGCAACGGCACGATCTCGAAGAAGCTCTCAAGGAGCTTTTGGCCGGCAAGCCGGTGACGGTCGTGGAGACGACACCCCGCGGCTGCCTCATCACGCGGGACGAGCGGCCCGCCTCGTTGACCAATGTCACCTACGCCAAACAGATTTCCCGCATCCTGCAGCGACGCTGCGAAGAATGCCACCGGGCCGGTGAGGTCGCGCCTTTTACGCTCCAAAGCTACGACGACGCCGTCGAGCACTCGGCGATGATGAAGGAAGTGGTCCTCCAGCGGCGGATGCCCCCCTGGCACGCCGATCCTCGCTACGGTCACTTCTCGAACGACCGCCGGATGGAACAAGCAGAAATCGACCAGCTCTTGGCATGGATCGACGCCGGCACGCCGCTGGGCGACAAGCAAGAATTGCCGTCGCCGCACCACTGGACGACCGGTTGGCAGATCGACAAACCCGATTACGTCTTCGAGCTGCCCAAGGTAGTCAAAGTCCCGGCTACCGGGACCGTCGAATATCTCTACTACACCGTGAAGACCAATCTCAAAGAAGACATCTGGATTCAAGCGGCCGAGGCTCGACCGGGCAATCCGGCCGTCGTGCATCACATCATCGTTTTCTGCCGCAATCCGAAGGATGAGGACGAGGATGGCGAAGGCTTCGGCGGGCAGCATATTTGTGGTGTCGCCCCCGGCGATCCGCCGCTTGTTCTGCCCCCCGGCGTGGCCCGACGCATCCCGGCCGGCGCCGAGCTGGTCTTCCAGATGCACTACACGCCGAACGGAAAGGCGGCCACCGATCGATCGAAAGTCGGCTTTGTGCTCTACAAGGGCAAAGACAAGCCGCAGTACGCGTCTCAGACCCAACCGGTCATGAATCATTCCATCCGGATTCCGGCCGGCGATCCAAACTACCTGCTCGAATCAGCTTACAAGTTCCCGCGGGCCGCGAAGATCTACCAGTTGATGCCCCACATGCACCTCCGCGGCAAGGACTTTTTATACGAACTCAAGCGTCCGAACGGCCAGACCCAAGTCTTGCTGTCGGTGCCGCAATTCGATTTCAACTGGCAGAACACATATCGCCTCAGCGAGCCGGTCGACGTCCCGAAGGGTTCGACGCTGCACTGCGTTGCTCACTTTGACAATTCCAAGGACAACCCGGCCAATCCCAATCCCAAAAAGATCGTCCGCTGGGGCGATCAGACCTGGGAAGAGATGATGATCGGCTGGATGACGCTGGCATGGAGCGACGACAAGCCGGCAGCGCAGAACAAGGGCGCCAAAAGTGATAAGCCCACGCGAACGCAGCCTAAGGGCGAGAGGAAAACGACCTCGACCGTTTCCGTGAAGCAAAGAGTCGCCGGGCTGTAATTCGCGAAACTCGGAGCTTTGACTACGCCACTGCTGGGTGATTTTGCCCAGCAGTGTTTTTTTGAACTTCGACCCGTCATTCCTGCGGCGACATCAACTCGATCTCACCGTCGCCGACGAAATGCAGCCGGCGGATGTGCACAATCTTCCACTCGTCGGCTTCACGCTCCCACGTCAGGGCCCAGCGTGTGTACCCATGCTGCTGCTGACCGCCCCACTTTACGGTCGCACTCGCGCGAAAGGTCGAAGTCGCCTGCGATTGAGCCGAGCTCATCTGCACGGACAGATCGGTGATTCGAATGCTCCCCACGATTGGCACCGAGCCCGCGACGCCCCGCACGAGGTCGCGCTCTTTGGCATCGTGCTGTGAGAAGAACTCGGCACAGCGCGCGCCGTCGCCCGCCTCAAACGCACGGGCCAGCGCGTAGACGTTGTTCTCCACTCGTTCGGATTCAGTGACGATCAGCCGCTCGACGAGGATCACCACACCGCCGAGCGCCAGGAAGGCGATCGACAACTGCAGCTGCCGCGGCCGCCGGTGCACGTACCACTGCGCAAAGAAAACAGCCGCAATGACCGAGCAAATGCAAAACGGGGGCCACGGAGTTTCGGTGAACCACATCAGCGCGTTCCTTTGCACGAAAATCTAGGTGCGCAGACGCGAGGGGACAAGTGGACCGCACGCTCATCATGTGGGCGTCGCCAGCACCGGCTTTTTATCCAAGTGCCAGCCTTCTACCTGATTGACAGAACCGACGCGAAAATTTGTGCGTGGATTCTGGAAATCCCGCTCGCCGAGCGCGCGATCCAAGCAGGCCACCCGCTCGAGCAGGACACGCTGGCGACGAGACGGCTAGCACAACTCGCTCAACAAAGCTCTTTCGTAACGACCGTTCGCGCGCGGCCGGCGAGTCGCCGGCATTCAGTTCGCCAGTCGCCCGCCTTTGGCAGCCGCAAGCACCCGGAACGAGCGGCGAATGATTTCGTCTCTGCCGATCTTCAGGACGAGCGAGTAATTTCCCGGGGACATCGTCTCCCCAATGTTGTAATCGAAGATCGCGCGCATCGAGTCGGCAGAGACAGTGCAGCCGGTCGTGTCGATCACCCGGTGCTCGGGATCCTCGAGTTCGCATGTCAGCCAGAGATCTTCGTGGGGCGGAACCAGGTCACACTCGGCTTTCATCGCGTCACCCTGGCGAAATTCCGTTCTCCGATCGACAACAGCCCCGGAAAGCACTCTGGAGCCGATGTCGAAGAGGAGCACTTTATCCTCGTTGCGGACGCGTTCGCTCGGCCGCAGTTCTTCCGCCGCGTAGTTTGGATCGAGTTCCTTGAGCGCGTAGGGTCCCTCGGGCCGCCGCATCCCGTATCGGTCGAGTTTATATTCCAGCGCGATACCGCCGCAGGCGGTCAAGACCGCCATCGCTGCAAAGGTTCCCTGGGCCCAGGCCGGGGCAAACGCCGGAAGCACCGGCCACTCGCGCCGACGGAACATCCGCCCGATGGCGGCCGACATACCCCGGCCGCGTGCGCGCCAACTGGCGAACAGGCGACCGAACCAGTCGATGTCAGCCTCATTTAAGAAAGACAAATAGGATCCGATGCAAACCACCGGGAACAACCAAAGGCCCAGTGTCAGCAAGGTCATAATGTGAAAGGTGGAGCCAATTGCCAGCATCACGATCCGGCTGATGCCGCGCCATGCCAGGAAGATGAACGCGCACTCCCAGACGAGCGCGACCAGCCCGAAAATCGCGAGCACGGCGGGGTACGGCTCGAAAAAACGGCCAAGTGGGTTGGGCAGGTTGTAGCTCGTGATCATCCAGGTCTGGAGTTGCTCACCCGAAAAGTAGGCGGGGATCTTGAACTTTGTGAACGCCGCGCCGATGTAGACAGCGCCGACGAACAGTTGCGTCAGCCGTCGCGGCCAGGCGGGAAAACGCAAAGGCAGGTCGGCAAGCTCTTCGGAGACGCCCGCTCGCCGCAATCGCGACCTGCGAAACCAGTTGTCGAGCGACCAGACAGCGCCGCACTGCGAGAAACACAAGAGAAACACCAGATGCGACGCGATGACCGAGTACTTGTTCATCGTGCCGATCGTGTCGAGCGAGTTCAGGAAGATGTACGTGACCGTGGTCACGATCATCGAAAACCGGGTGCACCATCCCAGGCACGAAGTGACGAGCGCCAGAATCAATACGCTGTGAACCGCCACGGCCACCTCACCGCTCGGTTCCGGGAAGAGCTGAGGATTCCCATACACAGTCCACACCGGCACAGGGGCCCCGTCGGTGGAATAGAGCTCCCGGGCATAGGGCCACCTGGGAACCATCGCCATCAAGAGCGCGATCGAAATCACAATTCGCAACAGTGCGAGCCCGTACGGGACTTCCTCAGCGTAGAAGAACTCCCGGAGCCCGGCCCGGCTTCCAGTTGGAGAGTTGCTCGCGTTTCCTGTGCTCATCGTCGACTCCGAGGCGGAAAGACGTGACCGAGCTCTGATGCGTCCTACGAGTTCACTCGGCAAGCGGCCCACCGACGGGAGTTCCTGGCGAAGGTTCGTAGAAAGGCGTCGACGAAAAGGCGCCGTGCGAATCGTTCATCAGTCCCGAGGGAATGAAGGGCTGGCTGCGGCGCGCGTCCGTCATCAGCCGGGGGTTGTCGCGCAATCCCCATTGGTACTGATACACAAAGAAGGGCGGCTGCATGTTGAGGATCTCCCCGGTGGGGGTCAACACGAACCGCGTGTGGCAATACTTGTGAAAGTCTTTCGGCTTGCCGTAATAGGCTTCGTATTGCGCGTCGGGGAGATTGAATTTCTTGGGATATTCTTCCTCGACGACAAAGATCCTCACCATCGGTTCATGTTTGGTGTGATTAAGGGCCATGTGCCCAATGCGCTCACCCTGTTTGCATTCCGGATCGTAGTGCTGGCGGGCGATGTAGCCGTACGGATGAAACTCGCCCCAGGGCGCGGGGGCCAGCTCGTAGAATTTGCCGCTTTCGCCTTCGCCAATGACTTGCATCCGTCCTTCGAATCCCGCCCAGCCACAAAACATGTCCCAGACCAGGAAATACATCACCGGATGGCAGCCGGATTTAATGTCGAAAGCGTGCGAAACGAACCCGAACAGCAGAGCGAGCAGATAGGTGCAGATGCAAATGTGGCTGAGCCATCGTTTCACGGCGCAGATCCTCCGTGCCCCCGCCCGGATCGTTCGAGATGTGTGCGAAATGTGCTCGGGAAAGGCACGCATTTTCGTGTTGGGCCCATTCCGGTCAAGCCCAAATCGTCAGCCCGACGGGTCCGCCCGACGCGTCCGACCCGAAATCGCTCACGTAGCCGCTGAGTACCGGGTGATCCGTTCGGCGCGGCCAGACAGCTTGCAGCTGCTTCGATCGCGGATCACCGCGACATCGAAGAATCCCGGAGTCGCCTCGAGAAGCGCGAGCTTTGCTGTCGTTCTATAAGACGCTATTCCGCCGATCGTTCCCGGTGGCTTCCGCTCGCAAGATCGATTCGATGATGCCGTCCCAGGTGTAGGACGTCGCCTCGACCACAATTTCGAGACCAAGCTCGCGGGCTCGGGCGGACGTCACGGGGCTGATGCTCGCCAGACGTGTTTTGCGCCCCAGTTGAGCACGGGCGGCCGGCGTGCTCAACTTCACGAGTGCCTGCACGATCGACGGGCTTCCCAGGCCGATCCAATCGAGTTCGCCCCGCTCAAGTCGGGCGACCTCGAGCTGGGGCAAGGCAGCCATGTCGACGTTGCGGTAGACGACCACCTCTTCGACGGTCGCACCGGCTCGCGACAACTGTTGCGGCAAAACGTCGCGTCCCCGATCGGCGCGGGCCCACAGCACTCGTCCGCTTCCAACCATTCGACCCAGTTCTTCCGCCAATGACTCGGCCCGGAATTCCGGAGGCACGAGATCGGGTCGCAGACCGAACCGGGCGAGCGCTTCGCCAGTCGACGGACCGATCGCAGCGATCTTTGTTTGCGCCAACCGCCGGGCATCTCCGCCAGCCTCCCACAGTCGCGAAAGAAAGGAATCAACGCCATTAACGCTGGTGAAAATGAGCCAGTCGAAATCTGCGAGCCGACGAATTGCGTCATCGACCGGCGCCCAGTCGTTCGGCGGCAGGATCTCGATCGTCGGCAAAAGGACTGGCTCGGCCCCAAGTTGCAAAACGTGTTCAATCACGGGCCAGGCTTGCGCGGCCGGCCGAGTGATGGCTATCCGCCGTCCAAATAGGGGAAGTCGCTCAAACCAGGCAATGCTCTCGCGCCGGGTCACGCATTCACCGATCACGATGATCGACGGTGGCCGCACGTCAGCCTGCTTGACGCTAGCTGGCAGTTCGGCGAGTGGCGCGACAATCGTCCGCTGGGCAGGGTTGGTGGCCGAACTCACCAGGCATGCTGGCGTCGTTGGCGGCAATCCCGCGCGGATCAAGTCGGCGGCCAAATTCTCGAGACGTTGCAGCCCCATATAGAAAACAAGCGTTCCCGGAAACCGGGCGATCGCTTCGTAGTCCAAGGCCGACTGTCCCTTCACGGGATCTTCGTGTCCCGTGATGAAGGCGACTGCAGACGCGTATTGGCGGTGCGTGAACGACAGTCCGGCATATTCACCCGCCGCAACTGCGGCTGTGACACCCGGGACAACTTCAAAGTCGATGTGCGCCGACGCCAGAGCGGCTGCCTCTTCACTGCCGCGACCGAAGATGTACGGATCGCCCCCCTTCAGACGAACGACGATTTTTCCGGCCCGTGCCTCGGCAGCCAGCCGGCGATTGATCGCTTCCTGCCCAGAGAGGCCATCGCCTGTCACTTGGCGGTGAGTGCGCTCGACTTGCCCAGCTGCGAATCGCAAGAGCAGCGGATTGACCAGGCCGTCATAGAGAACGAGATCAGCCGACCGCAGGCAGTCGAGTCCCTTGATCGTCAGGAGCCCCGGATCGCCCGGGCCGGCTCCAACGAGATACACCTTACCGTTGCGTGGCATGGAGTCGGTCACCGGCGATCGGCTTTGGGAACGTTGGCTCCCAGCCAGGAGATGAGATGCCCCGCAACGGCCGCCTTTGGCCCGGCAAAACTGGTGACCACTCGACCCGAGTCATCCAGCACCTCGACGCTGTTGGATTCCGCCCCAATTGCGGTCGGGCCGTTCAGCACGATCCAATCGCAGTTTTTCGCCCGCAGCTTTTGCAATGCGTTTTCGCGCGCGTTGGCTGCCTCGAGCGCGAATCCCAACACCCAGCGGCTGTCTTTCAGTCGCCCCAGTTCGGCCAGGACGTCGTCGGTCTCGATCATTTCGAGCGTAATGGGACCGCCGGTCTTTGAGATCTTGCCCGGCACCCGATTGAGCGGTTTGTAGTCGCAGACTGCGGCGGCGGCGATCACTCCGTCGCAATCGGAAAATCGCGCGACGCAGGCGTCCCGCATCTGGGCCGTCGTGCTGACGAACAGGCAGTCGCAGCCTTGTGGCGGATCGAGATGCACTGGCCCGCTGACCAACACAACCTCGTGCCCGGCTCCCCGTGCGGCTGCCGCCAGGGCGTATCCCATGCGCCCGCTGCTATCGTTGGAGAGATAGCGCACGTCGTCGAGATATTCGCGCGTGGGTCCGGCAGTGACGAGGATTCGCATCCTGAGTCAGTTTAACACGTGCCAGTTCACCACGCGTCACTTGAGCAGTTGGGCAATTGCCTCAAGGATCTCGGCCGGTTCGGCCATCCTGCCGGGGCCGATTTCCCGGCAACTCTGCCAGCCGCTCCCCGGCTCAACAAAGTGAAAACCGTCCTCGCGGAGCCGGGCCAGATTGCGCTGGACCGCCGCCTTGGCCCACATTTCGGCATTCATCGACGGAGCCAGCAAAATGGGCCGTGTCACCGTCAGAATCAACGTCGACAGGAGGTCGTCGGCATGTCCGTTGGCAATTCGCGCCAGGAAGTCGGCTGTCGCCGGCGCGACTACAAGGATCTCGCAACGTCGGGCCAAACCGATGTGCTCGCCCAGAAAATGCTCGCTTGGCGAAAACATCGAACCGTGAACGGGCCGCGTGGTCAATGCTTCGAACGTCGTCTTACCGATGAACTTTCGGGCCGCTCGCGTCAGCACGACCGATACCGACGCGCCGGCCTGGACGAGCTTGCTCGTCAGGTCGGCCGATTTGTAGGCCGCGATCCCCCCGGTCACGCCGAGCAGGATCTCGCGGCCCTTGAGCGAGTTGCCAGAAGTCATAGTTCAAGTGGCAGGCAGAGCCTGCCAGATTCTGCGAGGCGCCAAATACATCCTAGAGATCGTCGAGGGATGGCCCGGTGTCGCCGGCATCGGGGCTTTCATCCGAGGCGACGGCCAAGTTCCCGGACGCATCGAGGAAGATCTTGTCCTGCATGATCTCGGCAACGACGATTTCCATCTGGTTCTTGGTCGGCAATTCCACGAGCGGGCGCGCTCCACGATTGAGCGCCACGAGCCGCTTTTGGATCAGGGCAGAGAGCTTGAACCGCCCGCCGACCTTGTTGACGATCATTTCTTCTTTGAATTCAGGCAACATTCAGCTCATTCTCCCGTGAAATAAGAATCTGCGCGATTTCGTGGACCGCGCTCTCAAGGTCGTCGTTGATCACCTGGTGGCGATAAAACCCGGCGGCCGCTAGCTCGTCGCGGGCGATCTTCATGCGGCGGCGAATGGTGGCTTCGCTTTCCGTCCCGCGGCGGCGCAACCGTTGTTCATACTCCTGAGGCGAGGACGCGCTCAGAAAGATCGTCACCGCATCCGGATATTGCTCGACGATACGGCGGGCCCCCTGCACGTCGATTTCCAAGAGCGCCCACGCCCGCGCGCCGGCGGCCCGGTCCAGCTCTGCCCTTAACGTACCATACCAGTATCCCGAACCGAATACCTCCGCGTACTCGAGGAATTCTCCGGCTAGGCGCCGCCGCTCGAATTCGGCTGGGGCCAAGAAATAGTAATCCTGCCCCTCCGCCTCGCCCGCTCGAGGAGGCCGGGTGGTGGCTGAAATCGCCTTGACGAGCCGGACCGGGGCGCGCTCGACCAGTCGGTTCACGATGGTCGATTTGCCAGAGCCGCTCGGTCCCGACAAAACGACGATGCGCGAATTCCTCTCGCTGCCTGCTTCGCCGCTGCCCGCTGTGTCGATACCGTGCGTCACTCCGCCGGACCCCCCGGTGAAAACGGTCCGTCACTCGAGATTCTGCACGACTTCACGAATCCGTTCGATCGCCGCCTTGATTTCGACCACTGCGTGCGCCACCTGAACGTTGTTCGCCTTGGAACCGATCGTGTTTGCCTCTCGAACCATCTCCTGCGTCAGGAATTCGAGCTTTCGCCCCTGCGCCTGGGGCTCGCGAACAAAGGCCTGAAACTGGTCGATGTGCGATCGCAGACGCAGAATTTCCTCGCCGATATCACAGCGGTCGGCAAAGATGCTGACCTCGCGGATCAGATCGGACGGCTGGACCGACGACTCGCTCCCCGCGAGAAGCTCACGAACGCGTTCGTGCAGCTTGTCGCGGAATTCGCGGACGATGGCCGGGGCCTTGGCGGCAATTTGGTCGAGTTCCGCACCGACGACCTGCAAATTGGTCTGCAGGTCCTGAGCCATCGAGGCGCCCTCGGCCGCTCGAAATTCGCGCAGCTTCTTCAGGGCCTGACGCAGCGTCGGCTCGATGAGGGGCCAGGCCTCTCGCGGATCACCCCGGTTCGAATCCCCCTCCACCACCACGCCGGGCAGTGCTAGAAGGCCGCTCAATTCGCGAGGTGGGGACTGGCCGAGTGCCGAAGAGACGCTGTTTAGTTCCTGCCAGTAGGCTTTCAAGACGGCCGAATCGAGCCGATAAGCAAGCGATCCTCCGATGCCATCGACACGCAGGAGCACGTTCACAGTGCCGCGAGAAATCGATTCGCGCACCACACGTTCGATCTCACCCTCCAGCGGCTGGAAACGTTCTGGCGACTTGACGACGATTTTGAAGTAGCGGTTATTGACGGACCGCACCTCGATGGCGACGCAGAGGCGGTCGTCCTGACCGCGAGAGTCGCCAAAGCCCGTCATGCTCAGCAGCAAGGTCGAATACTTTCAGATTGTCGTGTGCTTAGCCCACACACCTCGATTAGAGGATGCCTCGGGAAAGTTCGCCGCCAACATGGGTGCGGCCGCTTGCCCATCATCAAGTCCCGCGTCCCCTGCGTTGTGCCGCGGTCACGGTTCACTTCGTCGTCGGCGGCGGGGAAGCGGGCTTTGTCTTGGTCGCCGATGAGCCTTTGTCGCTGCCAGGGGCAGACGATTTCTGCGGAGTCGTCGTTGTTTTGGGACCTTCCTTCGAGGACGGCGAAGCCTTTTTCTCGTCTTGGCTGCCGGCCTCGAATGCATTGTCTTTCGTCGCCCCTGTTGCCTCGACTGCGCCCTCGGCCCCGCCGTCCTTGGATTCCGTCACCTTCGATTCGAACCGGCTCTTGCCACTCTCGTAAGTCATCGCGTAGCCGGTCAGCACGGCCATCAAGACCCAAACGACGGCAATGCCGATGGTGATGCGAGTGAAGACGTCACCCGCCTTCGTACCGAAGGCGCTTTGCCCGCCGGCCCCACCGAAGGCTCCGGCAAGACCGCCGCCGCGGCCCCGCTGCAAGAGGATGACGAAAATCAGTAATAGTCCCACAAACAGGAACACGATCGACGAGATATCAGTCAGAATATGGCTCATGTTTTCTCCCCCGCCCCCGGCGTCGCCGTCGCGGCCGCTTCGATGATGGGCTGAAAGGTCTCGACCTTCAGGCTCGCACCACCGACAAGCGCGCCATCGATGTCTGGCCGCGACAACAGCTCTATCGCATTCTTCGGATTGACGCTTCCGCCGTAGAGGATGCGCGTGCTCTGGGCGCGCCGCGAATTGTAGCGATCGGCCAGCCACTTGCGAAGGTAGAGGTGGACGTCTTCGGCCTGCTCGGGTGTGGCGGTGCGACCCGTCCCAATCGCCCAAACCGGCTCGTAGGCGATCGCCAGGTGTTCAAGCCCCGCCTCCGTCAGCTCTGCCAGCCCGCCGGCCATCTGTGTATCGAGGACTCTTTCGGTTTGATGCGCTTCGCGCTCAGCCAATTGCTCCCCGACGCAAAGGACGACGTCGAGTCCGCCGGCAATCGCCGCTAAGACTTTCCGTTGAATCAGCGCGTTGGTCTCACCCAGAATGTGCCGGCGCTCGCTATGGCCGATGATCACACAATGACAACCGACGTCGGTCAGCATGTTCACCGCGACTTCGCCGGTAAATGCGCCGGGCGGCTCGTGATAGACATTCTGCGCCCCGAGCTGAACGGCCGATCCCTCGATTGCCGACGCCACCGCGCAGAGATAGGGAAAAGGAGGACAAACGAGGACTTCGACGTCGGTTCGATCCGCGGGAACAAGTTGGGCGATCCCCCGCGCCAACTCGACGGCGCTCGCCCGCGTCGTATTCATTTTCCAGTTGCCGGCCACGAGCTTGCGTCGAAACCGTTCGCTCATTCCAGCGGCTCGCTCCGCGGGTAGGAACCGAGCACTTCCATGCGGATGGCCCGGCGCGACAGCTCTTCGAGCGTCTTCTTGGTGCGCCCGTCGTTGAGGTGCCCCTCGAAGTCGATGAAGAACAGGTAGCCGGTTTCTGGGCCACGCAACGGGAACGATTCGATCCAGCTGAGATTCAGCTTGTTCCTCTTGAACGACTGCAAAGCGTCTGAGAGTGAGCCCGGCTCATGCGGAATCTGCAGCAGGACGGCCGTGCGGTCGTGGCCCGAGGGTTTATTCGGTTGGTCTCCGATTACCGCAAAGCGGGTGACGTTGTTGGCATTGTCCTCGATCTTCTCCGCCACGACTTGCAAATCGTACTCCACGGCCGCCTGCCGGCTCGCGACCGCTCCAACGCCCGGCTTATCGCGGGCCAATTGCGCAGCCGTAGAAGTGCTCGTGACTTCGATCAGCCGGGCCTGCGGCATGTTCCGTGACAGCCATTCGCGACACTGGGAAAGCGCTTGGGGCTTGCTATAAATCTCCGTGATCTCGCTGCGCGGCGACTTGGAACAGAGATTGTGGTGCACGGCAATCTGCACCTCTCCGCAGATCCGTAGCGGGAGCCTGGTAAACATGTCGAGCGTATCGACGATGCGCCCGTCAGTGCTGTTTTCGATCGGCACCAGGCCGTAGTCGGCGTGACCGCGATTGACCTCCTCGAACACCGAGGCAATCGTACTGACCGGAATCAGGTCGGCGGACTCCCCGAACCGCTCAATGGCCGCCAGATGCGTGAAGCTGAATTGCGGCCCCAAATAGGCGACGCGGTGGGTTTTGACCTTCTGCCGCGACGCGCTCAAAATCTGTCGAAAGACGCCGCGCACGGCCGCGATGGGCAGAGGTCCCGGATTGGCAGCCGTCAGCTCTTGCCAAAGCAGGTCATCCCCGCGCAAGTCGAACAAGGCCTCACTGCGGTCGGGAGCGCTTTCGATCAACCGGATCGTCGCCTCGGCCCGTTTATTGATGAGCTGAAGGATCTGGCGATCGAGGTTTCGTAAGGAAGCCTCTAGTCCGCTGGGTGATTTCCGCGATTCGCCGGCCGGTTTCGAGACTTGAGGCGATTGACCGTTCCGTTGGGCTGACGGTTTTTTCACCAAAGTCTTTGTCTGGGGCGGTTTTGGCAATCGTGAAACGGGGCGGCTGGGGCCCTTTTTCGCCAATGCCGGCTTTGGCACACGCTTGGTCGCGACCGATTTTTTGGCCATTGATTTCCCTACACTCTCGTTCGGCGGGTCGGAATGTGGCAGGCTTGGGGAGTATCGAACGACGCCACGAACCTGCAAGGTTCGAATCCGCGCGGCTTATCTGCGCTGCAAAGCCTTGATATATAAATGCTTGTGTTAATTTGACCGGCACGAACGAAGACGGGTGTCGGGTCGGGTCGCGAGGCAGCTCGATGAGGCTTCCGATACCCGTCCGATCTCCATAAATCGGGCATCGATTTTCGTTTGTACAGACGGCCAGAAATAGTGTCAAGCAACCGGACGCGTGCTTAACTGCAAGACTGGCAAGTGGATCGCGCCGCCGGCAGAGTCGGGTTGCAAAGCGAACCGCACTCAGATTAATTGGCGCAAAGGTCGCCCAAATAATGGCTTAAGCCAATTTGGCCGGAGCCGATCTTGAAACGGGCGAGCGAGGCCAGACAGGCCCGTGTCAGTGGCACCGGGCTCTGCCGCTTTGTCACCTGTGCGCGCCGATCTCTAGCCGGTCAGCTCGCCATCCAAGGGGTGGAGCGTGGCCAACGAGACGGTGCATTCGCCAGGCAACGGCGGAGACGATCGCTCGTCCGCGCCGACGCCGCCGCTCTCTTCGATGTCCTCAATCCACTGGCGAACATCCGCGTGGTATTCGCTCGCCAAGTCACCTTTCACGAGCTGCCGCAGAAATTCGGCCGCACCGTCCTCAGCCAGGTCGGCGGCCTCGGCGCTTGGGAAACGCTGACACGGATCGGGATCAACCAGTCGGCGGATCAGCTTGATTAACAGCTCGCTGTACGCGAATTCTTCGGGAGGCAACAGTTTAGGAAGCCGCGCGATGATCTGCTTTTTCGCGCGCAGCAATTCGCCAAAGCGGGTCTTGCCAGCGAAGGGCTGCTCGCCGCGCAACATCTCCAACAACACGTAGCCCAGACTGGCCAAGTCCGATCGCTGCGAACCGGGCTGGCCCTCGAGCACTTCCGGTGCCGCATACGCGGGCGTGCAGCGTCCCGAAGGAGGCGAATCGTACAGGTCGAACGCTGAGCCGACGTCAATAATCTTTGTGCTTCCGGTCCGCTTGAGCATGATGTTCGACGGCTTGAGATCGGAATGCACGATGCCGTCCCGATGCAAGGCAGCCACCGCTGCCAGGCACCCGCGCAGCACAGAGACTGCGATTCCCGGCTTGAACCGCAGCGATTCCTTGCCGTGAGTGACCGTGAATTCGTTGATGTACTGCCAGCGCTCGGGGGAGACGTTCGCGCGAATCTGCTCGAAGACTCGGGGACGACAGAGCCGTTGAAGGTCGTACCCGTCCACCCATTCCATCTCAAGCAGGCGAATGCCGCGGTGCTTGATGAAGTTGTGGACGTCAACCAGGTTGTCCTGCTGAATTCGCGCCACGCGGCCGGCGACGCTCGCAATCCGCGCCATCTCAGTTTCATAACTGGCCACGTCCGCGTACGGAGCGGGCGAAAACACCTTGAGCGCGACACGACGCTGGAAATCGTCGGCACCTTGCCGCTGGCTCAAAAAGACGATTCCCTGCCCGCCGGTCCCCAAGCAGCGCAGGAATGGTCGGCGCGAGATCCAGACTAGTTCCTGGCGCTTGAGAATGGTCTCGTAACGGGCGATCAGCGGATTGGCGCGCACCGCGGACGCGCCTTTTTTGGGGGCAGCTTTCAGAGAAACACTTCCTTGTTCTGTCAGTGCGCAGCGGGCCTGCTCTGCGGAGGCGGATGCATCCATCGCATCACTCTCCGGTCCACCGGCTGCGGCTGGGTAGAGCAGGGTCATTCTAGCGGCCAATTCGCTTCGTATCCACGCGGGTATCTACCATCCGTTGACAGATGCACAGACAGGCGAAGTCGCTCGGCGGTTCGCACAGTTGACTGTGCAAAAGGGCCAAAGTACGCCGCCGCACGGGTTTGCACAAACCCTTTGATCGCGGGAGCTTGACAGCGTGCGGTAACTTTGCAAACAATCGCGCCGTCATTTGACGGAACAATTTTCCAGGAGCAGACAGCGATGAGCGGACCGATCGTTCGGACAGGAACCACGCCGAAGTTCTGGCAGAACTGGGACCAGGCATTTGGCGGCAAGAGCGGCAAGAAGTCGACTTCGAGCGGAACACATGCCGCGGCAACCAAGTCCGCAAAAAGCGTGAAAAAAGCCTCGACCAAGTCGGCAGCCGGCAAGAAAGCCAAGAGGCCGGCCGGGAAGAAATAGGGGACCGTGTTTCTACGTTATGCGGCGGCACACGAGACTGCTCCGTCCGGACCCAACTTCCGGATGCGGGCGATCGTGACAGCCGCCGTTTTCGCATCGTTTGCAATCAGCTCCTTCGCTCGCTATCCGATCCCCGGACCGAACGAACCGCATTACCTCTGCAAGGCCAAGCACTACTGGGACCCTGCGTGGTGTGAGCGCGATTTTTTCCTGACGTCTTCGAGCGCGCACCTCATCTTTTTCCAAACGTTCGGACTGCTCACCCGTTGGATTTCGCTGGACGCCACGGCGGCCATTGGTCGCTTTGTGGGCTTACTGATTTTTGCCACCGGTTGGACGTTCCTCGTTCACACATTGGTACCGGCCCGCTGGCCGCCGCTCTGGGCAGCTTGGACTTTTCTCGCGATTACTGCCTTTGCCGGCAATCTGAGTGGTGAATGGCTGATCGGTGGAATCGAGGCCAAGGTCGTCGCCTACGGATTGCTGTTCGCAGCGATGGCGTGTTGCATGAAGGCGATTTATTGGGAGCGCAGCGGCTCACTGTTGGTCGCGGGCATTCTTGTCGGCATCGCGATCAGCTTTCATCCAGTCGTCGGGATCTGGGGAGCCGCGTGTGCGGTCTTTGCGTTGCTTGTCGTTCGGTTTTTCGGGTCTCGTGCGAAAGAAGCCTCGACGGACGGGCCGGCGTTCTGGGTCTGGGTGCTTGCGGCGCTCGTGAGCGCCGGAGTCCTCGCGATCCCGGGAATTGTTGCCGGAATCCGTGCGACCGAGGGCACTTCATTCGAGGCCGATTACATCCAGGTTTACTATCGCCTCGCGCATCATCTCGATCCGCTGCATTTCGCGAAGAGCGCTTGGGTCGTCTACGGGGGGCTAGGGGCGGTTTGGCTGGCCGGTCGCTGGATCATGGCGCGCCGTAGCGCGGAATCTTGGTTCGCCTGGTTTGTGGTCGGAAGTGGGCTCATCGCGCTGTGTGGCTTAGTCGTTGGCTGGCGGCATGGACCTCCGGAGAACCTCAGGAACTATTCGCTGCCCTGGCTGTTCGAGGTTCCTCTGCGTTGGAAATTCCTGAAGCTCTATCCGTTTCGCTTAGTCGACGCGATGCTGCCCATCGCGGTCGCCATCACGGTCGCCGGATTGCTGCGGCGTTGGTGCGAGTACGTCTGTCAGTGGCAGGGCGCGGCACGGCACGCAGGAGTCGCGTTGATGTGGCTCGCGTGCGGCATTCCCGCACTGGCGACGGTCTTGCAGCCGGCCGACGACGCGCGACCGACGTTTGACGCCGAAGAACTGGCCGATTGGCGGGACGTCTGCAGATGGACCATGGCAAACACGGCCAAGAACGCGCTCATTCTCACGCCCGTGCAGGAAAGCTGGGCCTTCAAGTGGTACGCTCATCGGGCTGAGTTTGTATCGTTTAAGGACTGTCCGCAGGACGGCCCAGGCATCCTCGAGTGGAATAATCGGCTCGTGTTCCTTCGGGAATGGTCCGAGGCGGCACTGCCCGACGGGTACTCGCTTGCCGAAGTCGACGCGCTCAAGCGCCGGGGCATCACGCACATCATCGCGCGGCGCCTCGGCCCATTTAACTTCAAGCCGGTTTACAAAAACGACACGTTTCGCGTTTACCGGCTCGAACCGTGAGGCGATGCAACCTTGAAATTACAGGCGTCACGATCGCAGATCATAGTCTCGCTGCTGAATGACCGCACACAATGTTGGGCCCGTCGCCGGATGACCCCTCACCCCCGACCCCTCTCCCGCAAGGGGCGAGGGGGGAAGAGGAGTGCCCGGTGGTGCCACTCCCCACAGCGATACCTCGCATGCAAGTTTTCTACCCTCTCCCCTCGCGGGAGAGGGGTCGGGGGTGAGGGGGCTCCTCGCGTCGCTCGTGCCAGATTCGCACGCGGCGACTTTGCCTCCGCCGTGTTGGTGATGACCATCGTTGTCGTTTTTCCGGCGGCAGCGCCCGCTCAATCGAAGGTCAATGCCACAGCATCGCAAACGCAGAGCGCGATCGATTGGCCGGCATTTCTGGGTCCCTCCGGCACGGGCGTCACGGTCGACGCAGGACTGGCCGACCATTGGCCAAAAGGCGGCCCGCCCATCGTCTGGAGCAAACAGATCGGTGCGGGGTATTCGGCGCCATCGATCCGCGCTGGGAAGCTCGTCGTTCATCATCGCCAGCGTAATGAATCAATCGTCGAGTGCCTGCGCGCAGGCACGGGTGAGCCGATTTGGAAAGTTGAGTACGAAAGCACCTTCACCGATCCTTACGGTTATAACAACGGGCCGCGCTGCACTCCCTTGTTGACCGACAAGTATTGCTACACGTTCGGGGCCGAGGGAAAGCTGATGTGCGTGGACCTCAACACGGGCAACCGCGTCTGGGCCCGCGATGTCTCCAAGGATTTCTCTGTTCCCGCCCATTTCTTCGGGACGGGTTGCACGCCGATCCTCGAAGGCGATTTGCTGATCGTGCTGGTGGGGGGACAGCCAAACTCCGGCGTGGTCGCCTTTCGGGCCTCGACCGGAGACATCGTTTGGCAGAGCATCGGCAAGGAGACTTGGGACGGAATCGAGACCGACTGGCCCAACGAGCCCAAGTACCGTTGGACGGGTGAAGAAATGTCGGTGAGCTACTCGTCGCCCATCGCCGCGATGATTCATGGCAAGCGACAAATCCTCTGCCTGATGCGGCAAGGACTCGTGTCGGTCGATCCCAAAAATGGCCACGTCAACTTTCGCTATTGGTTTTGCGCTCGCGATAACGAATCGGTCACCGCAGCCCGGCCGGTCGTCATCGGCGATAAGATTTTTATCTCCGCCGCTTACAGAGTCGGCTCGGCCCTCTTGGAGGTCAATCCGGCGTGCGACGGCATCAAGGTGCTCTGGCGGAATCGCACGAACATGCTTGCGCATTGGTCCACCCCCATTTACCGCGACGGCTTTCTCTACGGTTTCAGCGGGCGGCATGAGCCGGAAGGGGAGCTTCGCTGCCTCGACATCGCCACCGGCAAGGTCGTCTGGTCAACGCGTGGCTACGAGGGCAATACGGACCAGTTCGGCATTGATCGTCGCACAGGAGAAATCGTGAACCGTTCCACTGGTGAGATCGTTCCATTCCCGTATTTCGGCCGCGGATCGCTGACTCTTACGGGCGATCGCTTTCTGGTGCTGGGCGAGCGCGGGACGCTGGCGCTGGCCCAGCTGTCGCCGCGGGGATACAAGGAACTCGCCCGCGCCTCCTTCAAAGACATCAAGTATCCGGTTTGGCCCAGTCCGGTGCTGGCGGGGACCAGGGTGTATCTGCGCGATGAAAACACCTTGCTGTGCCTGGAGCTCGGCCACACCCCTTGAATCGTGTCGCGCGAGGAGAGCTCAACTAACTCCGAAGGACTTCGCGATAAAGCTCCGCGTGGGCAGCGACCATGCGGTCGATACTGAAGGCCGCTCGCATTCGCTCGCGCCCCGCGGCGCCAAGTCGCTGGGCAAGGGACGGATCGGCAAGAATCCGATCGGTGAATTGGGCCATGCCGACGCTGTCGCCGACGCGGACGAGATATCCGGTCTCGCCGTCGACTACAAGCTCGCGATTCGGAGGAATGTCGCTGGCGATGACCGGAACGCCCGCTGCCATCGCTTCCATCACGCTGTTGGACATGCCTTCGAATTCACTCGCGAGCCAGAAGACATTGCACAGTCCGATGAGCCGCGGGGCGTCGGCCCGATAGCCGACAAAACGGATCAGATGCTCGCAGCCGACGTGTCGGGCCAGTGCGATCAGATCGTTGCGCTCGGGGCCTTCGCCCACCAGCAGCAAGTACACCCGGTCGGTCAACTGCTGCAAGAGCTGCATCGCCCAGATGATGTCTTGCACTCGTTTTTGACGTGCCAAGCGGCCCACGAAGCCGATCACACGTGAGCCCGGCGGAATCTGAAACTCCGACAGCGCATGGTCTCGGTCCGCGGGCGGACCGCCTGGAATCTCGACGCCGTTGGGAATCACTGTGATCTTTTCGGCCGGCACTCCCAAACCGCGATAAAACTCGGCGACGCTCGTCGAATTCCCGATTAGACGCGTTGTCCGGCCGATTTGTTTCCGGTCGAGCCAGAGCTGCCAGCCGCTCTTCCAGGAATCGACGCACCGCTCGGAGACGATGACCTTCGGACGGGGCTGGCCGCCCGCGACGAGTCGCCCGTACGCGTTGGCCGCAAAAATCCACGAATGCAAGATGTCCGGTCGTTCGGCGTCGAGCAGCGATTTCAAACGCCAGAGTGCGATCGGATCGATTCGCAGACGTTTATTCAGAGTCGTCAGCCGCACTCCGGCGTCGCGGAGGACCGACTCGTATGGGCCCGTGCGCGTCAGCGTTACCGCGTGAACCTCGAATTCGTCGCGAGGCAGTCTGGTCGCGAGCAGGGTAAACTGCTTTTCCGCGCCGGAGCGGTCGAGAGTCGGGATCAAAAGGACCAGCTTGATCACGGGCATCGGGCCAAGGCTGCCCAGTCGATTGAGGCCGCGGAACCATCCACACGCGTCGGCAACGACCGACCATATCTGAGGATTCCGAGCACGGGGATCCGCGTCCGCCGCTCGATTTCGACGGGATTCTCTTCGGTTCCCTCCAACGACGCAAGCGGCTCTGCCTCGTTGAGGAGGATGCCGGCCACCGTCAATCCGCGGGTGCGGGCGGCCTCGACGGTGAGCAGCGTGTGATTGATCGTTCCCAGCCCGAGCCGCGCGACCACGAGCAGCGGATATTTGAGAGCCGCAGCCAGGTCAGCGATTGTCTCGCGCGCGGCCAATGGGCACAGAAGACCGCCGACCCCTTCCACGAGTAAGATTTCGACGCGCCCTCGCCACCAATGAGCACCCTCGCAGAGCTGCTGGAAATCGATTTCCGCTTTTTCCCGCCGCGCCGCCACATTCGGGGCAAGAGGGGCCCGAAACCTCAGCGGACAGACGCGCTCTGCATCGAACCGTCCACCGATTGCGGCCGTCAGCGTGGTAACGTCGCCCCACGAGATTGAGCCGTCCGCGCTGGTTTCGGCTCCGCTGCAGACCGGTTTGTACGCTCCGACGCTTCGGCCCGCGGCGCAGAGTGCCCGGGCGATCATCGCAGTGACGTACGTCTTGCCGACGCCGGTGTCGGTCGCGGTTATGAAGAGGCCGGCGGTCTGGCCGGTCGGTTCGCTCACGGAGCGATTCCCCGCACGACCACTTTGTCGCCCGACCAGGCCGCCAAGACTTCGCCGGCATGGCCGCAACACACGGCAATTTCGAGGATTCCCGAGCTGCCGATGACGGCCACCAGTTCGCCGGCCGGTCGATCTTGGTAGGCCCGCGAGATGCCCGCGATCCGCTGGGTGCCAATCTCGACAGTCAGCCGCGGGCGGTCGGCCGCCGGCAATTGAGTCGCGGAAATATTGGTAATCAAGTTTCCGAACGCGTCGGTTCGCACGACTTCGCCGCTGAGGGTGCGTCCCTCGCAGGTCGGTTCAGGCAGCGACAGCTTGATGAGCGGGGAATCCAAAGGCGGCCCGAACTCGGCAAGGTCGATTCCTCGACTCCAGTGCGCAGCCACCGGTCCAAAAATGTCTCGTCCGTGAAACGTTTGGGAAACGCTTTCGCGCCAAAAACGCCCCTCTGAAAGTTGCACGGCCCGGCAAACCCTCCGGCCAGCCAAAACCCGCGTCAGCACGCCGTTGTCCGGCGCGACGAACCGCACCTCGCCTGTGTCCTCTTCGCCTCGGGCCTCGACGGCAACTGCGCGGCGGTCCGTACCCACGCCCGGGTCGACCACAACCAAGTGGATTGTCCCCACGGGAAAGGCGCCGACGGCATCTGCGAGCACGGCGGACGCCACAGCGCAATCCTGCGGCGGAATCTTGTGCGTCACGTCGATCAAAACCGCATCCGGGGCAATCGTCAGGATTGCCCCCTTCATTTGCGCGACATAACTGTCTGACAAACCGAAATCGGTCGTGAGGGTAATCAGCGTCGGCTTCATGCTCGAGATCAGTCGGTTCCCAGCTTATGCCGGATCGCGATCGTCGTGTGTGGCATCGTCGGGCTCGTCAGGTCCAGGTGGGGGCGTGGCGCCCGGCGGGGGGATGCCTTTGCCCGCGCGAATGTACGCTCCTCGCGCGCGAGCGTAATCGAGCGACGTGAGTCGATCCGACTCGGGCTTTTCGCGGCCTTTCCCCCGAGCCTCCTCAAAATACCGCTTCAGGAAAGTCACGCACCACCCGCACCCCGTCCCCGCCCCGCCACAATCGCTCAACTGGCTGGGAACCCGCGGTTGATGGACGCGCAGATGGTTGAGAATTTTGCGCTTGGTGACGTGAAAGCAGAGGCAAATTTCGTCGTCGAGCTCCACGGTCGGAATCGATTCTCGTCAGGGCGAAGCGGCCCGACCCGCCGCGGGACCGAGCCTGTGCAGCTGGATCGCATCCGGCTTCACCTGGTAGTTAAGTCGGGCAGGCGCGAGAACAGTCTCAAGGATCGCGGCCACGGTCGTATTCTCGAGTTCCCAGCTGACGGGCGTCTGCAGCAAATCGTCCAGGTCGGGGATCTCGTGCCGGTCGCCGCGAATCGGCACGGTCGCAAGCTCCTCCAACCAGTTGAGCACATCGCGCAGGGGGACGGGTTTGCTCTGCTCGGAACGCGCGACGCGCTGGGCCAGAGCGGTCGAGACGTCGACCTTGGGAGCGGGAGGCGCACTCGATTTCTTCGCCACGGGACGGGCCGCTGCAACCGGGGGTCGCGTGCCGACGGGATCGGGCGCCTTTGACATTCCATCAGTTGCTTTTGCTCCCGAAGGAGCCGGTTGGACTTTTGCGACGAGAGCAGTCAATTGATCCAGGGACGGTTGCGGCGATTTGTCGCCCGGCTCGCCAGGAACCTTCGGGTCGAGAGGGAGTCCATCGGCCATCGCTGCCATCCGACGGAGAATTCGAGGATCCGTTTTGGAAGAGAATTCCTGCACACTGCCATCCGCCTTGAGGACCATCATTCGATCGGGCGAACCGGTTCCGATCCCGTCTGGGCCATTCACGTACGGTTCCCGCGTGAAGGCGCGCACGGTCGGCTTTCCGGCAGCGGCCCAACTTCCCAAATCGCCGGTTACTCCCACGACCATCAGCGTGTTTGAGGCCCCGTCGCGGATGTCTTCCATGCGGGTCGAGCGAGTGTTCCCGAAAATGCCGGCCCGAGGATGATCGACGGGCAAATCGGCCGCATCCGCACCGACTCCGGCAACGCCCGCGAAATGCGTCGTCGGATAATTTTCTGGGCCGGTCAGCCGGTCGATCGACGGATTCAAGAACTCAGGAATTCGCTGCCGCACGAATCGCTCGTTGCGCTGGCTGCGCCACGACTCGTTCCAAGCCGGCGCCGGGCGCTCGGGCTGCAGGACGGTCGCGACAAGTTCGGCCAGCCAACTGAGCCGCTCGGAGGCGGGCAATCCATCGCGGCCCGGGGCCGACCCAGGAAAGTGTACTCTCTTAGCGCGATACTCGGCGATCCGCTGGCCCAGCGCGCCTAATCGCCCGGCGACGGTCGGCGGCTTCGGCCCATTTTGTCCCGCGTTCGCCGCAGGATTGATTCGGGAGGCTTGCCCTGCCAGTGGACTATTCTTGCCGGTGACCCGCTGATTGCCCGACATGTTCGCCAAATTCGGATCGTCAGCCTCCACTGCGTGCGAAGCCGATCGCGAGCCCCGCGGCCAGAAAAAAATAGTGCCGGCAACGAGAATCACTGCCAATCCGGCAACCCCGGCTCCAATCCAGAGCGTCGCCTTCCGTGACAACCTTTTCCAAAGAGGCTGCCCTTGAGCCGGCGCCTCCGGTGGCTCCTCACGCACGATGGGAGGAGTAGTCTGAGACTTTCCCGTGGCCGTGCCAACGGCCTTCCCGGAAGCAGGCGGCTTCTGGCTCCTGGCACCTTTGGCGGGGCTGCCTGCGGGGGCAGGCGCGGCGGCCGCCACGTTCCCGAATTCGTCCCGCATGATGAGCATCGGTTTTCGGCAGTCCGGACAGGCAACCGGGCTGCTCGTGATCTGGTCGTCACGGATCTTCAGATTGGCGGCGCAGTGGGGACAGTGGAATGTAATGGCCGGCATCGATCGAACTCCGCGCCCGCATTGGTGACGGTTCGTGCGGTCGAAACCGTCGCTGTCAATTGTAGTCGCTGAGGAAACGAATCGCACAACGAAAGCAGATGCGCGACGAGGGCCAGATCGCAGGTCTAGTCTTCAGGTCGGCCGTTCGGTTGGTCATCCGCGTAGCGCGAAAGCGATTGCACAATCCCCCTCGCGACGGCGAGATTCTGCCCTCCGAGGTACTGCAGCAGTCGCTGGATCGAAGGCCAGCGCCCCAGGCGGTCCCCATAACTGCGGGAAACCCAGACGGCGATCACAATCACCGCCAAACCGAAGACGACGTTCGCGACCAGCCAGGCCGAGGGGAAGGCGGTGTAAACGTCAACTCCGAAGAGGCCCAGCATCGCGACGATGAACAGTGGCATCCAGGCGAGAGGCGAGAGAATCAGCGTCCACTGCACCGTGTGAATTCGTTCTATCCGGAGCGATTCGAGCCGTTTCTGAATGGTCACGATCGGCGCTGCGTAGTCTACCCGCGCAATGGCCGCCAATTGACGGCCTGCCCCAATGATCAGTGCGATGAAGCCGAGTTGAATCGCCAGGGCCGGAACCAGAAACCGCGGCGCTTGGAAATGGTCGCCGATAAACGAGCCGACGGCGATGGCGCCTGCCACGTTCAACAAGAGCTCAAACCACAGCAGCCGTGACAGACGCTTGAGGGCCGTTTCCGCTTTATTCAGCAGCGACTCTTGCAGCACGCGCTGATTCAGCCGGATGCACTCATCGAGCTTCTTGTCCTGTTCTTGCCAGCGAGTTTTCAGTTCATCGAGTTCCATGGCTGAGCGTCCCTTCCACATGATCCGCACTCATCTGGCGGAGCTTTTGCTTGATTCGGGCGATTTTGGTGCCGACGTTGGTTTCGGAAATTCCAAGAATTTCGGCGATCGCGTCGTAGGGGTTCCCGTCGAGGTAAAGCAGAACCAGAGCGCGATCCAGTTCGTTGAGCTGCCGGATAAAGTTCTCCAGCAGGCGGAGGTCATCTTGCCGCGCGGCGACATCGTCTGCGTTGTTCGTCACCTCCAGCACCGCTTGCTCGTCCAGCAGCGACGCGCGCGGTCGCCGAGCCTCATGCCGGTAGAACGAGATCGCGACGTTGAGGCCACGCGATAGGTCCAAGTCGAGAAGCGGACCCGCGCGTCATAGCGCCCAAATGATCGCCAGAGTTGCATGACCATCTCCTGCACGAGGTCTTCGCGATCCGCGGGGCCGTGGCAATACGAGTTGGCGATCTTGAACAGGATCTTCTTGTGCTCTTCGAGCAGTTTCAGAAACTGCTCGTGCCCCGCGCGTTGCGCCATGGCTACTTGAACTCGCACAACAGCCAGATTGCGAATTGACCCAACTTATGATTCGCACGAGTTGCGGGAAAATCACAGGGCGGTGGCTGATTTGACGTGGGTTGCCGTAATTCCCACCGCGTGCAGCGGTCGCCGCTCGTCTGGATCACTGAAGAAACCACGTAAATTCGGTCGCAGTGACGAGCGGGACGCCGTTACAGCGTCTAGTTCCCGAGCGAGATTGGCGTCTTGTGTTGTGCCGAAGCGGCTTCGCTGGTGGTCACCACGATGGTGCCTCGAGCTTCGTCCGCGACGAGCGCCAACTTCGGGTAAGCGTTGAGGATCGTCCGTAGCGACTCGGCTGCCGGAGCCGCTTTAATCTTAAAGGTCTGGGGCATGTTCTTGGTGTAGCCAGCCAATTTGAGCGCGCCGCCATCGAGTTCGAAGGTCACGCCGATGTCCCCGCCGATCGATTCGAATGCCTCGGAGAGGGGCGCGCGTTTGAAGTCGACGTCGACCGTGGTTTGCAGCCGTGCTACAAGCGACTGGGGGCGTCCTTCGCGCTTGGCGGCGATTCGAGCAGCCGGCGATCTGCCCATCGACGAACGCCCCTCAGTCAGCAGAAGGTAGGTCGCCAGAGATAAGTTCGGCGCGGCACGCTCCGGCAAGATCGATTCCAAGGTCACAATCTTAGCTTGGTAACTGACGGCTGCCCCGAGAGCGACGGCTTTGCACATCGCCGGCAGACGACCAATCAGCTTGCGCGAACCGGGGATCGCCGGCTGCAATTGCTCGACACACTTGAGCAGATCCGTCGGCAGACGATCGAGCCGAAGCTTCATGGTCTCAGCCAGGTGGGGGCCGAAGACGATCGGGCGGGCGCGAACCGTCAACCGCACGCGCAGCGGATCATCGAGCCGCACACTGAAAACAGCCCCTTCAATCGAGTCAGGGTCGAGCCAGTTGGCCAGTTGATGCAGCGCGTTTGACCACTGGGGAGGCGCGAGCGACTCCCGGTAGCGATCGAGGTCATCAGGACGAAAAACGATAGTAAGATCGCGGCTACGATCGGTTTCTTTAAGAAGCTCCTCAATGCTGGCGTCAGTGGGATTGGGCTGATCGCGGGCTTCGACCATTTCGTGAGACGACTCGGCAGGGCCGACGGCAAAGGTCTGCGCATCGCGCACGACTAGGGCCCGATCGCCCTTCAGAAAGACTGGCAGCGAACCTTTTTCAGAGCGCGTACCGCCGAATCGCCTTTCGATCTCAGAGAGCGCCGCCGAGCGCGCCAACCGCACCACCACACAGGTGTCCGGCGGTTCGCCGGGAGAACGCAGTCCGAACGAGAATGTGGCCTCGTCGATTTGGCTCGGCGGGTAAAGGCACCAATCGTCGATTTGTCCGCGCGCCCACGCCGCCAGCGGACCCACGCACAAAAGCAACTCGCTCGCCCTGGATCCGAGAGTTCGACCGGTATTTGCGCCAAGGCTAGCCGGAGCCGCCGCCCACAGCCGAACCGGACGGAGATGAATCACGATCCGCGCGCCGGCAGGAGCGAGCAGCAATTCGATGGGCTTGCGACTTGAAGCAATTTGCTCGCCGTGCGAGCCGTCGCGCGGCTCCTGCGGGCGATTTCGGACAGTCGTCGAGTTGGTCCCAGCGGTTTTGGCGGGCCCACGCTCGAACCGGTTCCAAAATAGGAGAACAGCCACACACACGATGAGCAAGCCGACTCCCGCCGGTCCGAACAGGCGAAGAGAACTCTTCCGCGCGCGCTGGGGCCCTACGACGGTGGGTCCGGCTGGGAGATCTTCGGGGATGAAGGCCGGCGCTGATTGTGCCGTCGGCTTCGCGCTGTCAGGGGGCGGAGTTGCCGCGTCCCCGGCCTTCTGCAAACTGAATGGCTGACGGCAGTGCGGACAAAGGTACCGCTGACCCGCTTGCCTGTTGCGAATCGCGAAGGACTGGCCGCAGCGCGGGCATGCGAGCGTGGAGTCGGCCATGTTGAACGCCGTCACGCGATCGGGATTCCACAGTTCATTTGTCGGTCAGCCACCGAACCATCGTCCGCGTCACGATGGGAGCCGCGTCTTGCTGCACGAAATGGCCGGCTTTGGGAACGGTCACCAGCGTGAGCTGATTGTCGATCCAATCCCAAGTGCCGTTGAGCGCGCCGGGTAGGAGGGCCGTATCCTTGAGTCCATGGATCATCAGCACGGGGCACTTAACCGCGGGCACGTTCGTAATCGCCTGGTAAGGCTCCCGCGGATAATTGGCTTTGTAGTAGTTGAGCATTCCCTCCATCGACGAGCGTTTGAACGCTTCGAGGTACTTGGCTCGGGCATCCGCATCGGTAATCCAGAAGGTCAGCATTTCGGGCGCTACGTGCTTTGCAGCGTCGGGCTTCTGAAAGTCGCGGGCGTATTTACTCGCCTTCTGCTGGGCCGGATTGTTGGCCAGCTCTCGGGACAGGCCGCGCGGGTGGGGCAGGTTGAGGATCACCAGGCGATCGACTTTGTCCGGAAATTGCATGGCGTACGTCCACGCCACCATGCCACCCCAGTCGTGGCCGACGATCACTGCCTTGGGTGATTTGAAATGGTCGACCACCGCATTCAAGTCGCCGACCAACTTTTCGAGCTTGTAGTTTTCGACCCCTTCCGGCTTGTCGCTGAGGTTGTACCCTCGCTGGTCGATCGCCACGACCTGAAAGTGCTTGGCCAACTCGGGCATTTGCGCCCGCCACGTGTACCAAAAGTCGGGAAATCCGTGGATGAGGATACACGGCTCGCCGCTCCCCATTGTCACGTAGTGAATCTTGACACCGTTCGAATCGACGTAGCCATCCTCTCCCAACTCGGCGGCAATCATGGGCTGCGCTCCAGCGATGGTGACAAACAGATTGACCAGTAAAGCGACTCCAGGCAGACCAGGTTTGCGCGGCACTTTGAGTCCTCTGACAATTGGTGAATTCTCGAGGGCACGGCTGCTGTGCAGCATAGCCGAGCGGAAGCCGCGAAGCATCCATGGAGCCGATCACGTCTCTTGAAGATCGCGGCTAAGTTTCTGACGGCGTCGGCGGCTCAAAGGCGCCTCGCGATTTTTCTAGCAGGTCGGCACTTCGGGGGCCGAGCGCGGTGATGAGGAAGTTGCGAGCCGTCGCACCGGACACTGCGATTTCGATTTGCAGACGGTCCGCCGGCAAGACTGGGGTCACGCGGTCGGCCCATTCGATTAAGCAAACGCCCTCCGATTGAAACATTTCGTCGACACCGAGATCGAGGAACTCGTCAACGCTTCGCAGTCGATATGTGTCGCAATGGAAGATCGGGAGTGCCGCGGCGTACTCCTGGATCAGGACGAATGTCGGGCTATTGACTGCGCGACGATCAGCCCCCAGTGCAGTCGCGATCGATTGGGCGAGACGAGTCTTGCCCGCACCCAGCGGACCGATGAGTGCGACGAGCCCCCCTTGCGCGAGAGCCTTGCCGAGCGCCCGCCCGAGGCCTTCGGTATCGTCCTCGTGACGTGCCGCGAACAACCACGGTTTAGCGTGCTCGTCTGCGGGCGTTACAGGCTCTACCGCCATACTGAGAGCGGAATTCAGACCGCCTTGGTCACGCCGGGAATGGCAACCGGGTAACTGCCGTCGGGGAACGGCATGACTCGGGGCTCGGCATCCCAAGCAAATCGCTCGGGGGTCAGCTCGATTTTCGAGTTGAGCGCGTCCTCCCACTCCACCGGCTTGCCGCAGTAGGTCGCCATGCGGCCCATAATGGCCGTCAGCGTGCTAAAGGCCCCGTTTTCCGCCTCGTTGTAGGAATGATTGTCGCGGATCGCGGCCCCCATGTCAGCATGTTCGATGTGATACGGAAATTCGCGCCGCCCGTGGGGATCGTAGCGCCACTTGTGCGATCCCGATTTGATCTCGCTCACGTGACCGTCGGCGATATCAAGCGTCCCCTTGGTTCCGATCGCATGCTCGGAGACTGAGTTCCAGTTCCCCGACTGCTGCCGACATTGGCTGAACATCCGCGTGCCATCGGCATATTCGTATTCGACGGCGTGATGGTCGAAAATCTCGCCGTACTTTTTGTCGGTCCGCACCTGGCGGCCTCCCATGCCCCAGCACTTCACCGGGTGTCCCTTCTTGATCCAGTTGCCGACGTCAAGGTTGTGGATGTGTTGCTCGACGATGTGATCTCCGCAGAGCCAGACGTAGTAGTACCAGTTGCGAATCTGGTACTCCATTTCACCTTTGCACTGCTCGCGCGTTTTGCGGGGATCCCACGGAGTCGTGCCGTTCCAATAAACGCGGAGGGCGACGACGTCGCCGATCTCGCCGTTGTGGATGCGTTCGAGCGTCTCGAGGTACATCGGCTGATGATGCCGCTGCAGGCCGACGCCAACCTTCAAATTCTTCGATTTGGCAATCTCATTCGCAGCGAGGACGCGGCGGACTCCGGGGCCGTCTACGGCCACGGGCTTCTCCATAAAGATGTTCTTGCCGGCGTTGACCGCCGCCTCGAAATGAAACGGCCGAAATCCGGGCGGCGTGGCCAGAATCACCAGGTCGATACCGCTGTCGAGGACTTTCTTGTACGCGTCAAAGCCGCTGAATTGATGCGCCTCATCGACGGCGATGCGTCCTGGCTCGGAGCGAAAGGCCTCCTGCAAACCTCTGAGACCCGATTGCAATCGGTCATCGAAGATTTCCCCGACGGAGACGAGCTTCGTCGCCGGATTGGCCCGCAAGCAGTCGCCGACCGCGCCGCAGCCGCGCCCGCCGGCACCGACAAGTCCCACACGAATGGTGTCGTCGCCCTTGGCGAAGGCACGCGGCGAGAGCGCAACGCTGCTCAACAGCCCCGCGCCGACGGCAACGACGGTCGACTTCTGCATGAATTCACGGCGCGACGTGCGTTCATTCTGAGGCAACTGCATGGGGACGACCTTTCGGGTAGGACGGTCGGAATCAGATAGTCGTGGCGAGCGGCGGGTGTCAGCCCGCCGGTTTTTCGTCTCGGTCAAGCGGGAGTGAACCAGAACCGCCTTACTTCGTGCGCGGTTCCTTTAAGGCAATCACTCTTTTATCAGATCCTTCGACGCGGGTTCCAGGTTCAAACGATCGCGTTCCGCCTGATCGGGAACGCGAAGCGGACGAATGACGCGAAATCCGACGAATCGGGCGTCGGTGAGGTACCAGATGCTCTGCGGAATCTGCGGATCCTGAATCTTCCAATCGGGGATCGAGAACTCGCGAGCCGCACACCGCGCCTTGGCCGCGTCCTCATCCCACGATCCTCCGCGGACAATGCGCCCGTAAACCTTCGAGGGAGCCGCTAGCGGCTCGAGCACCGGCTGCGGCTTCTTGGCCAGCTCGGCGTAGAAATCGGGACGATACTGATCGAGCACCCACTCGGCGACGTTGCCGTGGATGTCGTAGAGCCCCCAGGGATTCGGCTTCTTCTTGCCCACCTTGTGGTAGTGTTCGCTCGAGTTCTTGTCGTACCACGCGTACTCGCCCAGCTTCGACAAGTCGTCGCCGAAGAAGTAAGCGCTCCTGCTTCCGGCGCGACAGGCGTATTCCCACTCCGCCTCGGTCGGCAACCGGTAAAAGCGGCCAGTTTTTTCGCTCAGCCATTTGCAGTACATCTTGGCGGCGAGCTGCGTCATGCAGATTGCGGGAAAGCCGTCGTGACCCATGTCGAACGTCATATCGGTGTAAGGCTTCGTCGGTCGCGTGACCGCGTCGGCGACAGCGTCATGCGGGCCCGGCTTTTGCCGAGTGACCTTGCGCCGTTGCACGTCGAGCCCGTACGTCCACAGATCGTACTCGTCCCAAGTCACTTCGCATTTGCCCATCCAGAAGGGCTCAATCTTGACCTGATGCTGAGGTCCTTCGTCGGGCTTACGCCCCTTCTCGGTAGGCGGACTGCCCATTTCGAACTGACCGCCGGGAATCGGCACCATGTCGAAGGCGACATCCGTCCCCGAAATCTGCTGCGTGTACCGCTGCATCTCCTTCTCGGAGAGCGCGCTTCCCTTATCGGCAGGTTCGGCGGCGGGAAGAGACGTGACCAGAACGCACAACGGCAGCGCCAGTGCGAAACACATGATGCTCGCTTGCCCCGGACGACGGCCGGGCACTAACTTCGGCATAGACGGAAGACCTTCAGACAAACAGTGAAACCAGGTAATTCAGACGAGCATGCACGCGACGGCAGCCGTTCTGCTTTTGGCGGGGACTATCGTTCCGGCGGCGTCCGCAGCTGGCGGGTTGGAGCGTTTGGAGTACTGGCAAACCCTGATGGGAGTGCGGGTACGCATCTTAGTATATGCCCGCGATAAAGAGCCCGCAAACGCCGCCGTCCACGCGGCATTCGACCGCATTCGCCAGCTCAACTTGATCTTCAGCGACTACGATGAAGACAGCGAAGTCTCGCGGCTGATGCGCCGCTACACACCACGACAGCCAATTTCCGTCAGTGCGGAACTTGCGACCGTGCTTGCGGCGTCGCTCGAAGTGTCGCGGCGTTCCGAGGGAGCTTTTGACGTAACGGTCGGACCGCTTGTCAGTTTGTGGCGTCGATCGCGGCGCACAAAACGACTGCCGACTGCGGAGGAACTTGCCGGCGCCAAAAAACGAGTCGGCTACGAGGCCGTTCATCTCGACATCGCACCCCGGACGGTGACGTTTGACAAGCCGGACATGCGGCTCGATTTTGGCGGAATCGTCAAAGGCTATGCCGCAGACGAAGCCCGAGCGGTGCTCGCAACCCACGGCTTCAAGCAGGCACTCGTTGCTCTTTCGGGCGACATTTCGGTCGGCGACCCCCCTCCGGGCGAGCCGGGTTGGAAAATCGGAGTGTTCGGGCTCGAGCCTCCGGGCGAACAACCGAAAGACTTCGTCTGGCTCGCGAACCGGGCCGTTTCGACAGCCGGCGACGCGTTTCAGTTCGTTGAAATCGACGGCAAGCGATACTCGCACCTCGTCGATCCGAAGACAGGCCTGGGGATCACTCGTCGCGTCAGCGTGACAGTGATCGCGACCACCGGTCTGCTCTCAGACGGGCTCGATTCGGCGGCCGCGATCCTCGGACCAAAGAGGGGAATCGCATTGCTAAAAAACAGCCCAGGCGTCAGTGCGCGGTTCATTGAGCTGACTGAGGACCAGCCGAAGTCGTTCGAGATCGGCGACTTCTCTCGGTATCTGGTCAAGCCACAGCCGGCGCACCGCTAGTGAGATACCACCGAGTGAGAGCTGACCAGACCCTGGTCACGTCACGGCTCAGACGTTTGCTCTCGCGGCAAGCCAGCAGGCTGCTCGGGTGGCCGCATTTTGAGCGTGATCTCGCGAAGTGAATCGTAAATCGGCGCGTTGCCCAACAGCGTCGGGATCAACATGGCGGTAAAACACGCGGCCAGCATCGGCAAAAGGAGAGCAAAGTTGCCAGTCATCTCGGTGACGAGCAGAATGCCTGTGATTGGTGCCCGGACGGTCCCGGTGAAAAACGCCGCCATGCCGACAACAGCGAGAGCTTTCGGATCAGGGACGGCATCCGGGGCCCAGTGCTGACACAGAATCCCGAATAAGAGGCCGCTTTGAGCACCGATCACCAAGAGAGGCGCGAAGAGCCCGCCCGGTGTGCGAGCCGCGTAGGAAATTGGGCCGAGCGCAAACCGAAGCGCGAAAACCAGGACGAGCCAGCGCACTGTCTCAGCTCCTGCCAGCGTGCGCTGAGTGATCGCGTCACCCCCGCCCACCACGTGCGGGTGGAACCACGCTAGCAGGCCGACCACGGCGCCGACTAAGGCAGCTCGCAGTTCGATCGGCCATCGATCAAAACGCTCCACGACGGCAAGCGAGCCGAGAATCGTCTTGTTGTAGGCGACACCCAAGAGTCCAGCGACCACTCCAAGTGATAGATACAGCGGCACCGTAGCGAAGCCGAGGTAGGGTTGCAGTGTCACCAAAAAATCCGGCCGATCGCCGAGGAGGTATCGACTGACGGCAATCGCGCCAGTCGATGCACCGAAGGTCGCAATCGTCGTTCGCGTATCGAAGCGGCGGACGATCTCTTCCAGCACAAAGATCGCCCCTGCGATCGGCGCGTTGAATGCCGTCGCCAGGCCGGCTCCGGCCCCCGCGGCTAACAGCACCAGGGAATCCGCTTTATCCCGGCGGAACACGCGACCGATCAGATGCGCGATGCTGGCTCCCATTTGGACGCTGGGACCCTCGCGTCCCAGCGCTAACCCGCAACCGATGGCCAACACGCCCCCCACGAATTTGACCGGGATCAACCAAAGCGGGGCCGGCGGAAGCTCGTGAAGCAAAACAGCCTCGACGTGCGGAATCCCACTCCCAGAGGCGAACGGCGAAAACCGCCGCACGAGCCAGGCGGCAACGGCGACCGAGGCGGCGCACCCCGCAACTACGATGGCCAAACCCACTGGGCCCGGCGCGTGCAAGCGGGAGATCATGCTCTCGCGGAACAGGTCGGCCTGTTCGAGGGTTAAACGAAAGACGGCACCGATCAAGCCCGCCGCGGCGCCCCCAATAAACGACACGACGGCCAGCACCGCCAGGCGTTCGAGCGCGTTGAGCCGGCTGGAATCCTGCGGTTCTGTCGCCATCGATTTCTACAGGGAAGTTAGGAGGCAGGGACGTTAGGAGCGGGTCAAACGGCGCTTGTCTGACCTTGGGACGTCACACAGCTTCAAGAGTTCTGAGATTCTGGCCGCAAAGCGCCCCTTCCGCTAGTTCCCCACGCCAGCGTGGACAGACTACAGTACGGAAAAGGGGCGACAGTCGGAACGTGAGCGATGGTTTGACGACTCAATACGACGCCATTCTGATCGTCGGATTCGGCGGGCCCGAACGGCGCGAGGACGTGATTCCGTTTCTGGAGAACGTGACGCGAGGCCGGAACATCCCGCGCGAGCGACTCAGGGCGGTCGCCGAGCACTACTACCATTTCGGCGGAAAGAGTCCGCTGAATGACCAGGTCCGCGACTTAATCGCCACCCTGCGACTGGCGCTTGACCAGCGCGGCATCCGGTTGCCGATCGCGTGGGGAAACCGCAATTGGCATCCGTTCCTGGCCGACGCTGTGCAGGAGCTTGCTTCAGCCGGTGCCCGGCGCGTTCTGGCCCTCGTGCTGGCGGCCTACAGTTCCTACTCAAGTTGCCGGCAGTATCGCGAAGATATCGAGAGGTCCGCCGCGGCCGTTGGATCGAATGCTCCGCAGGTGGACAAAATCCGTGCATTCTTCAACCATCCCGGATTCATCGCGGCGAACGCCGATCGCTTGAGCGAAGCGTTGGAGAAGATCCCCGACGACCGAAGGTCAAGATCGCACGTCGCGTTCACCGCTCACAGTATCCCCCTTTCGATGGCGCAAACTTCTCGTTACGCGGAGCAGTTGAACGAAACGTGCCGACTCGTTTGTGAGCGACTTCGCATTCCCGCGACCCGTTGGGCCCTCGTTTATCAAAGCCGCAGCGGTCGGCCGACCGATCCGTGGCTCGAGCCGGACATCTGCGACCATCTGGCTTCGCTCAGGGCGAGTGGCGTTTCCGACGTGGCCGTGCTGCCGATCGGCTTTCTCTCCGACCATCTCGAAGTCTTGTACGATCTCGATATTGAGGCCCAGGAAAAAAGTCGCAGCCTGGGATTGAACCTGGTTCGCGCAGGCACCGTCGGCACGCATCCGCAGTTTGTCGCGGCGTTAGCCGATCTGGTCGAGGAGCGAGTGAAGCAATGGCCCAACCGTGCGGCGGTCGGTGCCTTCGCCGCGTCGCCGGATGTCTGCCCGGAAGATTGTTGCCCGCCTCGACCGCGCGGCTGAGCGATCGATTCGCCGCCCGGTCGCCGGCGTTCCGCGCCGGGCGCGGGCGTAATTCCCAGGTCAGAGATGACGCGTTACTCTTATGACATTAGGATCGGCCGGCCGATCCGGCGCGCGTTCGGGCGGAGATTGTGCCTATGAGCAGCCTTTGGAGTGAACTGAGTCTGATCCTGTCCTTGTTGCTGGCGAGCGGAGCCGGAGCCCTCTGCTGCGGTGAACCTTCGCTGGCGGCACCCCCGCAAACCTCGTCACCCCAAGCGGTTCAAGCACCCGCATCTCCCAAGTCGCCGGCGAAATCAATAACGCAGCGTCCCACGTACAAACAGCAGCAAGACGTCGTCTTTGGCGAGGCCGATGGCGTGGGACTGCCGATGGATATTTTCACTCCCCTCGGCAAGCGAAACGGTTTCGCCGTCATCGACGTCGTCTCGGGAGCCTGGTACACCGATCGCGGGAAAATCCGCGACCATCAGCGGGGACAGTTTTTTCAGATCTTTTGCGGACGCGGCTACACAGTCTTTGCCATTCGACCGGGGTCGCGCTCGCGGTTTAGCGCCCCCGAGATGGTGCAGAATCTCCGCAAAGGCATCCACTGGGTGCGCGATCACGCGGCCGAATACGGCATCGATCCGGACCGCATGGCCCTCTGCGGGGCGTCGGCTGGCGGCCACCTCGCTTGCCTCACAATGGTCACTCCCGACATCGGCAAAGATAAAAAGGTCATCCAGCCCTTCTCGGCCGCGATCATTTTTTTCCCGCCGACCGACTTCCTCGAGTGGGCCGGCTATCCGATCGACTACACGAAAGACAACGAGTGGGGCAAGCTCGTCCGCAGCCTGGCGGTCTCCCGCTCCGAACGGCTGAAGCAGCCGCTCACCAAGAAAGAACTGGCCGAGCGCGTGCGCCAAATCTCCCCCGCGCGACTCGTGCAGTCGAAACAGCCTCCGGTTTTGATCATTCACGGCGATTCGGACCCGCTAGTGCCGCTGCAGCAATCGCAAATTTTCGTCGACGCACTCAAAGCCGCGGGAGGTGAAGCGCAATTGATCGTGAAGCATGGTGGCGCTCATCCGTGGCCGACTATCAACGAAGAAGTGGCCGTCATGGCGGACTGGCTCGACAAACGGCTCACCTCGACATCAGTTGCCGAAGTGAAGCCCCCGCACGCTCCGCCCAAGAGCAAACGCACCTACGAGCAGCACCAAGACGTGGTTTTCGGCGAGGACGACGGGTCGGTGCTGGTGATGGATGTGTTCACGCCGACGGGTCCCAAGAACGGGCTCGGCATCGTTGACGTGGCTTCAGGTGCCTGGCATTCGGACCGGGGCAAGATTCGCGATCACACGCTGGCGCGGGTCTATGACATCTTTTGCAGCCGTGGTTACACCGTGTTTGCCATGCGGCCCGGTTCGATCTCCAAATTCTCGATTCCCGAAATGGTGCGGCATCTGCGCACCGGCACACGCTGGGTCCGCGCGCACGCGGCCGAATACGGAATCGATCCGGACAATCTGGGGATCACCGGCGGCTCAGCCGGCGGACACCTGGCTGCGCTCACCGTGGTTTCGACCGCGCCCGACTCCAAGGGCAATTTCGATCAGCCTTTTAAGGCGGTCGGCATCTTCTTCCCGCCGACCGACTTCTTGCACTACCAGGGCAATGCGGCGAATTTCGGCAAAGATGAACGCTCGGCCCGACGGATTCGCGAGCTGTTAGGTGATTTCGGCGACGGCTCTCAACAAAAGGTCGACGCGGAAAAACTCACCGAGATGGCTAGAAAGATCTCCCCGGCACTCTTGGTCGAGCGCAAACAACCCCCATTCCTCATCATTCACGGTGATGCCGACCCGGTCGTGCCGTTGCGTCAGTCGGAAGTCCTGATCGAGGCGCTCAAGAAAGCTGGCGGCCAGGCTAATCTCATCGTCAAGCCCGGCGGCGGACATCCGTGGCTGACGATCAACGAAGAAGTCAAAGTCATGGCCGACTGGTTCGATAAAGAGCTGAAGCAGCACGTGCACTAAAGCGCATGCCGCGTATCTGCGGACATTTGCACAGGAAGGAGTCGTCAAAGCTCAATGGACACACAACACGGCTTTTTGCCGGAAGCCGACCCGCTCCGGGCATTTCCGCGCGACAGCCCGTTCGCCGTTCTCGACGAGATCGGCCAAGACTTGCCGAGCATGCTGTATGACTCGGGTTTCCGGGAGCGGGCGCGGCGGTTCGATATTCCGGCCTGGTCCGACCCAAAGGATCCGACGACTGCGATCCCACAGCTGCGTTTGTGTTACGTACGTTTGGGCTTCCTGGCTTCGGCGTACATCAATCAGGTCGGCGAGCCGCCAGTCACGGTTCTCCCGCGAAATCTCGCGGTTCCGCTCTGCGACGTTTGCCGGCGGCTATCGCGACCGCCGATCCTCAGCTACGACGGCTACGCTCTCTTCAACTGGAAGCGGTTTGACGCGTCGAAGCCGATCGAGCTGGGGAATATCGACACGATCCAAAACTTCGTCCATTTGTACGACGAGCATTGGTTCATTCTGGTGCACGTCGAAATCGAACAGATCGCGGCGCAAACCCTGGCGGGAGTCGCGTTGGCGGAGCGGGGCATCAAAGCGGGCGACAAGTCCGCCGTTAACGAAGGTTTGGACCTGGTGGGCCGGAGTGTGAGGCGACAAATCGCCGTGCTGCGTCGCATCCCCGAAAAGATGGACCCCGCCCTGTATTACAAGACGTTCCGTCCGTACATCCGATTTTTTGAAAACGTTGTCTTCGAGGGAGCCATCGAGACACCGATGGACTTTCGAGGCGAGACCGGTGCGCAGAGCAGCATCGTGCCGACGCTGGTGGCCCTGATGAAGATTCCGCACAAGCCGTCGCTCTTAACCAATCATCTGGCCGACATGCAGAACTTCATGCCGCGGGAACACCGACAGCTCATCGCCGAAGTGCAAAATCTGCGCGACTTGCGACCGCTGGCCGACAAGGAACTGTATAACGAAGTTCTGGAAGCGATGGCGGTATTCCGGGAAGTGCACTACGGCTGGGCCGAGGAATACATCAACAGGCGAGTGGCCGACCCGCGCGGCACGGGCGGCACGCCCTATATGCAATGGCTGGGCCAGTTGATCTCAGAAACTCGTGCTCACAAGATTCAGTGAGACAGGCGCATCGAGCTGGTCGCTTCCAAGGCTTCGATTCGGCAATGCTCACGCGAAAGAGCGCGGGTATTGAGGCGGTGATTCAAAACGAGGTCCGCTATGATCCCCGCCCCGATCCCGGTCGACGAGCACGATCGCCTGGCGGACGTGCGCGCGCTGAAGCTTCTGGACACGCCGCCGGAAGAACGCTTCGATCGCATCGTGCGACTGGCGGCTCGCTTCTACGACGTCCCGATCGCGTATATCGCGTTGGTTGACGCCGACCGTCAATGGTTCAAGGCGAAGTGCGGACTGCAGTTCGATTCGACTGGGCGCGACGTCTCCTTTTGCGCTCACACGATCCTTCACGATGGGCCGCTCGTCATCCCCAACGCGCTCGAGGACGATCGCTTTCGTGACAACCCGCTGGTCGTCAACCCACCCAACGTTCGTTTTTATGCCGGGCATCCGCTGCGCGGTCCGGCTGGACGGAGCGTCGGGACGATTTGCGTGGCGGCCCCGACGCCGCGCACCCTCAGCCCGGCCGAGGAGGCCACCCTCGGAGAGCTTGCTGCTCTGGCCGAGCACGAGTTCAGCATGATCGATCTGATTCAGGCGCAGCGCGAGCTGATTGAAACGAAGGACGTGCTGCTCAAGACACAGGAGCAACTGGCCGCCGAGTTGGCCGAGGCGGCCGCTTATATTCGTTCGCTCTTGCCGCCGAAACTCGAAGGCCCGATTCGCACGGATTGGGCGTTTCTGGCATCGTCGCAGCTCGGCGGCGACATGTTCGGGTACCACTGGCTCGACGACCGCCACCTAGCAATCTACCTGCACGACGTCTGCGGGCACGGCGTCGGTGCGTCGCTTCTCTCGATCGCGGTCTACAACGTGCTGCGCCGCCAGTCCTCGGCGGACGTGCGGTTCCACGACCCGGCCGAAGTTCTGGCCGGACTCAATCGGGCCTTTCCGATGGAGGAGAACAACAACAAGTTCTTCACGATCTGGTACGGGGTTTTTGACGCAACCACACGAACGCTCCACTACTCGACCGGCGGACATCCGCCCGCGTTGATGTTCAACGGCGACCCGCGCGCACCTATCAAGCTGGGCGAGCCGAGCATGATGATCGGCGCGTCGGACGCGGCAACGTTCAAAACGCGCAGCGAGAAGATTCCGGCGGGCAGCCGGCTTTACGTTTATAGCGACGGCGTCTCGGACATCGATAAGCCGGATGGTGGAATGCTGACCGTAAGCGGACTCGCCGACTTGCTTGCCGACGTCAGCAGGGAGCCGGGCTCACGCGTCGAGCGCGTTCTGGATCGCGCGCGGGTCTTCCAAGGTTCGGTCGGTCTCAAGGATGACTTTTCGCTGATTGAAGTCGAGTTCGGTTGAGAAGCCATCACCTATGATCGTCCGACCTCAATAATCGCGCGCCGACGCTTCCAACAGAATCACGCCGGTTAGCGAAGCCGCCATCACCAACAGAAGTGGAAGGCCAAGCAGCCACCAATCGGGGACGTATTGCAACAAAAAAGCGGAAAGCGCCACCGCGACCAGCGGCAGCAGCCGCGAGCCGTACCAGCGTGCTGGTCGAATGCCCGCCAAGAACGCGCCCAAATAAATAAGCGGCATCGTCAACCAGATCTGAAACGCCAGCCGGGCCATCGACCATTCAAAGGGAGCGGCGTGCGTCCCCGGTGTCGCCGCCCATACGCCGTAAGTGACGAGCGGCAGCAACGTGCACGCGAGCAGCAAGCCGATTCCGACGAACAGCTTCGACAAAAAGATGCTCGACCGCGAAAGCGGCAGATGCAGCAGGTAGTGCGCCGTTCCCTGGCTCGGCTCCCAGGCCGACTGGCGCAAGCCCAATACGATCGCCAGCGCCGCCGCGACGAAGGTAAAGGGAGTCTGAAAACTGTCGTGGAGGAACGGAAACAACGACGGGCACGCGCACGGTTTCAGTCCGGGGATCCAACCCAGGAAAAAGCTCAGTAACGTGTTCCATTTCCCAATCTGATTGCAGACGAGGCCGGCATAGAGCGCGACCGCCAGAACCGCAAACGACCACGTTTCCCGCAACTCTTTGAAGGCAATCGCTCGCACCATTTTGTTTGCCTCTGTGACACGCAACAGCAAGGAGCCCTCCGCGAGATCTGCGCGCGGTCAGGCGAAGACCTCGGTCCCTTTCGGAGCCGGTCCGGGAAAGCGTTGTTCACACCAGGCGCACGCTCCGTTTTCGAGCGGCGTAACGGCCTGGCAATGAGGACACTTCTCTCGCAGCGGCCACCGACGGTGGAGTAAGTAACCCACAAACCCGGGAAGGCCTGTCAAAGCCACAAAGAACCACCAAGCGATTCGCTCGCGCAACGGCAGCGCGAAACGGGTCGAATGCCACCACGTCGTGGCCGCCAACGCCAGGGAAATGATGCTCACGCCAATGAGCGCCACCCACGACTCGTACAACATGAGCCGACATCCGTCGAGATAACCGTCAGCCATGTCTGCGCGGACCATGATTAGCGCCTCGACCGCGGGCAATACGACCGGAACCGGCAGCACCCAAGCAAACAGGAGGCCGTCACCCCGCTGATTCCATTTCAGATCGCCGATCTTCGTCTCCACCTCTTGCCGTTTTTCCATAACGCCACCCGCCGAGACCCGGTACACCATGTCGCGCATGATGTTCCCCTCCCAACCGCGCCGAATGATCACCACCGCCTGTCCGTCAGGGACCGCATAAAACAGTGCGACGTGCCTGCGGTCCGCATCGTCCGCTAGGGGGAGCGTCCAGACCAGGCGGTGATCGTGGCTCAGGCCATAAATGCCCTGGGCGGTTCTCACCAGAATCGCCGGCCGCTGGGCGACACGAGTCGTCGACGACTCGTTTGCCAGATTGATCCCTTCGATAGGAGCGCTCGCCTCGAACACGGTCCGCACGGTTTGCTGGGCCAGATCGACCAGCCGCACGCGGTTGCCGGAGGGGAAGTACACCAGGTGCGCAGGAATCCGCGACTTGACCTGGTACGGTTGCCGCTCGACTTGCCCGTCCTGCTGCCCCAGTTGCACAGCACTCCACTGGCTCCAGATCACCAGATCGCGCCGGACGGGAATCCACTGCTCGACCGGCACAGGATTCTCGCTGAAGCCCGATTCTCCCAGAAAGCCGATCCGCCGATTGTTGGCCCAGTTGTAGCCGACGAAGTACCCCGCACCATTTTCCTTTCCGTTGTGGACGAAGTACCAATGGTTCGATTGGTGCTGGTCGTCCTCGAAGATCTTGAGCCGCCACTCCCAGTTGAAACGGCCCCATCGGAAGAAGTATTCGATCCCCTCGACACCCTCGGCTCCCAACAGGCTGACGGGTTGGATCAAGACCGGAGCCCCGACGGCTGCCGGTGGTCGTCCGTCGAGATCCCGATAGCCTTCCGCCGCGCGGACGCGACGGGTCTCGATGAGAGGCGTGCCATCGGCGCAAACTTCGATCGTCTCTCGAACGATCGGCTCTCCTGTGAAGAATCTTTGCAAGATCGTGGTGCCTAGGACGGCGACGACGACCAGCCAGACGACGCCAAATCCAGTTCCCAGGACTGTCGCCGAGAACAGGCGCCGCAGGAGCAGGAGCTTTTCACCCTTCATGCCAGTGCGCCTCCTGTGGTCTCGTACCCGCGCTGGCGGTAACGGCGTGATCCGTGACAGCAAAGAGCGATGGCTTGCTTCCGCGCGTGTACTCGATGAAGGCGTCTTCCAGATTCAAATCCAAGATGTCCCAGGAGACAGGCGACAGCGATTCAATGATCTCTTGTTGCGCTGGTCCAAAATCGACGATTAACAGTTCGAGCCGGCGACCTTCCACAGCGGCGTTGACCAGTCCGTCGCAGCCCGGGAAGGCAGGCGGCGTGCCCGGAAATTGAAGGACAACCTTGCGAATCGTCTCCTTGAAGTGCTCGGTCGGGCAATCGACGCGCAGCACGCCGTCGACCAAAATGCCGATCCGGTCGGCGACCCGTTCGACGTCGGACAAAATGTGCGAGCTGAAAAGGATCGTCCGCCCTTCGCGCTGAATCACGTGGATCAAGGAAACGAGAAACTCGCGGCGGGCCACTGTGTCGAGTCCGAGTGTCGGATCGTCCAGAATGAGCAAGTCGGGATCGGGAGCGATGGCGAGCGCCAGGGCGACGTGTGCCCGTTGGCCATTGGACAGCCGCCGGATTTTTTTCCCGAGCGGCAATTCAAAATGTTCGAGAACCTGTTCCAAGAGGTACTGATTCCACCGCTCAACATGGAACGCGCGAATGAATCGAATAGCCTCGCCGACCGTCATCCATCCATAGAGCGGGTGTCCCTCGGCCAGGTAGGCAACCCGGCCGCGGATTTCTGGCGGGAGGGTGGCGACGTCGTGTCCTAGAAGCTCGGCGCGGCCGTACGTCGGCTTGGTCATTCCCAACAGCATGCGAATGGCGGTCGATTTTCCCGCCCCATTGCGCCCCAGAAGGCCGTAGACCCCGCCCGCCTGCACGCGCAGGTTGAGACAGTTCACAACGCAGCGCGTTCCATAATGCTTCGTGAGGCGATCCGTTGAAATGACGTCGGTCATCGGCGCGGCCTCTTCATCTACATCTACTTGGTCTCGAGTCTGGCGGGTTCCCATTGAAACTGTTCGGAACGGGCCGAGAGCAGCCGCAGGACGTCGGCCTCAGAGAAACCGAGATGCACGGCCTCCGTCAGAAAATTGTCGATCAGCTCGATCAGCCTGCGGCGTCGGACCTCCTTCGCAAGCTGGGCTCGTGGCTCGGCGACAAACACCCCGCGACCGGGCTGGTTATTGAGGATGCCCTCGCGTTCCAACTCCACGTAGGCCCGTGCGATCGTGTTCGGATTCACAACCAGGATCCGCGACAGCTCGCGAACCGACGGCAACTGTTCGCCGAACGCGAGGTGCCCACGGGCCACACCTTCGCGCACCTGCTGCACGATCTGCCGATAAATGGGGAGCCGTGAAGAAGGTTCGAGTCGGAATTCCATCTGTGTTCCCTATCAGAACTGTATTAATACTACTAATACAGTTGACCATGTCAAGGTGCTCGCTAGAAAGTTCATCCAAAAACTCGACCGCTCGCTTTCGTGCGCTGTCGGTTGTTTGACGGTCGATCGTCAAACAGAGTGACAGCTAACGTGACGTCGATCCAACGCCTGTGTCATGCGAATGCATTCGCGCCCTGCGCAAGTCTTTGCAGATCGCCTTGTTTCGGCCGAAAACCGCACTTAGAATAGCGCCCATTGACGTCGATTCTCTGGCAGCGCTGCCGAGTCTGGTCGTCGAAGCGCCGTTTCTGTCCGCCAGCCACGCCCTCGAGGTTCCCGAAACGCGGAGAAAGTGTTGATGCACGCGCGGCGTGAGCTCTTCCCCCACGTCATCGAGATGAATCACCAGGCGCGTCGCCGGCTCGGCTGCTGTGTCTACCTCGTGCACGACCAGTCGCAGTGGCTGTTGATCGATATCGGCTATGAGGACACGGTCGCTGAAATCATCGACATGATCCGCCGGATCGATTTTTCACTGGCCAATTGCCGCTTTCTTGTCGCCACGCACGCCGACGTCGATCACATTCAAGGGCTGAAGAAGGCCAAGGACCTTCTTCCCTCGGCCGAAACTGTTGGCCATCCAGAGACGCGGCGGTTGCTGCTCGAAGGCGACCGCGTGATGACCTACGCCGAGATTTCCGCTCAGCAGATTTCGATCGATCTGCCGATCATCAAGCTCGATCGCACGATCGACGAGGGGGACGTGCTCAAGATCGGCGACAAGAGCATCGAAGTCTGGCACACGCCCGGACACACGCACGGTCAGCTCTCTTTTCGCATGGACGAGTTGTTGTTTTGCGGCGATAATATTTACCGCGACGGCTGTGTGGGGAATATCGACGCACACCATGGCTCGGACATTCCCGCATTCATCCGATCGCTCGAACGAATTCGGGACAGCGACGTCGAGTGGCTCTTGCCGAGTCATGGACCGATTTTTCGCAAGGACAACGCTCTCTTGGACTCGACGATCGAACGATTGAACGGGTACCAGCACATGGCCGACTTCGGTACGTGCGCCGTCGACTGGCCTTTGCTGGATGAGTGGGATGAAGAGCTGGCTCGCGGCGACGTTCCCACCAAGGTTTGACTTGCGGCGCGGCTCGAGTCGCGCCGTCGTTTGAGATCAAGTGCCGCGACAGGGATAGTCCGCAGCTTGGAAATGTGAGCCACGCTAAACGAATTCCGCCGAATGACGTCTTAGGCAGGCGATTCGTGGGAGGTAGTCTGGATGTCGGGCCGTCGCTTTCGGAGTGTGGTGTTCGCGTCGATCAGTTTCGCCGTTTTGGCGGCATTACCCGGCCCCGCCTGTGCGGCCAAGTTCAATCGCAAGGTCGACGTAGGGCAGCCGGCACCGAAGTTTGTCGGCCTGATTGGCATCGACGGCAAGTCGCACAGCTTGGACGACTACAAGTCGGCCAAAGTCATCGTGATCGCCTTCACGTGCAACCATTGTCCGGTCGCGCAGATGTACGAGGACCGCTTCATCCGGTTTGCTAAGGCCCAGAAAAAACGCGGCGTGGTCTTCGTCGCGATCAGCTCCAGTTTGTTGCCGCCGGATAGCCTTGAAAAGATGCGGGAACGGGCGACTCAGAAAGGATTCGACTTCCCCTATCTCAGCGACCCGACGCAAGAAATCGGCAAGGCGTACGGCGCGACCGTCACGCCGCAGGTGTTTGTGCTCGATCGCGAACGCAATATCGCCTACATGGGAAAATTCGACGACGACATCGAGCCCGAAAAAGTCCAGCGATCGTACGTCCGAGAAGCGGTTCACGCGCTCTTGGACGGAAAGCGTCCCGACCCGGGCGAGACTCGCGCCACGGGTTGCGGGATCGAATATGGTAAACCGCAATAGCCAAGGTCGGCACGTCTCAACTCGCCTCGACGGATCGTGATCGGAAGGATTCGAAACGCTATGTCGGGTGAAAATCCGGTGCACCCTGCACAGAGAAATGCGCTCCTCCCCCTCAACCTAGCCGCAGTGGGTGCGTGTCTCCTCCTTGGGTGCGCCTCCAAGGAAGGCGCGACACCGTCTTCTCTTCCGGCGCCTGCCACGACGAAAGGCGTTGCCGCCCCTGTCGCCTCCGACGAGTCTTCGGGGTCATCATCAGCAAAAACACCGGCCGACGCGGCGGCTTCCTCCTCGGTCACTGTCGAGCCGGTCTCCCCCGAGGAGTTCCAGAAATTCATCGCGGGCCAGCGTGGTCGGGTCGTGTTCGTCGATTTTTGGGCGACCTATTGCCTTCCGTGCCGCGAGAAGTTTCCCCGAACCCTCGCACTGGCCAAAAAGTATGGGGACGAAGGGCTGACCGCCGTTTCGATGAGTATGGATAGTCCCGAACCCGCTTACCAAAAGAAGATTCTGGAGTTCTTAAGGCAGCAAAATTCACAGATAAAAAACTTCGCCAATCGACTCGAAGATACCGACGCGGCCTTTGCAGGCCTGGATATCGCGGGCGGCGCCCTTCCGCATTACAAGATTTACGGGCGCAACGGGAAGCTGCGAAACAAGTTCGGCGGCGACCCCGACCATCCGTTCGATGAGGCCGACATCGAACGCGCCCTGATAGCGGCTCTCAAAGAAAACTGATCGCCGTACCGCCTTCAAGGGAAAACCTTAAGGTTGAGTTAAATCCAAAATCCTTCTTGGTTTAGAAGTGGTTCGTCGGGTATTCTGTTGAAACTTCAGCAATCTGCGCCGGGTAGCCCTTTCCATGCGGGCCAAGCCTTGTGTGCTGAGGTCTCCATCTGTTTTTGAGCCTTTGCACCAGGTTCAGCGTTAAGCATTCGACAACCCAGCAGTTGGTAGATGTCGCGTTTCACGCGGCTTTCGTTTGAAGGTTCTGGCCGTTCAACCTCGACTCGCCGCGTTTAGCGCGTCAGCCTGGCAGGAGGGCCCTCCGCATGGCACGAAAACACTCGGTTGCCTGCCCATCGTGCGGCGCTTCGCTGCAAGTCACGAAGGAATCGCTCATTGGGAAGCGCGTCCCGTGCCCGTCGTGCAAAACGCCCTTCGTGATCCAAGTCCCGACCGGGGGCTATATCCCGTTGGCCGATGATGCGCCGCTCTCCAAATCGAGCGCCGGCAAATCGACCACGGAAAAATCAAGCGTTCAGAAACCGGGCCCAGTCAAGTTAGCGGCCGCCGATTCGGACGACATTCCACTGCTCGCCGACGAACCCTCGAGTCGTTCGCGAGGCCGGTCGAGCAATCTTGATGCGCCCACTAAGGCCGGGAGCAAACGAGCCGATTCCAAATCCGACACTGCGATCCGGGAGAGTCGCAAGGCCGGCTCGGGAGAAAACATCCGCCCGCGGAGCGACTCGAAAACGGTGAAGTTCACGTCGCAAGCCGAATCAACCCAGTTCGATGCCATGCTGGCCGACTCGTCCGGGACCGATTTGTTTGACGATGACGATTCCAAACCGCAGCCGCCGAAGCGCAGCAAGCCGGGCAAGGAGTCAGAAGCTGACGTCGAAACGTCCGAGTTCGATTCGATGCTGGCGGACACCGACGAACAGGACGAGCAGGTGGGCGGGCAACTGACGCCGCTGCGCCGCAACAAGCCGCGCACAAAGGCCGATGCGGACGATGCAGAGTCGATGACGACCGTCGAGATCGACGTCGACGACGAAGACGATGATCTGCCTCCCGCGCCCGGTCGCTCGCGATCGCGGGGAGGTTGGGCCGTGCCGGAACGCGGACCTCTGATCGTTTGGACCTGTGTCGGCGCGGGCGTTTTGATCCTGCTCTTGATCTATGTGCTCTTCAGCACTCGGGGCTCGGGCGTTCCGGACGCGGCAGCGAGTCCGCCAGGTGTCATCGACACCGAGACAAAGACATCCGAAGTCGCCGAAACCGAAAAAGGAACCAGCGACAAATCCGACGCGACAGAAGGCGACGCGACCGCCACCCCTGCCGGGACGCCGTCTCTCTTGCGGCACAAAGAGAAGGAAAACCCGAAGAAACCGCTAAACGGCAAAGCCACCGATCCTCCTGCCGCGAAACCGGGGACCCAAAAATCCGAAGACGCAGAGGCCACCGACCCGAAGCCGGTGGGTCAAAACAAACCTGAATCGGCCGGTGCTCAATCCGAAGCTGCCGAGAGCCGGACCGGCACCATCGCTCGGAAAAGTGGCAAGTCGATCGGCAAAACGCCGTTTGATGCGAAAACGGCGATCGCGTTGGCGGGCACCGGCCGCCCGGCCTCCGCAACGGGACAAATCGGAAATGCCGTTCCCTCCTTCTCGGCCTCGGCGATCGACAGCACGACCTTTCACTCGGCCGATCACAGGGAACAGGTGCTGGTTGTCGCGTTTCTCGGCGTCGAATGTCCGCTGGCCAATCTTTGCGCCCCCAGCCTTGCGGAACTTGCAAAACGTTATCGCGGGAAGCCGGTTGGATTCATTGCGGTCAACTCCAATGCACAGGACACCCTCGAGCAGACTCGCGCGCAGGCAAAAGCCAATGGATTCACCTTCCCCGTCTTGAAGGACGCCGGCAATGTCGTGGCGGACTTGTTCGGAGCCGAACGAACTCCGGAAGTCTTCGTGCTCGACGCACAGCGAACCGTGCGCTACCGCGGCATGCTCGACGATCAATACGGCTACCGCGAGCGCCGGTCCCAACCGACCAAGACTTATGTCGCCGATGCCGTCGACGCGCTGCTGAAGTCGGGCACAGTTTCGGTTGCCGAGACCCAGGTTCAAGGCTGCCACATTGGTCGAGTCACAAAAGCGTCGGAAACCGCCAAAACGAGTTATTACCGTGACGTCCTGCCGATTCTGCAAAACCGCTGTCAGCAGTGTCATCGCAAAGGAGAAATCGGGCCCTTCGCGCTGTCCGACTACGAAGTCGTCCGCAACTGGGGCCCGACGATCCGCGACGCGGTTGCCGAACGAAGGATGCCTCCGTGGCCTGCCGACCACAAAATTGGCAAGTTCTCCAATGACATCAGCCTGAGCGATCAGGAGATCAAATCGCTCACGCAGTGGGTCGACGAGGGCTGTCCGCAGGGCGACGTCGCCGAAAAGCCGGCGGCCAAGCAGTTCGTCGACGGATGGAACATCGGCAAACCGGACCGAACCTTCAGCATGCCCGAGACGTACCACGTGCCGGCGACGGGAGTGATCGAATACAAAAACTTCATTGCCTCCACCGTGTTCACGAAGGATACCTGGGTGCAGGGGGTCGAGTGCCGATTCGGCAATCGCAGCGTCGTGCATCACATGCTCGTGCTGCTCGATTATCCCAAAGACCCGTCCCGATCGCAGGACGGACTCATCAACGGCTTCTTCGCGGCTGGCGCCCCCGGAAGCACCTACTTCACGTTCCCAAAGGGGTACGCAAAAAAAATCCCGAAGGGCGCACGCTTGCGGTTTCAGATGCACTACACGCCCAATGGAAGTCCGGGCGAGGATCTGTCGAAGTTCGGAATCGTGCTCGCCAAAGGGAACTCGTTCCGCGAGGTCCAGACGTTTGCGCTGGGCAAACCCGATATCCTCATTCCGGCGGGCGAGGCCGACCATATGGAATGGGCGTCGCAGCCCGTCCCTTCGGACATCACGCTGACAACCCTGATGCCGCACCTGCATGTGCGCGGCAAGTCGTTCGCGTTTTTCCTCGAACGGCCAAGCGGCGAGAGAGAGCCGCTCTTGTCCTTGCCTCGCTGGGACTTCAACTGGCAGTACCAGTACGAGTTGTCCGAGCCGCTGACGGTCCCCCGCGGTTGTAAACTCGTCGTCGAAGCCCATTGGGACAATTCCGCCAATAACCCGAACAACATTCTTCCGCTGGTTGACGCGAGGTTTGGCGAGCAGACCTTCGACGAGATGTTCATCGGGTACATCAACGCGATCCCCTCGAAGTCGGTCGCCGACGCCGGCCGTTCGGGTCGGCCGCGGAAGCGCGGCTAGCGCCGCAATCATCGCGGCCCTGCTGCCGATTGAATAACGCGTCCAATGCCGCGCGATCAGCCTGCCACCGAATCGGATGATCCTGCCGAAGAGCTGTTCGACGTCGTCGATCTCGAAGACCGCGTGATCGGACAGGAACGTCGTAGCGTCGTTCATGCCCGGCGCCTGGCCCATCGGGCCGTTCATATCTTCGTCTTCAATTCGCGCGGGCAGCTCCTGGTGCAGCGGCGTTCCGCTTCCAAGGATGAGTTTCCCCTCACGTACACGTCGTCGGCTTCTGGTCACGTCGGGGCGGGCGAGACGTACGAAGAGTGCGCACCGCGCGAACTCAGGGAAGAAATCGGCCTCGAAGCCCCGCTCGAGTGGATCGTCAAATTGCCGCCGTCACCCGAAACGGCCAACGAGCAAACGGTGATGTTCCGAGCCGTCAGCGACGAGGTCCCCGCGCCGAATGAGGACGAAGTCGCCAGCCTGACCTATTTCACGCTGGACGAGCTGGGTGCGCTCTTGTCAGCCGACCCCGGTTCTTTCAGCCCGCCCTTCGCAACGCTGCTGCGCTGGTATCTGGCGCAAGATCGCGGCACGAGCGCGACGCGCGCCTGACGCCAAGGCGGGTCTCGTCAATCCTTCAGATGGAGATCAACAGCTATGGGTGGATTTGCGTGACCGCGTGGGGTCCCGGAGTGGCGGGATCTTTGCCCGCGATCTCCAGATTGAACTCCCAATTGGTTTTTCCCGGCGGCGTAATATCGACGTGAAAAGGCGATTTATCCGGGTCGTTGTAGAGATTCTTGAGCTGATCCGCGCCAGTGAATCGAGATCCGGTCCGGGCCATCAACTCTTCAAGGAGCACTGTGTAAGAACCGGGCGGCACGCCGTCGCCTTTTGAGTATCGCGTGAACTCGAAGTGCCCGTCTTTATCGCAGGCCGTGTGAAAAATCTTTTCGTGACCTGGCTGCACGTCCTTGTCGCTATACAGGATCAACACGAGCGCAAACTTGGCAGGAACCGAGGGCACTTCGCCGTCGATCGTGACTTTCCCCGAGAACTTGGCCACGGGGGCATCGCTGCTCTTCGTCTCTGCGAGTTGCTGCTTCATGCGCTCCTGGGTCTTCTTGTCCCCGCAGCCCCAGACTCCGACAACCAGGACCATCAACAACGCTGCCGACGTCGGAGATGGACGAAGAGAAGGCTTGGCATCGAGGGTGCCCTCGCACTTCACGGATTGACTCCTGCAAAATGGCGAGCGCGCGGCGCGCAAATCGCTTTGGGATGGGGTTGCAAAGGAAGGGGCAGATCGAGGAAATCGCACCCGATCTGTCCCCTTGAGAGCTAAGCACTGCCCGGGTCTAGAAGGACGAGTCGGTAACTGGAGATCGCCCCCGGTACGTCACCAGTCGACAGAACACTACGACGCTGAGGTTCTCGCTCACCATGCGGGCGGATCCGTCGCACATGGCCAGCCCGCAGGAACCCGGATGGAAACTGTACAGATTAAGATTTATGAAATTCGTGCAATTCATGAAGCAGGCAGGCGAAGGGCCGACGTGCTTGCTGCCGCCCGGGGTTGGAGCCTGGGCCGTGCCGTCGAAAGTCGAGCCGACAAGCGTCATCCACGCGTTGTCAATGCAACTCCAGCACCCGCCGGCATTCGGTGTTCCAGGGGGAAAGGGGGAGGGGGGCTGGGTGACTTTCACGCCCTTTTGCCAGTAGTCGGGACGCCCTGCCAGTTCGCCGCTGAAGATCGTCGTCGATGTCCCATCGGTGATCTGATCGATCGACACGGGGCCCGCACCTCTGCGGACCATATTGAAGTTCAAGACCCCCATGCGTAAGGTCTGCGCTCCGAATGCTCCTGCGCACTTACAAAAAGTTTGCTTCTGGGGGTCGTTGCATGCGACCGCGCCGTCGTAGGCGCACGCAAGTCCGCAACAGTAGCCACCGACGGCTGTGTAATCGCTGGCCCCGGCCCAGTAGGTCGGGTACTGGCAGAAGGCGGCGAAGCGAAGACTCTTTTCCAAAAATGGATTCGTGCTCCGCGGGGCGGAGGGGCAAACGTACCCGGGGACCTGGCCGGCGGCCGGTCGTTGTTGGCCGGGGGGCGTCCCGCCGCTACAGCCGCCCGCATTCAGCGCGGTATAACACGCGCCTCCGAACGTCGCGCACGTGAGGTTCACGGGCGAAAAAATCGGCGCATTCATGCAGATTTTGTTGTAAAGCGTCGTAGCCTCCATGAACTGGAGCAATCGTTCGCCCCAGACGTGGATGTTCCAATCGGTATGGTCCTGCTGACATTGGCATTTGGGAACCGTGAAGGGGCAACAGCCGCAGAAGAAGATTCCGGACTTCATCTGCACGGGCCCGAGCAGCAGCGTGAACGCCGGCGGAAACGTCTTGTTGACGTCGTGATAGTTGTGGGCCGCCAGGGCAATCTGCTTCAGGTTGTTTCGGCACTGGGATCGCCGGGCGGCTTCACGCGCGGCTTGCACAGCCGGTAACAATAATGCGATCAGGACGGCGATGATCGCGATAACGACCAACAATTCGATCAGCGTGAACGCGCTTCGACGATGACTCATTGCAGGCTCCCCTTAGAATTCTTCACACAGCCTTCACCAACGAACGGCGAGAGAGACTCCGATTTTGTGCGGCCCGGCGAGATGCAAAGGGCATTAAATGCTAAGTTTCTTGCATCAATCGACGGATTTCAATTCTTAAATGCGATTTCGTTCACGAGAATTTGGTCTGGGCTTAAAAATCGCGCTCGTTTGGTGAGAAATCGCACGCAACTAGGGTGCCTGAGAGCTCAAAAAGGAGACGACTCCTCTCTGGCCTGCGCTCCAAAACGTTAGCCGTGACTCCTTTGCTGGCCTGATGTTACACGTCGCCAGGCCATCGTTTGACTTGGCCTGCGCCCTAATCTAGTCTGGTTTTTCGCGCTTGCCCGGCGCTCTCCTCGACGCCGGGCGCCCGCGCTCGGCCCGCCGGAATTGACACCAGAAGGATTCGCAATGGCTCGACCCGTCACCCTTTTCACCGGCCAATGGGCCGATTTACCGCTCGAATCGCTGTGCAAGAAGGCTCGGGACTTCGGCTACGACGGCCTCGAGTTGGCCTGTTGGGGTGATCATTTCCAGGTCGACCGGGCCCTCTCCGACGATAATTACTGTCTTCGCAAGCGAGATCTGCTCGAGAAACACGACTTGCAGCTCTTCGCAGTCTCGAACCACCTGGTCGGCCAGTGCGTGCTCGACAACATTGACTCGAGGCACAAGAGCATTCTTCCGGAGCAGATCTGGGGCGACGGAAAACCCGACGGCGTCCGCCGCCGTGCCATCGAAGAGATGAAAAACACGGCCCGCGCGGCGCAGAAGCTCGGCGTGGGAGTCGTCAACGGTTTCACGGGCTCGAGTATTTGGCATTTGGTCTACGATTTCCCGCCCACCCCGCGAGAGATGATCGACGCGGGCTATCGGCTGTTGGCCGAGTTGTGGAATCCGATCCTCGACGTGTTTCAGGAATGCGGAGTTAAGTTTGCGTTGGAGGTGCATCCGACCGAAATCGCCTTCGACATTTATTCCGCCGAGCGGGCCCTCGAGGCGCTCGATCGCCGTGAGGAATTTGGCTTCAACTTCGATCCGAGCCACCTAATTTGGCAGGGTGTCGACCCGGTGGAGTTCTTGCGTTCGTTCCCCGATCGGATTTACCACGTGCACATGAAGGACGCGGCCGTCACGCTCAGCGGCCGCACAGGCATCCTCACGAGTCATCTGCCGTTCGGCGATCCGCGGCGCGGCTGGGATTTCCGCAGCGTCGGGCGCGGCGGCGTGAGATTCGAGGAAGTGATTCGGGCGCTCAACGCGATCAAATACGCCGGTCCGCTGTCGGTCGAATGGGAAGATTCCGGGATGGACCGCGAAGCCGGAGCCCGCGAAGCGGCCCAGTTCTGCAAGAATGTCGATTTCGAGCCGTCCAAACGAGCTTTCGATTCGGCCTTTGCGGAATAATCACCCAGAGGAGGCCGGGCCAAGGCGGGAGTTTGGCCAAGCCTTGAGTGACTTGAAACGCGACTTCAGCGCACGGCACGTGCGAAGTAGCCACCTTTCGTGACTTCGGCGGCTGGCGTAGAATAGACCGCGGAGTCGCATTTTGCGTGCAAGCTCCTCCGTCCTGTTCGGCTGGGCCGTTCGGATTCTTAAGATCACTGCCGAGTGCAGCGTTTAGGCTGCGAAACTTCGACTTCTTCCGCTCCTTCCGGCGACGACAAGCTTTGCTGAGTTGACCTGACTTTGGCCCGCAACCACTCAAGGACGAATCGTTTGGTCCAGTCGCCTCCCGGCCGCCGGGCGCGCCCCTCTCGCCTTTCGACGAGCCAACAGATTGCACCACCATCGCGACTGATCGCGCTAGTGCTCCTCCTGGCGGCGATGAGCGCCATGACCGTGGCGGCAACCGAGCCTTCCTCGGTCGGGCCCGCGGCTCGTAACGCGTCGCCAAAGCACCTTGAAGCCGTCCAGGTGGAATTGCGGACGCTGCAAAAGCAGCATTCGGCCCGTCTCGACGCCTTCGCGCAGGATTTCGCCGATTTGGGACTGACGCCGGAGTCCCAAGCTTGCCGCCAATTGGGTACCCCTTTCTCGACCGCGCTGTTTCGCGTGCAAAAGCCTCCCAAAGAGAAACGGAAGGAGATTCCCCAATCGCTCCCTGAGAAGGAGCGCGATCTGCGCGTGAGTTTCCGCGATGTGCAATCAAAGTACGCGGCCGAGCTTTACCGCCTTTCGAAACGGGCGCTGAGTGCCGGCTATCCGAGCTACGCGTACGCGCTCGTTCAGGAAGTCGTGCGGCAAGATTCCGATCATCCGGGCGCCCGACGAGTCCTCGGCTATAAGCTCCGCAACAAGGAGTGGATGACGCCGTTTGCCGCCGAAAAGCTCGACAAGGGCTTTCTGTGGGACGACCGATTTGGCTGGCTGAGAAAGCAAGACGTCGACCGCTACCGAGCCGGCAAACGCGTGTTCCTCGGGCGCTGGATGAGCGCCGACCAGGAAGCCGACATCCGTCGCGATTTTCGCCACGCCTGGCAGGTGCGAACCGATCACTACCTCGTTCACACCAACGTGGGCCTCGAGCGGGGCGTCGAGATCGCCAAATCGCTCGAGCAATACCACGACTTCTTTATGCAGACCTTTGCCGCGTTTTTCACCACGCCCGAGCAGATGGCCAGGCTGTTCCAGACTTCGGGGCCGAATTCCAACCTGCAGATCCGCCGCGATCCCTATGACGTCGATTACTTCCGAACGCGGCAGGAGTACGCCGATCGGTTGCGCAAGACAATTTCTCAAATCGACATGACCAACGGAGTGTATTTGACGGGCGACCGGGTGGCCTACTTCTTTTACAACCCCGATCAGCACGAGCAGGACACGCTGTTCCACGAAGCGACGCACCAATTGTTCTACGAGAATCTGCGATCCACGCGGGCGGTGGCCCTGGAGGCGAATTTCTGGATCGTCGAGGGAATCGCCTGCTACATGGAGTCGTACCAGGCGGACAATGGCCACTACTCCGTTGGCGATCCGCACCACATCCGCATTCAAAATGCCCGGGAGCGCTGCGTTTTGGATAACTATTACGTGCCGCTGGAGAAGTTTGCGGCGATGGGCATGAAAGACTTCCAACAAAGCCCGCAGATCCGCAAGAACTACAGCCAGGCTGCCGGGCTGGCCCACTTCTTCATGCAATACGAGGGGGGCCGCTATCGCGACGCGCTGATCGAGCACCTCGCGGAGATCTATCACACGACCGGTCGGGAACGCGCCCTGGTGAGGGGGCTCGACGAGCTGACCGGAGTGTCCTACGCGGATCTTGACCGGCAATACCTCGAGTACATGCACTCTCTGCCAGCCGGGCTTAGTCAGGCGCGCGCCGGGCGTTGATGTAGACGTCGCCGCCCAGGGTTTCGACTTTGACCGTCCGCAGTTCGCCGGCCAAACCCACCCGTTCGAGTCCGGCTCCTCCCACGGCTCCCGGCGACTGCTCTCCGCCCAGAATTTTGGGCGCGATAAACACGTGAAATTCGTCGATCTGGCCGCTATCGAAGAACGAGCCGAGCACTTTGGTCCCCCCTTCCACGAGCACATTTGTGAAATCGCGCCGACCGAATTCTCTCAAGAGCGCACCCAAGTCGATGGCTGATTCGGGCTGGCCTGCACCACGGCCGCCCGATTTGTTCGGAAGCACTAAGACTTCGACCCCCTGCTCTTCGAGTCGACGCACATTTTCGTCGGGAGCCGCCTCCGAAGTTGCTACGATGAGCGGCGCCTCTCGGACGGTACGCACCAACTGCGAGTCGGCCGCAAGAGCCGCCTTGGAGTCGAGCACCACTCGCGTGGCAGTCCGCGGCCCGGGCGGTCGAGCGGTGAGCAAGGGATCATCGAGAGCCGCCGTCCGCGAGCCGACCACGATGGCATCCATTCGCCCGCGGATCCGATGGACGAGTTCGCGGCTGGTCTCATTGGAAATCCAGCGTGAGTCTCCGCTCGGCGTGGCAATTTTCCCATCCAGGCTCATCGCCCATTTGGCGTGCACCCAAGGTTCGCGACGCAGCACGAGTTTTCGGAACGGGGCGGTCAATTCCCGAGCCTCGTTCGCCAGCAGCCCATGGTCGACTTCCACTCCGGCCGCGCGGAGCGCAGCGATTCCCTTGCCGTCGACTGCCGGAAAGGGATCGCGACAGGCGGTCACGACCTTGCGGATGCCAGCGCGAAGAATCGCTTCGGCGCAGGACCCCGTTTTTCCTTGATGGCAACAAGGTTCGAGCGTGACGAACAGGGTTGCGCCGGACGCTCGGGCGCCGGCGCCGGCAATCGCCTCGATCTCAGCGTGCGGGCCGCCAAACCGTTGGTGCCAGCCCTCCGCGATCAAATTGAGCGAATCGTCGACGAGCACCGCGCCAACAGCGGGATTCGGCTCGACACTCCCGATCCCGCGAGCGGCCAGTTCGAGCGCGCGGCGCATGACCGCGGCCGCATCGGCAAACCGCCCCGGCATGGCGGTCACTCCTGTCCGGGTAGCCAGATCTTCTTCGAACCGGACGCAGGGCCGGTCGCTCCCGAGGGCGTCCACAATCCGCCGGCTGTCGGCGAAGGCACCGCGCCGCTGCCGACCAGCAACTCGGCCGATCTGAGCCAGCTGAGTTTGTCGCCGTTTTCCGCCACAAATTGCTCGAGCACCTGGGCCACTTCCGGGACTTTGGGAGCGTAGTATTCGCTCAACGTCCGGTACAAGTTCGGCACTTCTGGATCGTCGGGGTCCTCGGCGCGCAGGAGAAACTCCGTGAGCGTCCATTTACAAAGCCGCTCGAAATTCTGCGGGGAGCGGGTCGCGTGCTCGCGTCCCTTTTGGGCCCAGGCGATCGCGTCCGGGTCACGCTCTTCTTGATGGGCGATTTCCAAGAGGCCCTCGTAGACGCGATCGGCCCCGACCTGTTCGAGGCACCGCGGGCGCGCAACCAGCTCTTCCATCACTCGCGTCGCAAACCGCCGATGCCCGATGACCGCCGCCCGGCGGTAGACATTCACCAGCTGCGCATCGGAAAGCTCGGCTACGGGTAGTAGCAGCAATTGCATCGGAGAAAGCGAACTAAGCGGCTCCGCCGCGGCGGGTGCCAGCGAGTGAAGCGGCTCTAGTCCCAACCGGGACAGGATCGCTGCGAGATCGATAATGCCGTTCAGGCGTTCGGAGAGAGCGTCGAGCACGTAGACGGCCGCTGTCAGTCGGGCGCGGTACTGCGGATCGGCCGACACGGAGGCCGGGCTCTTGCCGTCGAGGGCCGCCTGCGGCGAATTCCACCAAATGTCGTCCACCAGGTGCTTCCACCAATCTTCCTGGATTGCGCGCTGTCGGGATCCCGGGGCAGCACTGAACAGTTTCCTGGAGAAATAGGGGGCGATCTCGCGGGCAATCGGCTCGATGTCGCTTGCGGCGAGTTCCTCTCTCTCGGGCGGCTTGGTGATTTCGTCGGCGGCCAATTTCTCGAAGTTCGCGACGCACTGCTCAAATTCCGGCGTCGCAAGGCCCGTCAACACGGCGATCGCTTCGAGGTCTCGAGCCGGCAGGGCGTCGAACACGGTCAGCGTAGCCGCGATTGACGGCAGATCGCTAAACGCGATCGCTCCCGAATCGGACTCCTTCGGAGCGACACGATCGAGCACGATCCGCCTGCCGGCGATTGGTGGCGCCTCGGGGTGCGGCTGCGATTCCACCGGTAATGGGAAGAAAAGCTCGTTTCCTTCTAAGAGTCCCAGCAGACGCGACGCCGATCGAATCGGGATGTCGATTTCCGTCGGCATGATCCGGTCGGACGCGTGCTTCAAGTCGAACAATTGAGCGAAGGTCTCGCATTCGACTGACTGCTCGAAATTCTGTGACACTGCGGCCGCTTTGTGGAACGCCACGGCAGCGGCAGGCTCGTCGGCATCCCAGGCGCGGCAGAGGGCCACGTTGCGCCAGAGTGCGGCGTTGTTTGGTTCTTGTTCCGTAATTTTGGCAAACGTCCGTGCGGCCGGACCAAAGCAGGCGATCTTCGCGAGCGCCGCCGCCTTGTTCGCCTCGGCTGCGTTGGGTCCGCCGGCGGGATAGGGGCTCAGGTTTTGGACGCTCCGCAGCGGATAGGAAGTTCGAGAGTCCCCATCGAGCTTCAAAAGTGCGAGAAAAGTGTTTTCACGAGATTTTTCACCCATGAGTCGCATCGCGACGGTCAAGTATTGCCGCGCGGCCATCATGAAATGCGAACGGCTCATCAGGTCGTAGATGGTCAGCGCGAGCAGGCCGACCTGCTCCGGAGCGCGAGTGAAGCACTTCTGAAAAGCCCGCAGAATCGTCGGTTGGGCCGCTCGATAGCCCTGGTTGAGCAAGAGCACGAGGGCTGCCCGCGCCACGACATACGGATGGTCCGGGTGGTGTTTGAGCAAATGATCGAGGCGCGCCTGGGCTTCGTCGACTTGCCCCAGCGACAACAGGATTTCCGCGTGAACCGTGCCGACCCATGGATTGTCCGGATTTGACTTTTCGATTTTTTCGATGGCCGCGAGGGCTTGCCGCGGCTGGTCGTTGGCCTGCAAGCGGTTGATCTTGGTCATCTCGTCGATGATCCCAGCGCAGCAAAATTTCAGCTTTTTGCCGCTGCCGCACGGACACAGATCATAGACGTCGACCATTGCAGGTGATTCCTCAGCTCGCCAGTTCCGGCGGCGACAGGGCGGACAAACGAATCGAAGCTCGGCCACATTCCGTGTGCAGCCCAACGCCTCCCGCGCTCTTGATGGACTCTTAACGGATGGTAGCGGATCAGCAACCGCGAATCGACGGATCGCTATCCGTTTTCACCAAGGCCCCACGATGGGCCGTGAACTGCGCAAGGCCCGGCTTAAGCGTGCCGTCCGGCCGCATCAGTCCCGCGTGCGGGAATTCGTGTCGCACTCCGTCGGAAAGGTGCATCCAGAAGATTCCTACCACCGCCTGCTTCGCCAGCAGAACCGGAAGCAGACCGTCAATCCAATCGGCCTGTGCTGACTCACCCCAGTCAACCTTCCAACGTCCGCGCTCGATTTCGATCCCGGCAGCAGCCTGTGCGTCGGTGGCCACCGGCTCCGAGGGGCACGCCAGTGTGACGTAAAGGGGAATTCCTAGCACGGACCAAAGGTCGAGCAACCGCGACAGCTCGAGCAAGTCGCGGGGAGCCGATCCGCGCGGCCGAAATCCGACGGCGATTTCGAGTTCGACTGCCGACAAGCCGATTCCCGCACGCAGCAGTGCATCGACAAATTGCAGAGGGGCCAGGCGGTGTGCACCGCGGGCCTGGTACTCCCCCCAGGGTTGATCGACGCGGATCATCACCTGCACCTCATCGTCGACCTGGCGCACCACCTCGAGAGCCCGCGCCACGAGCCAGAGCCGACTCTCCTCAGAGAGGTTGAACGCTCCCCCGGTGTTGGCGCAAGTACACACGTTCCAGTTTCGGATGCGCCCCGAGTAGCGACCCACCGCCGTTTCGACGTAGTCGCAGACCAGGCTCTGCAGATTGGGGAGATCACTTCCCCACGCGTTGAGCCACGCCGGCATTCCTTCGGCCGAGAGATCGAGCAACGGGCCGCCACAGATAAACAAGCGATTTGCCACAGCCCATTCCAGCTGCGCATCCACGAGGTCCCATTGTGTCTCGCCTGCCGCAGTTTCGACGTATTTCCACTCGACGGGGATCAGCGTTGCGGTAAACGACTCGCGAAACGTCGGCGCCAAGTCCTCGTCCGGTCGAAATTGGCCCAGCGCACACCCCAGCGCCGCGGGTGGTTGGGGCGACCGCTTGCGCCGGGCGGCAAGCCTTTGGCTCGCATACGCGCTCACCGCGATCTCAGCGGCCTCGAGAGCCCGCTCGAGAGATTGTCTTGAGAATTCCGCCATTCGCTCGGGTTGATGCTGGGCTGCCGCCGCTTCGCGGAATTTCCGATTGGCCTCTTGGTAGGGGGCTTGAAACTCACCGGGGACAGTCATCCCGCCGACTTCCCACGCTGAAATCTGATCGCGAAGCTGGGCAATTTTGCCGCGCGCCAATTCGAGCGGCAGCAGATAGGGCTCCTCCCGCTCCGAGAGTGAGGCAGTCGAAATGACAGGACGACCAAACCCGTTCACCGGCCAGGCGATATGCAGGCGTCCGCTGTCGTTCGAGGAGCGCTCGCAGGTGAGGAGATTGCCGGTCACCTCGATCTGAGTCGGGAAGACACGGCCGTCCGCGCCGCTGAGATAGCCGTCGAATACCTCCGGCCAGGCGAGAATCAACTCGGGCGGATAAATCAGGAACCGCATCACCCCCATTCTGGATCCTTGCTCAAGACGGCGATGTCCCAGTCTAAAGCACTGAAGGACAAGTTTCGAACACGATTTCCGATACAGCTTGAAGCGATGCCGGCAATCCAGGGGGTCGATCGTTGTCAGGGTTTTCCGCGGGCGATAAAGTGAGTCCGGTTTGTGCTGTACGAAGGCTTCTGGCTTCGCAACTCCGGAAAGGTGCAATGGCTCTTTCGGCGCTTTTGGAAAGCTCGATTCCCGGATGTCCCGTGCGGCGGGGCAAGGTTCGCGACATTTATGACTTCGGCGACCGCTTGCTGTTCGTGGCAACCGACCGCATCAGTGCGTTCGATTGGGTTCTGCCGAACGGCATCCCCGACAAGGGGCGCGTGCTCACCCAGCTGAGCGAAATGTGGTTTTCCCGCCTCGATGTGCCCCATCACTTGCTCAGCATGGATCTCAACGCCGTTCCGCTTCCACCCGGGGTCGATCGCGACACTCTCAATGGCCGCAGCATGGTCGTGAAAAAGACCGACGTGGTGCCGATTGAGTGCGTCGTCCGGGGCTACCTGTCTGGTTCCGGCTGGAAGGAGTATCAAAAGACACAATCGGTTTGCGGCGTTTCCCTACCCGCCGGGCTGCGCGAGAGCGAACGACTGGCCGAACCGATTTTCACGCCAGCCACGAAGGAAGAGTCGGGCCATGACGTGAATATCTCGTTCGAGCGAATGTGCGAAATCATCGGCAAAGATACGGCCAGCCGCCTCAAGACCCTGAGCCTCGAAATCTACCGCCGCGGAGCGGAACACGCCCTCCAAAAGGGCATTATCATTGCCGACACAAAGTTCGAGTTCGGCTCGATCGGCGGCCAACTGATCTTGATCGATGAAGTCCTGACGCCCGATAGTTCGCGTTTCTGGCCCGTCGACTCCTACGAACCGGGACGCTCGCCCCCGTCATTCGACAAGCAGTTTGTCCGGGACTGGCTCGAAACCACCGGTTGGGACAAAAACAGCACTCCGCCAGCCCTCCCGCAGGACGTTGTGAATCGTACCCGGGCAAAATACATTGACGCTTTCACGCGATTGAGCGGCAAAGAGTTCCGTTGAGCTAGTCGTGGCGGTCCGTACTTTCACCCGTCCTTCCCCGGTTTCTTGCCCATTTTCACCGTGATTTTGTGCTTGCCGCAGCGGAATTTATTTGCGATGCGCTAACAAATTCCCCATAATAAGCCTGCATTTATCCGAAAATTGGTCCGCTCCCAAAGACCCGGAGAGCGAGGGGCTCTCATGGCATCCGCCGATCCACGCCGCACCAAGGGTGCCGAAAAGACGGTCAACCAAGCGCTCGAGGAGACGAAAGTTCCCGGGTCTGGGCCAGCCGTGGGAGACACGTTCGTGCCGGGCGACCAGCAAGCCTCTCCGGGCGGTAAGGAAGCCAAGTCGGCGTCGGCGTCGCCCTCGACACGCGCAGCTGCCGCACCCCCGCCGCCTGCCAAGCCATCGGGCTCCGAAGGCGATGCCAAAAAGAGCAAGAAAATCACCCAGCTTGGCGATTTCAAGCTCGAAAAGAAGCTCGGCCAAGGGGGCATGGGCACGGTCTTCCTGGCGACGCAAACCAGTCTCGACCGCAAAGTCGCTCTCAAGACTCTTTCGCCCGAGTTCGCCAAGAAGCCCGACTTCGTCCAGCGATTCTTGCGCGAAGCCCGCTCGATGGCGCGCCTGCAACATCCCAATGTCGTGCAGGTCTACGCGGCCGACAGTGTGAGCGGCGTCAACTTCGCTGCCATCGAATTCATCGATGGCCAAAGCATGCAGAATTGGATGAACGATCTGAAGCAACTCAGCGTGGGGGACGCGCTGCACGTCGTTCTGGTCTGCGCCGATGCACTCAAGCATGCGCACGATCAGAACATGATTCACCGTGACATCAAGCCGGACAACATCCTGGTGACGAGCAAGGGCGTCGTCAAAGTGGCCGACTTTGGCCTGGCGAAGGTCCTCGACGAAGACGTCTCGATGACCCAGAGCGGTACCGGCCTCGGGACGCCGCTCTACATGGCTCCCGAACAGGCCCGCAACGCCAAGCACGTCGACAAGCGCTCCGACATCTACGCTTTGGGCAGCACACTCTATTATTTCGTGACCGGCAAGCTGCCGTTTACGGGCGAAAACACGCTGGAGCTGATCGTCGCCAAGGAAAAAGGAACGTACGCCAGCGCTCGCAAGCTCAATCCAAAAGTCTCCGAGCGACTGGACCTGATCATCGGAAAGATGTTGCTCAAGGATCCAAAGGACCGCTACGGGGATTGCGGCGACATCATCAAAGACCTTGGTAACCTGGGCCTGGCCAGTCCGGCACTGACGTTCATCGAGTCGGCCGGTGGGACGGCCGTAGTCAACGCGTCCGTGGCGGCGGCCTCGGCGGCGAGCCTCTCGCGCGTCCAGGGAACGCAAGGGATCGGGCCCGCCGCAACTCGTTCGGACGTCAGGTTCCCGCCCCCCGGGGATCGTCTGACCTCGGCTGCAGACGCAGCCCGCGTCGCAACTAAGACGGCCGCTGGGCCCAACAAATCGTGGTTCGTGCAGCTGAAGAATCCCGAAGGGCGAATCGTCATCACTCGAATGTCGACGCCCGAAATCATGGCCGGCATCAAGGGGGAAACTCTCGACCCCACCGCGAAGGCCAAAGATGCGCCCAACGGCACGTTCCTTCCGCTGATGCAGTACGCGGAATTCCAGGCTCTGGCGTCGAATCGCGCCGTCAAGTTGCAGGCCGAGGCCAAGTCCAAGAAGACGCAAGGCATCTACGCCAAGCTCGAACGGCAAGAGCTGCGCCGCAGACGTTGGCGCTGGCTCAGGAATCTCGTCGCCCATGTGAAGGGACTCGTCAGCCTGGTCGTCTATCTGGTTGTGATTGGGGCCGTCTGCTTTGCCGGCTGGCAGTACGGAATTCCGAAGCTCCGCGAGATGATCAACGGCCAATCGAACGCCCCTGCCCCCGCGGCCCCGGCTCCAGCCGCGACGGCTCCCCCATCGAGTACGCCGAATCAGCCAGGTTCAGCGAGTGGGCACTAAGGATCCGCGAGTCGACGCCTACATCGCAGAATCGGCTGACTTTGCCAGGCCGATCCTTCGCCACGTGCGCAAGATCGTGCACGCGACTTGCCCCAACGTGGAAGAAACCCTCAAGTGGGGAGCTCCCTTCTTTGTCGACGGCGGCATCGTGGCCGGCATGGCGGCGTTCAAACAGCATTGCGGCATCGTCTTCTGGCACTATGAACCGGGGTCCTGGGCCGCGAAGAACGATCAGGGCCGAGGCGAATGCGGCAAGATCAAAAGCCTCGCCGATATGCCAAGCGATGCCGCGCTGAAGAAGTGCATTAAGTACGCGATGAAGCAGAATGCCGCGGGTGTGAAGAAGGCCCGCACCAACAGCAAGCCGAAGCCGAAGCTTGCGGTGCCAGCAGATCTCACCGAGGCGCTCAAGGGCAATCCGAAGGCCCGCTCTACATTCGAGAAATTCCCTCCCGGCAAGAGACGCGACTACCTCGAGTGGATCCTCGACGCCAAACAACCAGAGACGCGCCAGCGCCGCATCGAGACGGCCGTTGCCTGGCTTGCCGAGGGCAAGTCGCGCAACTGGAAGTACGAGCCAAAATAAACGTCTCCACGCTCGATTTGCCGCTTCCGTCGGCGGCCGCTGTCTCGGCACCGCTTTTGACTTGCGCGCGCCACGCGCCGTATAACCAAACAAAGCAGGTTGAATCGCTGTACCGCGATAGGAAATCGGAGTAACTGAGGCATGCGCCAGCGCGTGGCCTTGATCACCGGAGTCACTGGCCAGGACGGCGCGCTTTTGGCCGAACTCTTGCTGTCGCAAGGTTACACCGTCCACGGCATCAAACGCCGTTCGTCGTCGTTCAATACCGCTCGGGTCGACCATCTGTATGTCGACCCGCACGAGAAGAACGGCCGGTTCTGGATGCACTACGGGGACATGACCGACGCCACGAACCTGATCCGAATCATTCAAGAAACGCAGCCCGACGAGATTTACAACCTCGCCGCTCAGAGCCACGTCCAGGTCAGTTTCGAGACGCCCGAATACACGGCCAACGCCGACGCGCTGGGCACGCTGCGTCTCTTGGAGGCGATTCGCATCCTCAAGATGGAAAACCGCGTGCGGTTTTACCAGGCGTCGAGTTCCGAGATGTACGGCGACACGCCGCCGCCTCAGGACGAGCAGAGCCCATTCCGTCCGCGAAGTCCGTACGCGGCGGCCAAGGTCTACGCCTATTGGATCACGGCCAACTACCGGGAGGCTTACGGCCTGCATGCGTCGAACGGCATCCTTTTTAATCACGAGGGGCCGACGCGCGGCGAGACGTTTGTGACCCGGAAGATCACGCGGGCCGTGGCCGCAATCGAGGCGGGCAGCCAAGAGACGGTTTATCTTGGGAACCTCGACGCACGCCGCGACTGGGGACACGCGCGCGATTTCGTCGACGGGATCTGGCGGATCGTCCAGCAAGAGCGGCCTGACGACTACGTGCTGGCGACGGGCGCGGCGCATTCCGTCCGCGAATTTGCCGAGCGGGCGTTCGCGGCCATCGGCATGACGATCGCCTGGCACGGATCGGGCGTCGATGAAAAAGGAATCGACGGCCAGGGCACTTGCCGCGTGGCGGTCGACGCGCGGTATTTTCGCCCGACCGAGGTGACCGCGCTCGTGGGCAACCCCGCCAAGGCTCGCGAGCGGCTGGGGTGGAAGCACGCCGTCGGGTTCGAGCAGCTCGTTCGAGAAATGGTCGAGTCCGACCGCGACTTGCTTGCCAAAGACGCAAAGCACTAACAATGACCGAGCGGCAAGGATTTGAATGCCCGTTTCGCCTGGCCGGACGTCGCGTCTGGGTGGCCGGGCATGGCGGCATGGTCGGCCAGGCATTAGTGAAGCGGCTGCACAGCGAGGATTGTGAGATTCTGACGGCCGACCGGAACGCGGTCGATCTGCGTCGGCAGCGCGAAACGGAAGCGTGGATCGATGCCAACCGACCCGACGCGATCTTGCTGGCCGCGGCCAGGGTCGGGGGAATCCTCGCCAACGACACCCACCCGGCCGAATTCCTCTACCACAACCTACTGATCCAGGCAAACGTGATCGATGCGGCATGGCGCTGTGGCGTGAGGAAACTGCTCGCGCTCGGATCGTCCTGCATTTATCCCAAAGAGGCGCAGCAGCCCATCTCGGAAAATGCCCTCCTCACCGGGCCGCTTGAACCGACGAACAAGGCTTACGCGATCGCCAAGATCGCCGGATTGATGCTCTGTGAAAGCTATCGCCGCCAGTACGGCGCCGACTTCATCGCGGCGATGCCGACGAACCTCTACGGTCCGGGTGACAATTTTGACCTCGAATCGAGCCACGTCGTTCCCGCGCTCTTGAGGAAAATCGACGACGCCAAACGGCGCGGCGCCTCGACCGTGACGATCTGGGGCACGGGCCGTCCGCGACGCGAGTTTCTGCACGTGGATGACTGTGCCGACGCGCTCGTGCACTTGATGACGCACTACTCCGCAGACGAGCACATCAACGTCGGCACGGGTACAGACATTGCGATCTGCGATCTCGCCCAGTTAATCGCCAAGGTCGTCGGCTATGAGGGCGATTTCGTCTTCGACACCTCGCGGCCGGATGGAACGCTCCTGAAGCGGCTCGACGTACGTCGCATCAACGAGCTAGGCTGGAAAGCCAGTATCGACCTCGAAACGGGTTTGCGGCAAACCTACGACTGGTATCGCCCTTATCGCGAAGCAGCGGTCGAGTCGCGCCCGGCGCACAACACGGCACGGGGAAGCACCTAATCCCCGCAGCCGCACTCGAGGTTCATCGCCGTTTGCAGCAGGCGCGTTTCGTGCCGGCGATGAGCCGTCAGGCGGTTCATCCATTGCCGCACGGTTGAGTTCACGCGCATCGCGACGCGCTCGTAAGGACCATCCGTTTCGAGGCGGTCCCGAAGCGCTTGCAGAGAAAGCTCCAGCAGCCGTTGCTCGTTCTGCAATTCCTCGACGTGCCGATACCAGCTCGGATATTCGTCGAGCACCTCGTTGAGATAGCCGCGCGATTCCTTGAGCGCCATTTGCAGCGGCAAGGTTTCCAAGAGAGCGTCGAGAACGGCGACGAGCCAGCGCCGCGTGTACTGATCGGCCGGCTCCTCGAGCAAATCGCGAAGATCGCCGAGCAGAATGTATTCCAGCGCCGTGTAGTCTTCGAGACTCTCGCAGGCTGACGGGTCGAAGTGGATGCGGTCCATCGTGTGACCTCCTTCACGTGCAATGCCAGGATCCACCGGGCGTGTCGTAACGGTGCAGTTTGTGTGCCGTAGCTGCGCGCCGAACGACAACCGATCGCAAGCTACTCCATTCACCCCGAGGTTGACGCATCCCGATGCGGACCGGCCCGAGTGAAGCAGCAGGCAGAAGTGGTCGCCTGAATTCGGCGGGAAATCGATCTCTTTACACCGTCCGGGCGACGTGCCGATGGCCTGTCGAATGCCTCCACTTTTTAGTCTACGTCCGCCAGATCGGAAGGTCAAAGAAATTCCGGCGGCCCGACCGGCTTCACGTCAATTTGTAAAATTGGACTGCGTTGTCGTGAAATAACCGCCTACGGAAATCGTCCGAGCGGTTCGCCACGATCGTCTCGAGAGCATCGAGCCACTCTCGCCAGGTCGCCACAGCCGTGCAGACGGGCCAGTCGCCGCCGAACAGAACGCGGCGCTCACCAAAGGTCTCGAGACAGAAATTGATCGTCGGCTCCAGATCGGCCGGCTTCCAATGCCCCGGCCGGGCTGTCGCCACAATCCCTGAGATCTTGCAGACGACGTTGGGATGCGACGCCGCGTCTCGCATGGCCCGCTCCCACTCGCCGCGGAATTTGTTGTCGGTCGATTGGGCGTCCCAGTTTCCACAATGGTCGACGACGAACCGCGTCTGCGGACATTTTTCGACCAGCCGCACGGCGTCGACGATCTCGGCGGCCCGCATGCACAGGTCAAAAGTGAGACCGAGCTGACCGAGCAAGCGGATATTTTCGACGAACTGGCGCTCGAGGCACATTCCCTTGGGCCGGTCGGGATCGTGCAGCACCATTCGCACGCCTTTGACGTACGGATTCTGCGCGTACTCCTTGATGTAGTCGCCAAACCGCTCGCTCTGAAGCGACCCGCCGATCACCGCACCGGCCATCCGACTTCCGGGCTGGCGGCACAAGTTGATCACGTACTCGGCTTCAACCGTGTGCTGCTTCGGGTCGCAGGCGACCTCCATGTAGACCGTCTTGACGACGTTCGCCCCGGCCGTGGCCGCGTCGTAATCCTTGAGCAGATAGTTGTGCGCCAGCGGCTTTCCCTTGGGCAAACTCATCCAAGGGAGACGCAGCTTGCTCAAGTCCCACAAATGCACATGGGTGTCGACGATCGGTGCAGCGTCGTTTTTTGCGGCGTCCTTTTTAGCGGGGTCGTTTTTCACGGGCTTTTCCGAAGCGGCCTGCAGAGTGGCCACTGAGCCGGCCGCCGTCAACGCCCCGAGCGCGGCCTCCGTCGAACGGGCGAGAAACTCCCGGCGAGATACGTCAGTCAGCACGGCGCGATCCACGAGATCTCCCCTTTTTATCAAGAACCAGCGCGTTCGATTTGAGCAATGTCGTCAATGGAAATGGGACCAATTTCCGCGACCCGGCCCGGGCCCGTCGATTCGGTCGAAAGGAGGACCAGCCTGCCCGCGTCGCTCTTTCGATTGTCGGGATAGCCGAGGTGGGCCTGGCCGCTCTTGAGCGTCACGCGGACCGCATGCGTTTCGTCGACTCCGGCGAGCCCCTCGTGGACGATGTTCGGAAAGCGTCCCCAAGCCCAGGTCCAGAGGGTCGCTTTGGGATCGACCTTGCCCGCAATGTCCTCCCATTCCAACTCCGCGCGCTTCAAGTCCTTGAGCGCGGCGACCCGACACCATGGCTTGAGCGTCTGCTCAATCCATTCGCGGCGGGAAGCAATCAGGTCTGCAAAACTGTTCACGGCACTTGCTCATGGAACACATGGTCGGATCGACCTTACTCGCCAATCCCACGACGCTTTCGACGCCGACGCCCGGATCAGCTCACTCGTTAGAACGTCTTAAGACTATATAAGGCGGAAGCTCGAGGCCCACCAGGAACTGTGGTGGCTGCGGGTGCCTCGCTAGGCCCGCTGGGTCAACTACTCTGTGGGTCAACTTCCTATCGAAACAACGTGTCCCGACCCACCGGCCAGTTTCTTTCCGCGACTAGACTGACATCCAAAAACAACGTCCCCGTCCCGATGTCCCAGTCCCAGTGTCCAGTCCCGTGTCCCGTCCCCAGTCCCGTGTCCCGTCCCCAGTCCCGTGTCCCGTCCCCAGTCCCGTGTCCCGTCCCCAGTCCCAGTGTCCCGTCCCCAGTCCCAGTGTCCCGTCCCCAGTCCCGGTGTCCCGTCCCAATCCCGGTGTCCCGTCCCAGTCCCGGTGTCCCGTCCCCCCGTGTCCCGTCCCAGTCCCGGTGTCCCGTCCCAGTCCCGGTGTCCCGGTGTCCCGTCCCAGTCCCGGTGTCCCGGTGTCCCGTCCCAATCCCGGTGTCCCGTCCCCAGTCCCGGTGTCCCGCCCGAACTCGCTGTACAAAAACTGCACACCCAGCGCAGCAGCCTAGAAGTTGCCTTCTCCCGCGCGCACCTAAGATCCATTGTCCACACTGTTCAATTTCGATCGAGCCCAATGTTCTACGGCCGTGTAAACAACTTGAGAAATAGTTCGGCGCCCCGGAGGGCCAGAATTCCCCGCATTTGACTCGAAAGAGGCGGCCCTCCTCTTGCCACGGTGGGTCAGCCCCGGAAAAGCTGAGCTGCTAATGCGCAGGAAACCCCGCCCTGGGCGTTCCCTGGGGCACCCCGCACGGCTATCGTCTGTTGGCGGTACGATCGACGATCCACCATGCAGTCCGCGCTACCAGACGACCGGTCCCTGATGACCCTTTTTCGCCGCTTCGTCCTCCTGCTGTGCATCGCCTTCTGGCAAGGCGGATTCATGTTCTACGGCGGAGTCGTGGTCCCTGTCGGGGCCTCAGTTTTGGGATCCGAAACCGAGCAAGGCTTCATCACGCAAGCGGTTACGAATTACCTCAACTGCGCGGGAGCCGTCTGCGTGACCGTGTGGGGCATCATGTTATGGCTCGACGCGCCGCGGTCGTCGTGGCTGGGTCGGAATGGCTGGGCACTCTGGTCGGGACTCGTCGTGACCCTCGGCCTGCTGATTGGCCTGCACGTGCTCATGGACCGATTGTTGGACATCCCCGGTCACAACTTTCTCGACGAAGAAAAATTCCTTCGGCTGCACGGAGTCTACATCGCAACTAGCACCGCCCAATGGCTGATGTGTCTGGCCCTCTTGGCGCTCACGCTGCGCACCTGGGGACTGAGGCCGAACGTCGACTCGAGCAAGCTGCCATTAGGCCCGAGGGCCAATGATTAGCCCCGTGAGGGGCGGCACTCCCCTTGCCACGGTGCGTCGCCCGTGGACTGAGGCCCGACTCAATGCCGAAAAAGCCCCCAAGTGGGGGCGACACTCTGTCGGCAGAGGAGTGTCGCCCCCTCTCGGGGGCTTAACAGGTGCATTGTGGAGACCGTTGCCCACCGGTTTACACCGGTGGCAACAGGAGTGCCACCAAGTGCCACCCCTGTCGGGGTTGAAAGGCGTTGAGCAGCTCGTCGATGTTCACACTCCGGGGACTCGGGATTTGGCTCGCGATAATCACATCGCAATCATTCGGTTGACACCCCGCTAAGCGTGCTGTAAAGAACCATGCAGGCCCCCATCGTCTAGCGGCCCAGGATCCGGGGTTCTCAGTCCCGTGACGAGGGTTCAAATCCCTCTGGGGGTATTTTTGGCCAGGAACGCTCATTCTGCGAGCGATGTCGATCAAAACTCAGGCCGGCTTTGCCGGCCTTTTTTGTTGCGACGCCGGTGAACAACACAGCGCGAAAACAAAATCGAGGCGCGGAAATGCCACGCGAATACAGCAACCACCAGAAGAAAATCATCAAGCGGTTTTACGACAACCGCGAGGACATCGACTCGGTCAAGCTGAGCGAAATCACCAGCGATCTGTACCTGGCCGAGGGGAAGAAGAAAGATCGGCTGTGGAAGCAGGCTGGTGAGATCATGCAGCGGCTGAATGTGCCCAAGTCGCGCATCGAGCATGTCCTCAAGACGGCCAATCCGGCCATCCTGGCCGAGGTTGTCAACGATCTGCAGAAGGGACTGATTCGGCCGGCGGAGAAGCCGAAACCGGCGGTGCCGCCGCCCTCGGAGGAGTGAACGCTCGACGGGAGGGCGAAGCTCCTGCTGAGCCGGTTTTCGTATTATGGAGCCGCGCACGGAGTAAGCGGTCCGCCGCTGACGGTGCATGCAGGCTAGCTGCATGAATGCCGCCCAAAAAGTCGCGCGGTTAGCTTCACAGCAGACCACCGCTTGCTGCGTGCGCGGCTCTTTCAAGGCAACGCATGGTACAATGTCGGCGGGTGCAGCGGTTTTTTCGCGCTTCATGAATGGAGACTACCCGTGATTCTCGCAGTCCTCGAGCCGATGGAATGGGGCGCGATCATCGCGGGCGTCTTGGTGATCGTCGGATTTATCTATTGGCGGCTTCGCATGAACCGCAAATCTAAATCCGCCGATGAGCGGCTCGACACCGCGCCTTGACTGACGAATCCCGCTCGCCGGGCCGGTGAACGGGGCGAGCCGGCTCCGCCGCGGCGGATGAGCTGGCGGGTGCTGCGCTTCGCGGCTGCCGAGGACGCGCCTTTCCAAAGAGCGCCCCGATTCTCTCCCAAGAATGCCGTTTTTTTAGCGAACGACCTGTTGACAGCTCCCGCGCCCGTCAGTAAGCTTAGCTGACTAAGCGTAACATACTAAGCGACACGCAGGAGGTGTTCGAAATGACTCTGGCGTCGAACCCGACTGAGCGGGAACTCGAGATTCTCAAAATCCTCTGGGAGCGGGGCGAAGCCTCCGTCCGCGATGTCTACGAGCGGATGCGCGAGACCGCGCCGATCGTGCAGAACACCGTGCAGGCGTTCTTGCGGACGATGGAGGAGAAAGGCCTCGTGCGACATCGGGTCGACGGCCGCACGTTTGTCTATAAGCCCGTCGCTCCCCGCGAGCAGACGACTCGCAAGCTGACGACGCAGTTTGTCGAGCACGTCTTTGACGGGGCGATCGACCAGCTCGTCGAGAATGCGTTTTCCAATCGCACGCCGACCGAGGCCGAGCTGACCCGGTTGGAAGAGCTTGTGGCCGAAGTTCGCGCGGCTCGCGGCAAGCAACCCCGTTCGGAAAGGCGCCATTCATGAACTACCTCATTGATGCCACGATCAAAAATGGGCCGGCTCTGTTTGCGGGAGTCACGCTGTTGCTCACGTTTGGCTGCCTGGCCGTGGCGGCCCATCGCTCGCCCGTGCATCGGCAGCGGCTGGCCGAACTGGCGATCGCCGCGACGCTGATTTGGGTGATCCTGGCCGTCACACCGCTGCCACGGCCGCTGGCTCACGGATTTTTCGCCGAGCTTTCTTCGAGCATGCGGCCGAAGACGCCCGCACAGGCCGCTCCCGCGCCGCGGCACGATTCTTCGCCAGAGGCATCTTCGGCGCCCGTCGCACCGACGATTCATTTCGATCTCGTGCCGGCGCTCTTGGCGCGGGCGGACGAGGACGGCGTGGTCATGAACGAGGAATCCCTGAGCGATTCGCTCGCTCTCAAGGGGGAAGACGTCAGCCCAAAATCGGCCGTGTGGACACTCTCGCCGGGCGTGCGCGCCGCGATTAACCAATCCGTCGACCAGACAGTTGCGATGAACTCGGCTGGCGCGGAAGTTCAACCGGCGGCCCAGGCCGAGACACCGGCGGAACCGATCTCGGCAACACTGTGGGCCCGATCTGCGACGTTCCTGGAGGGGAACTGGAAGCTGCTGTTGTTTGGCGCCTACGCTCTCGGCTTCGCGCTGTGTGCCGCCTGGATCGCACTCGGGCGCAGTCTGCTTGCGACGATTGTATGGACCTCCGAGTGGCCGGAGACCTGGCTCGAAGACATTTTCGCCGAACTGTGCGACGAGTGCGACACGCTCCGCGTGTGGCTGGTCGTCTCGAAGCGCTATCCGCGGGCCATGTCATTCGGCATCTTCCGGCCGACGATCGTGTTGCCCGCGGCCCAGTGCGTTCCGGAAAACGCCGAGCTGTTGCGGCACGTACTGCGGCACGAGCTGGTGCACATCGGTCGGCGGGACGCTTGGGGAACGCTGTTGTTCAATGTTTCGTTCTTGTTTTTGTTCTTCCACCCGGCCTTCTGGTGGCTGAGGTCGCGGGCGCGGTTGAGTGCCGAGCTGGTGGCCGACGAATGGGCGGCGACGCGTTCGTCTCGCGACGAGTATGCGCGGGAGCTGATCGCCTTCGTGCGGGCGACGCGCCGCGCGTCGTTCTTGCCCGCGGGTGCCACAGGAGTTTTGGGATCGACAACGCCCTTTTCGAGGAGAATCGAGATGCTGATCCGACGCGAACGACCTCTGGTGATGCACAGCTCGCCCGCTTGGCGCATCGCCTCTTGCACGGTGCTGGGCGGGCTGATCATCGCGATGGCTGCCAGCCTGGGCCGCACGGCCCAAGACGAGCCCGAGAAGGCGGACAAAACGCCGGCGGTCTCAGAGACCGCAACGGTCACGGTCACGATGGATGACGAGGACGACAAACCTGCCGTGATCGACAAGCTGAATATCAGCTCATCCGACACGGTGGTGGACGACGACGACAACGTCATCATCAAGCTGAAAGACGACGAAGAAGACGACGACGCGCCGAAGTCTGGCGACAAACGACTGGCAAGGATGAAAAAGCAGTACGCGAAGCTCGCTCGCGAATCGGCGCGGCTGCACAAACAAATGGCCGAGCTGCATAAGGTGCTGGAAGAGTCCAAGGCCGGGGGCGAGCACAAGAAGTCGACCGAGAGCGGCGAGCGGCACAGGAAGGTTGTGAAAGACGGCGAAGACGTCGAGCTGAAGGAGATCATGAAGTTCGATGTGATCGTCTCGGACGACGACGCGGCAAAAGCCAAGGCCAAGGCAAAAGCCTCTGCCGGCCGCCACTCGCACACGATCATCATGAAGGATGGCAAAGTCATCGAGTCGAACGGCAAGCCCGGCGACTCCGATTCGAAGGGCGTCCTTAAGTTCGAGGTGGACGGGAAGCGTTTCGTGATCGCGATGCCGGACCAGGACGACGAAAAAGGTTCGCGCGGCGCGAAGGGAGAGGACAAGAAAGCAAAGGCGAAAGCATTGGGCCTGGCGATCAAAGCCAAGAAACTCCAGAAGGGTGACAAGGACGGAGAAGAAGAGAGGACGATTGAGCTAAGAACCGACGACGGAGTGATGATCCTTGAGGTGGGGCCCGATCACAAAGTCCGCGTGAAGAAAATGAAAGGCTTCGGCAAGAGTCCGGCCGACATCGAAAAGCTGAAGAAGTCGTTGGAGGGTTTGAAGGCGGACAAGTTAGGCGCAGGATTTCCGAATCCCGAACTATTCAAACATCTGGGTGAACTCAAGGCGCTCGAACAGTTGAAGGAGCTTGGCGAGCTGAAAGAACTCGGCGAACTCAAGGAGCTGGAACAGCTCAAAGAACTCGGCCAGCTCAAAGGGCTCGAAGGACTCAAAGGGCTCGAACAGCTCAAGGGACTCGAAAAGCTCAAAGAACTGGGCGAGCTGAAGGGGCTCGATCAAATCAAAATCATGATCGATGCAGACGACGAAGAGGGGACCGGCCACGGATCTGGACATGGCCACGGCGCCGGGAAGAGCCACGATGAAAAGCACGATTCCAAGAAGCACAAAGCGGAGACCAAGTCCGACAAAGAAGAGACCGAGGAGCAAGGGTTCAAGTTCGAGTTTCCCGCCGGCACAGTCGACAATCCAGTGCATCTGCCCTACATAATGATCCAGGGCCAGGCCCACCGCGCTCAAATGGAAGCCCATCGAGCGCAAATGCAAGCGCTGCGAGCCCAGATCGAGGCGCAGCAAAAGGTCCTCGAAAAGCTCCAGCAGAAAGCCGAGCGGATACGCAAGGAGTCGTCAACCTCAAAGGATAACTCGCCGAGCGCAAGCACTCCGGCTCCCAAGCAGGAGACGAGGCAGCGACACGTGGTCGTGAAAGCCGACCCCGCACAGGCGACGACGCGGCGACAGACGGAAAAAACCGTCCACGAGCTGGTCTTGAGAGAGCTCAAGAAGAACTCAGCCTCAGAGAGTTCGAGCAAGTCTGAGGACAAGCACTTGTTGCTCCTCGATCAATTGACCGCCAAGAAACTCGGCACCGCGGACAAGTACGTTTTGAGCAGCAACGCGGCAGTCCACGAGAAAGCGGCGGAAGCCACTGCGATTCAGGAAAAACTGCGCGGTGCCGCCGCGTCGCTCGATGCCCCCACCGACGTGATGCAGCTGGCAAAGCTCGTCGACAACGCGGTCGACGAAATCAAACGGGCAAGATCGGAGCAGGTAAACAACGTCCCACCCGACTTGATGACGCGAATCGCCGCCCACACTCGAATGCGGAGCGCCGAGCGGCGACTCCGGGAGTTTGTCAAGATCGCCCAATTGCAGCGCGCTCTGGCTGCCGCACAGGCAAAAACCGGCAACACGGATGAGCAGGACAAAGCCAACGAGAAGGTGCAGATTCTCGACCTGATTATCTCGGAAGCAAAGGCGTGGTCCGCGACCTGGCCGCCGGTCACGTCAGTGACGGCTGCCCCAGAGGCGGTTCCTGTCAGATCAAGCACGCCGGCCGCGCCGGCGAACATCGCGACCTCCGTGACAGCGATCCCGCGGGCGGTAATAAACTTACCCGCCACTGCCTACGCGATGCCGAAGCCGATGGCGTCCGTCGCCCCCGTGGCGCCGGTCGCCCCTGTGGCGCCTGCTGCGTCTGTCACCCCGGCCCCCGCACCGGCCCCCAAGCCGGCAGCGGCCACCCCTGCGGCGGCTCCCAAAAAGGCCGCGGCGCAGAGTCCCTCGAAGGGCAGCGCTGTCGGCCCGCAGTCGAATCTGACGCGGGACTTCAGTTTTTGGGTCGGCTCGACGCGGTGATCGTTTCAGCTGGCTGAGCGGAACTGGTTCGCGGAAAACAAAGAGGGGACTCGCACCGCCGGCACCGCTGGATCGGCAGGGCGCCTGTTCCCCTTCTTTATTGGGCTCGGATGGTCTCGCGGCGCGGCGGCCTCTTTCACCCTCTCCCATTCCGATGGGGAGAGGGCCCGGGGTGAGGGCGCATTTATTCCGCCGGCCGTCAGGCACAAGCCCCCTCACCCTTCCCTCTCCCCATCGGAATGGGGAGAGGGTCGAAGCCGAACAGCGCTCACACGTTGTAATACAACTCGAACTCGTGCGGATGGGGCCGCAATCGGATCGGGTCGACTTCCTTCGTCTTCTTCCACTCGATCCAAGTCTCGATCAGATCCTTGGTGAAGACGTCGCCTTTGAGCAGGAAGGCGTGATCGGCCTCGAGGGCCTCGAGCGCCTCCGGCAGCGATCCGGGGGTGGTGTTGGTCTCGGCCAGTTCTTCGGGCGACATGTCATAAATGTCGCGATCAAGCGGCGCGCCCGGGTCGATCTTGTTCTGCACGCCGTCGATCATGGCCATCATCAGGGCCGTGAACGTCAGGTACGGATTGCACGACGGATCGGGACAACGGAACTCGGCCCGCTTGGACTTCGGGCTGGCCGAGTACATCGGGATCCGCACGGCGGCCGAGCGATTCCGCTGCGACAGGGCCAGCGTGACCGGCGCCTCGAAGCCTGGGACGAGCCGGTGATAAGAGTTGGCCGTCGGCGCGGCGAAGGCCAACAGGGCCCGGCCGTGCTTCAAGATTCCGCCGATGCCATGCAGCCCCGTTTCGCTCAAGCCGGCGTAGCCGTCGCCGGCCATCAGCGGCTTGCTTCCTTTCCACAGCGAGATGTGGGTATGCATGCCAGAGCCGTTGTCCTCGAAGATCGGCTTGGGCATGAACGTCACGGTCTTGCCGTTGCGGCGAGCGACGTTCTTGATGATGTACTTGTACCACATCATCTGGTCGCCCATCTTGACCAGGTCCTGGAACTTCATGTCGATTTCGCACTGTCCGGCTGTGGCCACTTCGTGATGGTGGGCTTCGATGGCGATGCCGATCTTCCGCATTTCGTTGACCATCTCGGTCCGCAGGTCCCCTAGCGTGTCCATCGGGGAGACGGGGAAGTAGCCAGCTTTGTAAGCGGGCTTGTGCCCCAGGTTCGGCCCTTCGGCGCGTGCCGAGTTCCAGGCCGCCTCGACCGAGTCGATCTCGTACATCGCGCCGTTCTGTTTCGACTGGTACCGCACGTCGTCGAAGATAAAGAACTCGGGCTCAGGGCCGATGTAGCAGGTGTCGGCGATGCCCGTCTGCTTGAGATAGGCGATCCCCTTTTTGGCGATGTTCCGCGGGTCGCGGGAGTATTTTTCCTTGGTGATCGGGTCGACGATGTCGGCGATTACACTGACCGTCGGCTTGGCGAAGAACGGGTCGATCACAGCCGATTTCGGGTCAGGGACGGCCAGCATGTCTGACGCATTAATCGCCTGCCAGCCGCGAATCGAGGAACCGTCGAACCCCAGGCCGTCCTCGAAGATCCCTTCGTCGAGCGTATCGATCGGATAAGTGCAGTGCTGCCAGGTTCCGAGCATGTCGCAGAACTTGAGATCGATCTGCTCGGAATCGCTCTTCTTCATGAATTCAAAGAATTCCTTGGGGGTCATCGTCCGGTCCTTTCGTGAGTCTCATTCGTGGCTCGGCGCGCAATTACATTCGGCACGGCTGCACAGAAAGCGTGCATCCTTAGCGCCTCGGGGCTTCGCTGCGCGGGCAAAAAAGCCCTGATTTCTCGGCCCAGGACGCTCGAAGGTCCGTTCTCCGAGGGGCTTCGCAACGGCTATGCCGAGCGGCGGGCGGGCGGAGGCGGGTACCGGTTAGAAGCATACTCAGATTCCAGTTGACCTGCCAACGATGGACGGGCCTTTTCACAGTCAATACAGTGACATCAGAGCAAAGGTTTTCTTGCATTCGGGAGGGCGAAGCTCCTGCTGAGCCGGTCTTCTCGTCGTTGCGGCTCGGCGGGAGCCTCGCCCTCCCCTCGCATATGCCGGTCGGTCTTGGCCGAGGGTCGATGCGTTCGATGGAAAAGCGGCTGCGCGTTCTCTTCCTGTGTACGGGAAATTCCAGCCGCAGCCAGATGGCCGAAGGCCTTCTGCGAAAATCGTTCGGCGATCGCGTTGAGGCCCTGTCTGCCGGCTCGCGTCCGACAGGATTCGTGCATCCGTTGGCGATCGCCGCCATGCGCGAGATCGGGACCGACCTTTCGTCGCAGCGCAGCAAATCGGTCCACGAATTTCTGCCCCCGGACGGAACACTGCCCGACGTGCTGATCACGTTGTGTGAATCGGCGGCTCGCGAGTGCCCGACATTTCCTGCCGACGTGCGGCGATTGGATTGGCCTCTCGACGACCCGGGGCATGTCAACGGCACTCCCGAGGAATGTCTCGACGCCTTCCGCCGGACGCGCGAGCAATTGCGGACCGCGATCGAAGGCCAATTCCGCGGATCGAACGGAAACGGCAAGCCGGGCCCAACGCCGCAGGGGACGCGGATCGAACTGCGCGACGTCGCCAAGAGTCATCACCTGGGAACGACCGAGGTGCGGGCCTTGCGCGGTGTGACTGCCGAAATCCCGGCCGGAACATTTACGTTCATCGTCGGTCCGTCAGGCAGCGGCAAAAGCTCGTTGCTCTATCTGATCGGCGCTCTCGATGAGCCGAGCCGAGGAGAGATCGTTGTCGGGGGCCGGCACCTGCAACAGTTCACATCGCAGGAGCGCGACAATTATCGCCGGGAAGACGTCGGCTTCGTTTTCCAGAGCTTCAACCTGCTGGCCAACCTGACGGCGGTGGACAACGTGCTGGTTCCATATATGCCGCGGGGAATCTCGGCGGATCTCCGCAGCCGAGCGATCCGGCTTCTCAAAGACGTGGGGCTGGGCGACCGCCTCGACCACCGGCCCAATCAACTGTCCGGTGGGGAACAGCAACGAGTGGCCATCGCCCGGGCGATCTTGAAACGCCCCAAGCTGGTGCTTGCCGACGAACCGACGGGCGAGCTGGACAGTGCCACCGGTGCCGAGGTTTTCGGCCATTTGCGCCGCTTGCACGAGGAACTCAAGACGACGGTTGTGGTCGTTACGCACGACCAGCGTTACCTAACCGAATCGGATAACGTCCTGCGCCTGCAAGACGGCAAGCTTGCCGATGGAATATAATGGAGTGCCAAGACGCCACTAAGTCTTGGCGTTGTGTGCCACGGCTGAGCTTGCTCGAGAGTGTCCGGGAATTCGATGTGAACAAGGAGCCCTCGCTCACGCTTCGGGTTGGTGTGTCGCATGCATTAACCCGACGCGTAAGCGAGGGCAATGCAGGAAACACCGCTCGTATTCCCCGACGGTCTCGAGTTGCTTAGCAGTGTCTTAAAAGGCGGGCACCCGGAGTCTTAAGCAGGACAGTATGTCGAGACGGATTGAGTCGAGTCGCCAACGCTTCGCTCAATATCGCGAAAGACTTCGCAAGAAGGAGAGTCTCCAGCCGGAGCTTGCCGCCACAATGCGTCGGCGGCCTCGGGTCCGCTCAACGAGGGTCCTGGTCCGCAGCTTCTTCCGGCTCCTGGGTGATCAGCGGCCGGCCGTCTATTTTTCGCTGGCGACGCTGACGTTCTCGACGATTCTCGGGCTCGGCCCGCCTGCGTCGACGAAATTCGTCGTCGATAATGTGCTGGGCAAAAAACCCCTGCCGCAGGCCATCCCGAGCTGGCTCCATGTGCCCCACAACCCGTGGGCGCTGCTGCTGTTCATCGTGGTGGTCGTCACGATTTTAAACTTGGTGAAAGTCGGGCTCCACGTTTGGGGGCGTTGGTACGGGACGCGGGCCACCAAGCGGCTGCAGCTCTCGATCCGCAAGCGGGCCTTCGAACACGCTGTCCGTTTGCCGCTGCATCGGGTCCACGAGCTGAAATCCGGGGGTGTCGCGAGTGTGCTACGCGAGGATGCCGGGGCAGTGGGCGAGCTGATCTTCGGCATGCTCTACAACCCCTGGCGGGCGATTGTCCAGTTGATCGGCAGCCTGATCATTCTGGCGTGGGCCGACTGGCGGTTGTTGACCGGAGCGCTTGTGCTCGTGCCGCTCGTCTTTCTCACGCATCGCACATGGATCAATCGCATTCGCCCGCAGCACAAGGCGATCCGGGCCCGCCGCGAGTCGATCGACGCACACACGACCGAATCGTTCAGCGGCATGCGGGTGGTGCGCGGGTTCAGTCGCGAGCACAGCGAGGCCGGCCGATTTGTGCGCTCCAACGACCTGATGGCCCGGCAGGAACTGCTCGTCTGGTGGTGGGCGCGAATCATCGAGATTTGTTGGGAAGCGCTGATTCCGCTCAGCACCGGTCTCTTGATGCTCTACGGCGGTTGGCAGGTCTTGTCCGGCGCGCTGACCTTGGGCGACCTGATGATGTTTCTGGTCTACCTCGCCATGCTGTTGGAGCCGTTGGCGGTCTTGGCTGAGAGTGCGGCCACGTTGCAAAACAGCCTGTCGGCCCTCGACCGCATCCTGGATCTATTGGACGAACCGCGCGAGATGCTGCCGACCGGCGACTCGGTGCGGATCGACAAGGATCAGGCCCGGGGCCGCGTGGTCCTCGAGGACGTCACGTTCTTGTATCCGGGCGCCTCGCAGCCAGCCTTGCGGAATGTGACGCTGGTGGCCGAGCCGGGGCAACTGATTGCGCTCATTGGTCCAAGCGGTGCGGGGAAAACGACGCTCTGCAACCTCGTCGCGCGGTTTTACGATCCCACGGTCGGTCGCGTCACTTTTGACGGCCTCAATGTGCGAGACATTCACGTCGAGAGCTACCGCTCGCTCTTGGGCGTCGTCGAGCAGGACGTCTTTCTGTTCGATGGGTCGATCGCCGAAAACATCGGCTACGCGAATCGTGACGCCACGGACGCCGAAGTTCGCCGGGCCGCACTGATCGCCAACGCCGACGAATTCATCTCGCGTCTGCCCGAAGGGTACGACACGCTGATCGGCGAGCGAGGAGTCAAACTCAGCGGCGGACAGCGGCAGCGGCTGGCCATCGCGCGGGCGGTTTTGGCCGATCCAAAAATCCTGATCCACGACGAAGCGACCAGCAACCTCGACACCGAGAGCGAGCGGCTGATTCAATCGGGACTGTCGCGGCTGATGCAGGACCGGACCTGCTTTGTCATCGCCCACCGCTTGAGCACGATCGCGCACGCCGATCGAATCATCGTGCTCGAAGACGGCCGCGAAGTCGAATCGGGAACGCACGCCGAGCTGATGGAGACCGACAGCCGCTATCGCTCGATGGTGCAGTTGCAAACCAGCCCGCAGCGAGATTCTTTCCAAGTCGACGAACTGTCCACCTAATGGTCTGTTTACGACAAAACAGCTCGATTGGGTGGCACTGGCGGCTTGCCCGCCAGTGGTATTTGGGCGCTCTTCCCGAGAGCGCACTGGCGGACAAGCCGGAAAAGCCGCCAGTGCCACCCACCAGTTTGCCCGAGTGCATCCACTAAAACGCCGATCGGAAAGGGAACGGCCCTCGATGCGGATCGGCGTGGTCAGCGACACTCACGGACATTTGCCGAGCGCGCGCCGCGCGGCCGAACTCTTGCAGGAGCGCCAGGTCGAACAGATCCTGCACTGCGGCGACATCGGATCGCCGGAGATTGTGCAGATCTTTTCCCGCTGGCCGGGCCACTATGTCTTCGGCAATTGCGACCACGATTTCGCAGCGCTCAGAGACGCGATCGAACTGGTCGAGCAAACCTGCCACGACGAGTTCGGCGAGATTGAGCTGGCCGGCTGCCGGATTGCGCTGGTCCACGGGCACGATCATCGGCGGTTTCAGCAAGCGGTGAACTCGCAGGCCTACCGGCTCGTCTGCTACGGTCACACGCACGTGCCCGACCTGCATTACGAAGGCAAAACGCTTGTGCTCAATCCTGGTGCCCTCTTCCGAGCCAATCCGCGGACGATCGCGATCCTTGAGCTGCCCTCCTTGGCGGTCGAAACGATCGAGGTTCCAGGATGAAGGATGCCGCCGCAGAGGTCGTTGCCGACCGCGTGGGCATGACCTACGAGGGGGGCCATGTCGCGGTGGCGGACGCCAGTTTTGCGATCGGCGGGGGGGAATTCGTCGCCATCGTCGGCCCGTCTGGGTGCGGGAAATCGACTTTGCTGCGAATCATTGCCGGGTTAATTCCGCCCACGAGCGGTTTGCTCCGCGTGGGACATCGAACGGCCGCGGCGACGACCCGAGGCGCAGCGCGTTTTGGTTTCGTGTTTCAGGATCCGCGGCTTTTGGCCTGGCGGACGGCCGCTCAAAATGTCGGCTTGCCTCTGGAACTCGATCACAGTTCGAGGGCAAACCGGTCCGCTCGCATCGCTGGGGCACTCGCGCTCGTGGGACTGGCCGAGGCCGATTCGACCAAAACGCCGCGGATGCTCTCCGGCGGCATGCGAATGCGAGTGTCGCTGGCCCGAGCGCTGGTCACCGAGCCCGAACTCCTTCTGCTCGACGAGCCCTTCGGTGCCTTGGACGACCTGTTGCGTCAGCAACTCAACGACGAGCTTGAGCGGATTTGGCTGGCGCGGCGGCCGACGGCCATCTTCGTCACCCATAACGTGAGCGAAGCCGTTTATCTTTCGCAACGGATTCTGGTCGTCACGCCAGCGCCGGGACGAATCGCAAGCGACGTGGTTGTCCCCTTCGAGTATCCGCGGCGGCCCGAATTGAGAGGAACTGGCGAATTCGCCCGGCAGGTGGGCGAGGTGAGCGCGCTTTTGCGGAAGGCCGCTTCATGAAGTTCGCCCGCCGATCAGTGCTGACCGCGGTCCTTCCGCCGATTGCGCTCTTCCTCCTAATGCTCGCCGCCTGGCAGGGGATCGTGGGGCTTTGGAAAATACCGCCCTTTCTCTTGCCCAGCCCGACCGACGTCGGTCATGCGGCCCTTGAGAATCTTGGCAAGCTGGCCTCCGCAACTTGGATCACCGCAGCCGGAGCTGCAGCCGGGTTCTTGGCAAGTTTGGTGATCGGCGTGTTCGTCGCGATCGTCTTTTCGCAGTCGGCGATCGTTCGGCGCAGCTTTTTTCCCTACGCAATCTTTTTCCAGACGGTCCCCATCGTGGCAATCGCTCCGTTGATTGTGCTCTGGTCGGGGACGGGGTTTCGCAGCGTGGTGCTCGTCGCATTCATCGTCAGCGTCTTTCCAATCATCACCAACACGACGGCCGGTCTGACATCGATCGATCCGGACCTCCTCGACCTGTTTCGCCTGCACGGAGCGTCGCGCTGGCAGACGCTGTTCAAGCTGCGGCTGCCGGGAGCCGTGCCGTCGACGGTGACGGGGGCCAAGACGTCGAGCGGCCTGGCGGTGATCGGCACGATCGTGGGCGAGTTCTTCGTCGGCTACGATCCGTCCGAGCATTTTGGGCTCGGATACCTGATCCAGGAATCGACGACGCAACTCAAGGTTGACCTGGTGCTCTGCGCGGTCGTGCTCGCGACCCTGCTGGGGCTGCTCGTGTTCGGGACCGTGAGCCTGATCGGAGCGATCGTGCTCAAACGGTATAGCCAGACCGGCTAGGGCGCGCAGAGGCCGGGGCGAGCGGCGGGTGTCAGCCCGCCGGTTCTGCTCTTGTCGGATGTTTCACCTGAAATCAAAGAACCGGCGGGCTTACACCCGCCGCTCGCCTGCGCTATCTGCGCGCCCTAGCCGGCCTGACTGTAGCGTCGAAGCACAAGCGCACCGATCAAATTTACCGTGCCGAACACGATCAGTCCCAGCAGAGTCGCGAGCACGACCGCGCAGAGCACCAGGTCAACCTTGAGCTGCGTCGTCGATTCCTGGATCAGATATCCGAGTCCAAAATGTTCGGATGGGTCGTAGCCGACGAAGAACTCGCCCACGATCGTGCCGATCACCGCCAGGCCGCTCGACGTCTTCGCCCCCGTCACCGTCGACGGCACGGCTCCCGGCAGCCGCAGCTTGAACAGTGTCTGCCAGCGCGACGCCCCGTGCAGGCGAAACAGGTCGAGGAGGTCCGGATCGATCGATGTCAGACCGGCCGTCGCGTTGGTGATGATCGGAAAGACGCTGACGATGAATGCGACGAGCACCACGCTGCGAAACCCCGTCCCCGACCAGAGCACGATCAGCGGAGCAATCGCCACGATCGGGACCGTCTGGAAAA
>DASZIA010000382.1:0-3985 GCA_035949535.1 Planctomycetaceae bacterium | reverse complement strand
GCGTCGGTTTCCGATCCGACCGACAGCCTGTCGGCTTCGACCAGCGTGTCGATCACGGTCGCCGCTTTGAACGCGCCGGCGATCTCTGCTCCGGGAAGCGGCTCTCTCAGCGAGAATGGCTCTTTGACGTTCTCCAGCGGGGACAGTAACGCGATTTCGATTATGGATGCCGCCGCAGGATCAAACGCCGACTCGCTCACACTTTCAGCTTCGGACGGGACCCTGACGCTAGCCTCCTCCAACGGCCTGAGCTTTACCAACGGCACCAACGGCTCGTCTTCGTTCACCGTGAGCGGCACGGTGACCAATCTCAATGCGGCCTTGAACGGATTGGTCTATCAGCCGACTGCTCTTTATTCCGGTTCCGATTCGTTATCCGTTTCGGTCACGGATCCTGGTGATACGCTATCGGCTTCGACCAGCGTGGCGCTGACGGTCACCGCTTTGAGCGCGCCGGCCATCAGCGTACCCGGCTCGCCCGCGTTGACCGGAAACGGGTCGCCCGCCTTCTCGGGTGGCAACGGGAGCGCGCTTTCTTACACCGATTCCACGGCCGGCGCCCACTCCGACTCGCTCTCGCAGTCGGTTTCGCAGGGAACGATGGCTCTTGGCTCTGCGGCCGGGTTGAGCTTTACCACCGGCACCAACGGCTCGGCCACCTTCACAGCGTCGAGCCCAGTCGCCAGTGTGAACTCGGCCATCAACGTGGTCACTTCCCCGGGAGATGCGCTGTCGAGTTCGACCAACGCGTCGCTGACCGTCAACGCTCTGGCAGCTCCGGCAATCACTGCACCTGGCACGGCGCCAGAGACCGAGAACATCTCGCTCGTCTTCTCGAGCGGCAACAGCAGCGCGATTTCCGTTATCGACGCCGCGGCGGGTAGCAACTCCGACTCGCTTTCGCTGTCGGTTTCAAGCGGAAGGCTGACTCTGGGTCCCACAACCGGGTCGAGTTTCACGACCGGCACCAACGGTTCCCCCTCGTCCACCCCGACGGGCATGATCGCCAATCTGAACGCGGCCTTAAGCAGACTGACGTCTGCTCCGACCACCGGTTACACCGGCGCCGACGACAGACTTTCGAATTCGAGCAGCGTTGCACTGACGGTCAACGCGGCCAGTCCTCAGGTGATTGCCGCTCCTGCGACAGGATCGATGAGCGAAAATCGATCGCCGGTTTTTTCGACGGGCAACGACCACGCCGTCAGTTTCGCCAATGCTGCCGCGGGCGCCAGCAGCGATTCGCTCACTCTGCCTGTCGCCCACGGGATGCTGACGTTGGCATCGATCACTGGCTTGAGTTTCACCACGGACACCAACGGCTCGGCGTCGTTCACCGTGTCGGGCTCTGCCGCCAATCTGAACGCGGCTCTCAATGGCCTGATCGACAAACCCAGAGCCATGCACGTCGAGTCCGATTCCTTGTCCCTTTCGGGCTCGGACCGGGGTGACAGTCTGTCGGCTGCCACGACTGTGGTTTACACGGTGACCGCGCTCAGCGCGCCGGCGATTGTTGCGCCCCCCTCGGGCACGCTAGACCAGAACCGATCGCTCGTCTTCTCGACAAGCAACGGCAACCCGATCAGCTTTAAGGGCTCCGCCGCTGGCAGCGGCTCGAATTCTCTCACGATGTCGGTCATGCACGGGACGATCACGCTGGCGTCCACGACCGGCTTGAGCTTCAACACGGGCCTGAACGGCTCGGCTTCGTTCACCGTGACGGGGACCGCGGCGAATCTGAATGCGGCCCTGAGCGGAATGGTCTATACGCCGACCAGGAATTTCTCGGGGTTGGATTCGCTGGCCATGCAGGTCTCGGATCCCAACGGCCGATCCGCTTTGACGAACGTGGCACTCAGGGTCAATGTGATCGCTCCGACCCTGACGGCTCCGACGACCGGCACGGTGCCCCAGAACGGGACGCTGACCTTCTCGAAAAGGGCGATCAAGATTGCCGACGTCAACGCCAGCACCGACATCGAACAGGTCGTGCTGACAGCGACTCACGGCAACCTCAGACTCGGGTCGACGATCGGAATCACATTTGTTTCCGGTGCGAACAATTCCGCGTCGATGACGATCAGCGGGACGTTGACCAGTCTCAACGCATGGCTGAACGGCCTGAGATTCACGCCGACGACCGACTTCAACGGCTCTGGAACGATCAGCATAAAATACACCGACGCCAAGAACGGCCTTTCGGTCTCGACGAACATCGCAGTCACAATTGGGACAAGCCACGCCAGCTTCGGACCGCCCATCCAAGCGGCGTCGCATCAACCGACCGTCGTCTCCCCTGCTTCGCAGTCGACTCCGAGCACAGTCGGAGGAACAGTCACCTCACCGAATTTGTCAGGCACCCTGCCGGCCGACGACTTAGCGCGTTGGGACAGGTTTATGGCAGCAATGGGACGCTCGTGAGGTCGCGGGCGAACAGCGCGCTGAACTTGCAAACCGTCGGGCATGGTCGCGCCGGTTGCCTTCAGGGGCGCCCCGGCGCGCCGCTATGCGAGAGCGCCTAACACTAATCGCCAGGCATTCATCAATGAGTAAAATGCCCAAGCGCGACGAAGACTGCGGCGTCGACATTCTGGCGCTCGTGCATGGTTGACCGACGACAACCAATGAAATTGTGCGCCATGTTGATCGCGCGGCTGGTCTCTATGCATGCGACATCGCGATCCGAAGAACAGCTAAGGCACTAAACCGAGTCGTTCATCAAGGCAACTCACAGTCCATTCAAGTGTGGCAAAACGCGGATCTGGTGAGTTGGATCGGTCGAGACCGCCACTTCGCACTCCTCATCAAAGGCCCGCGGCCCAGTTCGCGAATCTCGTAGGTTTTGCGAACGTGCAACAAACGACCGATAAGTGATCGGTTTGGTCGCGTCACTGGCCCCCAGTAGTTCCCTAGACGCGGACAAGGCTACGGAATCAACTCGGGATCGAAGAGGCAGGTGATCGTCCGTAGGCCGTCTTGAAACTGCATGACGAGCAGTCCCGCCGCCTCGAACTGGACGATAGCGCGATTCGCATCGCCGACAACCAGCTGACTCACAGGCGCCCCAGAAACGGAATGTGCCCGACGATCATCAGCCTGTGATCCGTGGCAGCCAATGACTCGGCGAGTGGTCGCACGTCATCGTCAGGTCCGAGTCCGCGGCGGACGGTCGCGCCCTTCGCCGGCATCAGGAACGGTTGCGGTTGATGATTGGGCTAGGGAATTTGGTTGATCGAACCGGCGCGTGAGGTGTACTCTGGGCGTCGACATGACGATTTCTCATTTCGGATAGCTCGAATTGGGCGATGCCAGTGAGATTGCCTTCAGGCGCCGTCAGCGTCCGCGACAGCACGACCTGATCGGTCATCCCTTGATACGTGCCCAGCGGCGTTTCTGCGGTGAACAGATCGGGTGCAACGTAGGTGTGCTCGTCGGTTGACCCGGCGGTGGCCTGCGCGTAAACCTTGTCGAAAATGCCCAGTGACAGTTGCCACAGCACTGTCCGCGTCAGCGAAACCACGACCCGATAGCTGCCTCCCTCGATGGCCCGGCGGCGCAGGGCCGCAAGGATCCCGGTCGTGCCCAACCAGCCGACGCCAGGCACCGTGCTTTGCGGTTCGCTCGACGGATGAGGGGCCTGTCTTAGCGAAGCGTTTCAACCAGAAAGATGGGTGCAGCAATCTGCAAGCTTTTGGTCTATGCGATCACACCTCAGTTATGGCGCTGGGAAATCAGACGGGGCGGAGTGCTGGTCCGATGCGGCACTGCGCCGACCAAGATCGCCGCCGCGACTGAAGTTAAGTGTGTCAACAGGAGTCGACCTCCGACGAGAGGTACTTGAAAGTTGTGATCGAATCGCTGCCACCCGATGAAGACCTGCAGCTCATTGCGCTTTGCGATGGCTGGGTCTCTAACTCGCCGACCCAGAATGAGGTCCAAGCTTACGCCGCCAAACATGGCCTCTCGCAGCTCCAATATACTGGCC
>DASZIA010000381.1:0-11003 GCA_035949535.1 Planctomycetaceae bacterium | reverse complement strand
TCGCATTCTTCGACCGACTGCAGCGTCTCGATCTGAATCGCCACAAATGTGTCGCGGTTGGCCTTCTTGCAGAATTCGGCAGGCGGAATGCGGGCGAAGTTCGCGTCGAAGCCGCCGTTATTCAGTCCCCGCGCGCCTCGGGGAGCGAACTTGGCCCAGCGGACGAACTGCTCGGCCTGGGCCGCCGTAAAGACCTGCGCGGCCATGACGCCGCCGCCGCCCGCCTCCAGACAGCGCGTGACGATCGCATAATCGGTCGGAGCGACGCGGACGAAAGTATCCAACCCCACGCTGCGCGCCGCGAGCGTGCCGACTTCGAGCTGCTCAGTCGTCAGCCCACAGTGCTCTTGATCGAACCAGAGCGCATGGAACTTACCCGAGAGGCCGATCATCTGAATCAGGTTGTGATGCAAGATGCGACCAACTGCAGCGGACATCACCAGCTCATTGCGGGCCAGACGCTCTTTGATCGTGGCAATCATGTGTGACTCGACGTTTTCGGAACCCTCTCCCATTCTGATGGGAGAGGGAAGGGTGAGGGCTCTTCTTTTCTGGTCAGGGTTGTTCTTCTCTCTCGCGACGGCGCCTAAAAGCCGGGCCCTCACCCTAGCCCTCCCCCAGAGTACCGGGAGAGGGAGGAGGAAAGCTATCCGATGAATTCCAACTCGACGGGACGCGGAATGATGCCTTCCTCGAATCCGCGCCGCAGCAGGACCGCAACCGCTTCACGGCCTCTGGGACCGAAATCGAGCGTCCAATCGTTCACGTACATGCCGACAAACGAGTCGGTCTTTTCCAGATCGAGGTGCCGTCCATACTGTCGGGCGTGGGCGAGAGCTTCGCTGCGATGCGCCAGCCCATATTGAATGCTCTGTTTTAACAGCGCGGTGACTTCCTGCATTGCCTTCGCCCCCAAATCTTTGCGGATAGCGTTTCCACCCAGCGGCAGCGGCAGGCCGGTCTCGTCGTGCCACCACTTCCCCAAGTCGACGACCAACGACAGCCCCTGCTCGGCGTAGGTCAACTGCCCTTCGTGAATGATCAGGCCGGCGTCCGCCTTTTTCTGCTCGACCAGATCGAGAATCTGATCGAACGGGTGGACCTCGTACGTGAAGTGATCGCCCAGGAGCAGGCGGAGCGTGAGGAACGCGGTGGTCAGCTCGCCGGGAATCGCAATGTGCCGATCGCGGAGCCAATTAATATCGGCCGGCCCGCGGGCGACGACCATCGGCCCGTAATTGTCTCCCATGCTGGCGCCGCAGGAACAGAGCGCGTACTGATCGGTGACGTAAGCGTATCCATGCAGGCTCACCGCGGTCAGCTCGAGCTCGCCTTCCAGGGCGCGGCGGTTGAGCGTCTCGATATCCTGCAATTCGTGCGTGAAGCGGTAGCGGCCCGTGTCGATCTTGTTGTTGGCCAACGCGTGAAACATGAACGCGTCGTCGGGATCCGGGCTATGGCCGACGTGGATCGGAATCGGATCTGGCATGGCTTGAGACTAATGCCCCAATTCCACAGTCGCAACCTAAATCAGGCGCCTGCGCGATGTAGGGTGGGACAAGTCCGCCGCAGGCGGACGCAGGCCCACCGTTCTGCCGACGATCATCCAACGCTCTGACGAGGTTCACAGCGATCGTGACGAAGACGGTGGGCCGGCGGCCGGAAGCCGGCCTTGTCCCACCCTACGTCAGCCGTCTTGTCGGAAACTTGCAAAGAGCATATACCAAAGCGCGAATTTTTCGGCTGTCGGCTGGCGGTCGCGCGCAGCGCTGGCAAGCGCTCCAAGAGGAACTGGCGCCATGAAATTTCTCGCCGCGTGTCTGGTCTCGTCGGTGCTGGGGGGGTTGTTCGTGGTTTGGCTGCTCGATCCGGCCAGCCGTCATCAGGTGTCGGCCCAAGAACCGTTGCCGCAGCCGAGTGGACCGAGGTTGCCTCCTTTCGATGACCGACGCCCGCCCGCGGCGCCCGAGGCGCGCCGCTCCGGAGAGCTGCTCTTCAATTCCGAGGGACTCTCGCCCGACGAGGCCATCGGCGTGGCCGTCTACGAGCACGTCAACAAATCGGTGGTGAACGTCACGACCAAGAGCACCAATACCGTCATGATCCTGGTGGATGTCTCGTCGGAGGGTTCCGGCTCGGGGTCGGTGCTCGATAAGGAGGGACACATCCTCACCAACTACCATGTGATCGAGGACGCTCAGAAGATCGATGTGATGCTCTTCGACGGCAACAGCTACGAGGCGAAACCGGTTGGCGCCGACCCCATCAACGATATCGCGGTGATTAAAATCGACGCTCCCCGCGACGCGCTCTTTCCCATTCGACTGGGAGACTCCGCCGAGATGAAAGTCGGCATGCGAGTGTTTGCCATCGGGAATCCGTTCGGACTCGAGCGGACCATGACCACGGGCATCATTTCCAGCCTCAATCGCACGCTGCAGGTAACCGCCAACCGGTCGATCAAATCGATCATCCAGATCGACGCGGCCGTCAATCCGGGAAATTCGGGCGGTCCTCTCTTGAATTCTCACGGCCGACTGATCGGCATGAATACGGCCATCGCCAGCCGCAACGGGCAAAGCGCCGGCGTCGGTTTCGCCATCCCGAGCAGTCTGATTGCCCGCGTGGTGCCGCAACTCATCGCGCATGGCCGCGTGATTCGCCCCGAGATCGGCATCCAGATGGTCAAGGTCACCGAAAAGGGCATGCTGATTGCCAAGATCACGCCCGACGGTCCGGCCGCTCGTGCCGGTTTGCGCGGACCGCAGGTCGTCAAGAAGCGCCGGGGACCCCTCTCGTGGGATACGATTGATTTCGCCGCGGCCGACCTGATCACCGCCATCGACGCTGAACCGATCAAGAACGCCGACGACTTCCTGACGGCAATCGAAAGCAAGCGACCGGGCGACCGTGTCGACCTCACCGTTGTTCGCGGAGGTCAGGAATTCAAGGTCCCCGTGATCCTGGGATCCGGTGAGCGCGTCCCCTTGCGCGAGCGGCCGGATCCCCGACTGTCGGCGCCGGGCATCGGCCGTTGATACGTGCATTGGGCGAGCGGCGGGTGTCAGCCCGCCGGTTCTGGAATCCGCGATTCAACGACTGAGCTCAGAACCGGCGGGCTGACACCCGCCGCTCGCCAAGAAACACAGAGCTGAGGAACTAACATCGTGGCGTTCGATCCCAAGGAACAACGACGGATCTTCGGGCGATTTGCGACCGGCGTGACCGTGCTGAGCACCATTGCCGACAAAGAGACGTGGGGCATGACCGCCAACGCGGTGACCTCCTTGTCACTCGAGCCGCCGCTCGTGCTCGTCGCCGTCGTTCGCAACAGCGCGACCGACGGCTACCTGAAAACGAGCCGCTGCTTCGCGCTCAACATCCTCTCGGCCGAGCAACGGGATCTGTCGACGCGATTCTCCGGTCCTGGGCCGCGCGATTTTTCGGATCTCGACACCAAGACCGCCCAGACCGGCTGTCCGATCCTGGTGGATGCAATTGGCTGGGTCGACTGCCGCGTGGTCGACATTTTCTCCGGGGGCGATCACGAAATCTTCGTCGGCGAGATTGTGGCCGGCGACGCCCACCACGGAAACAAGAAGCCCCTGATCTTTTACAGCGGGCAATACGCGCGGCTGGCGGATTAGAGTACGCGATTTGGCGAGCCGCTAAGTGGTCACATATTTGTCTTCGTATCGCCCGCATCCCCCAACAAATCGCCCAGCGCCTTGACGATCGCCGCGTCGTGCCGGTGGTCTTTCGAATAAACGCGGAAGATCGCGAAGCTCGTCGGGAGGGAACGGAACAGCTCGTCATCGTTGAGTTCTTGCACGCCGTCCTCCCCGACATTGAGCAGAAAATTCTGGCCCCCGGCCGGTCGACGGGCACTCGGCCGATGGTAATGCCGGGCGACGTCGACGCGAAGCGGACTGTCTTTCAAGCCCCCGGGCAAGAGGCTTCGCATTCGTTGCTCGATCAGGTTTGGCTCGGAAAAGATCGTGGTCCGTTCGGCGGCTCCCGTGTGGAAGTTGACCGTACGCTCGCAAGCCATCTTCCAACCAACGTTGCGCGAGAGGATGGCGGCCCACCGCGTGCCCAGCTCGCGGAGGTCGGGATCGGGACTCTCCTCCCAGCGTCCGACGTCGACCAGGAACGACGATTCGGTGAAGCGGCGATACGCACCCAAGTGCTCGAGCGGATTTCCAGGAAACAGTCGCGGCATCGTCTCGGGAAAGACGTCCTCGAGAGCCAGGTCGAGGGCCCGCACAGTGCGGTGAAAATAAATCGTGCGGAACAGGTTGGCCCGTGTCTCGATGAAGTTGATCAACGTGGGCAGGCCGCGGGCGTGAATCGTCAGGCCGGCGTCGGTGAAAAACGTGTAGTGCAACAGTCGCCACAGGTCGAAGGCCCGCATGTTGTAGCCCGACATGTAGGCGTCGCGCAGCACGAAATCCATGTTGTCGACGGTGTAGATGCCGCTAAAGAGTGCCCGCAGCTTCCGCAGCCATTCGGGCTGCCCTTCCGCACCGTCACCGCGCGGACGCCTGATCAACCAGGCGATTTGCCGCGGCTCGAGTTCTTCGAGCGGCTGAAGCTGACCGCGCGGGTTGCGCCGCACCCGCCGCAGCAGGTCACCCAGCTCGCCCTCGATGATTTGCGACCCGACGTCTTCGTGGGTGATGCCGAACTGGTCGAGATAGTGATCGTCGAAGAAGTGGCCAAACGGACCGTGCCCCACGTCGTGCAAAAGACCGGCCATCCGCAGCAAGCTCTCGACATAAGCCCGCGAAGGAACGTTCGGGCACGTGTCGCGCAGCGAATCGTACCAGTGCTCGAGCGCGACCGACGCCAGGTGCATCACGCCCAACACGTGCTGGAACCGCATGTGCTCGGCGGAAGGAAACACCCACCAGGCGGTCTGCAACTGATGAATCTGCCGCAGCCGCTGCACCCAGGGGTGATCGATGATTTCCTGCTCGGCGACCTCGCCGGCCGGCAAGCCCGACTTGGAGATGAAGGGGATATATCCGTGGACCGGATCGTGCGACAGGCTTTCGGTCGAGAAATCTCGCACCATGGAAGCGTCATTGTAGATTGCGACGCCGAGCCGGGCGAGCGACGTTTCTGGCGAGCGGCGGGTGTAAGCCCGCCGGTTCTACTTCCCGAATTACGTCGCAGGCCCAAGACACAGCACCATCGGGCTGACGCCTGGCTGACGCCCGACGCTCGCCGGGCCGTCTTACGGAATTTATTGCCCTCAACTATGATCCGGCCGCGGCAAACGAGCCTAAACATTTCCGGTCGGCGCCAGCATGTCCACGAGCGAATACCGCGTTTCACTCGATCTCTTCGGCGGGCCGATGGACCTGCTGCTCTATCTTGTGCGCCGCAACGAAGTCGACATTCTCGATCTGCCGCTGGCGAAGATCACCGCCCAGTTCCTCGAGTTTCTGGAAGTGCTGCAATTCTTGGATGTCGAGCAAGCGTCAGACTTTGTTTCCACGGCGAGCGCCCTGGCGGAGATCAAGAGCCGCACAGTACTCCCCCGGCAGGAGGAAGAAACGCCGGTCGAAGAGCCGCTGGACGATGAGCCGCATAGCGACCTCGTCCACAAGCTGCTTGAATTCAAGCGTCTGCGTGAAGCGTCGCAAGCACTCGAGGCACAGGCGTCCTTGTGGCAAGAGCGCTATCCGCGCTTGAGCGATGAGCGACCGAGCCAAGGTCGCGCGCTGGCCGACGACCATATTAAGGAGGTCGAGCTTTGGGATTTGGTGAGCGCTCTGGCGCGGGTGTTGCGTCGGCGGGCCGTCGAGCGTGAGGCCAGCGTGCGCTACGACGACACGCCGATCTCCGTCTACATCGAGCGAGTGGCCGATCGGGTCCGCCGCGAGGGGCGGGTCGCCTTCAGCGCATTCTTCGACGCAACCGCGAAGCGTGGCGTGATCGTGGGGCTGTTTTTGGCGATTCTCGAGTTGCTTCGGCATCATTCCTTCCGGGCCGAGCAGCCGATCGACTATGGTGAGATTTGGATTCTGCCGCCAGTCTTGGATACGGCGGCAGGGTCCACTCCAACGGCCGACAACGCGAGCCCGCCCACACCGTAATCGAAGCCCGCAACGTCCGCATGAGCGAATCGCCGCAAGAAGCATCTCCGTCGAAAACGATCGTGTTCGCCGGCGGCGGAACGGGCGGACACCTCTTTCCCGGCATCGCCGTCGCGCAGATTTTGATGGCGAGCGGCCGGCCCGTCAGGTGCGTATTCGCCGGTTCCACTCGCAGCGTCGAGCAGCAGATCGTCCGCGACCACGGGTTCGAGCACGTCGCCCTGCCCGTCGAGCCCTCTTCCACACTTTTCACCCGCCCCGTTCGGTTCGCCAACCGTCTGTGGCAAAGCGCCCAGGCGGCGAGCACCTTTTTGCCGACCTGTCAGGCGTCGGTCGTGATTGGCCTGGGCGGATTCGCGAGCGTCCCCGTTGTTTGGGCGGCCCGTCTGGCGGGAATTCCGCTGATCCTTTTGGAACAAAACGTCGTCCCGGGTCGGGCAACCTCCTGGCTTTGTCGCCGCGCCAATCTCACGTGCCTCGGGTTTTCCGACGCGGCCCGCCGATTGCCGCGAAGCGCCGCGCACCTGGTGACAGGCAACCCAGTTCGCGGAGCGATCGCCAGGCTGGCCGCCGATACCTCCAACGACTCAGAACGGCGCTCTCTGGTCGTGTTGGGCGGGAGCCAAGGATCGTTGGCGCTCAACGAGGCGTTTCTCGGTTGCGTCGAGCGAATGCCGCAACTTTTTTCCAACTGGCGGATCGTGCACCAAACCGGTGCCCGTGACGTGCAGCACGTCCGCGAGCGCTACGAGGCGAGCGGAATCAGCGCCGACGTCGCGCCATTCTTTGATGATCCCGTTGGGCTTTATCGTTCCGCAGGATTGGCGGTTTCCCGAGCGGGTGCGTTGACCCTCTCCGAGTTGGCCTGCGCTGGCGTTCCGGCCGTGCTCGTCCCCTACCCGAAGGCGATCCGCAACCACCAGCGGCTCAACGCGTTTGCGTTTGAGCACGTCGGTGCAGCACGGGTTGTCCGCCAATCGAGCGATCCCGAAAAGACTTGCTCGCATCTTCGGGACGAACTGGCCGCGCTACTCCCAAACGCCGACCTCCGCAGCCGTATGGCCCGCGCAATGCGATCCCTGGCCCGCCCCGATGCTGCCGCGGTTGTCGCCGACGAGGTGTGCAAATTCGTCTTTGGCTCGGAATCGGTTGCAAAGGGCCCCGTGATTCGCTCGACCTAACCGTCACTCGGCGTGGCTTCGACCCGAGCGCTCAGTACGGAATCCCCAGCCGGCGATAGATAAAGCCCAAGAGCCAGATCGGCCCGATCAAGAGGAATTGAATGTCCTCGAAGAAGGCGGGCTTCTTGCCTTCGAGCTTGTGGCCGACGAATTGCAGAATCCAGGCCGCGATGAAGATCCCGAGTGCGGCCCTCCAGACTGGCCACCATCCCAGCTTGTCGAAGGCAATGATCAGCGCGAAAAAGAGCGCCGCCAACGCGAACATCCCCAGCGCCAACGGAGGTGAGAGCCGCAGATAAAAGAGCATCGCCGCGACAACGAAGAGCGAAGCCAGATTGATGTAAATCGCCGCCGAGCCCCACGCGGCCGGCATCGGAATCGACCAGAGCAGGCCCAAAAGGCTCAGCGTGATAGCCGGAATACAAATCCAGTGGATGACCTCGTTCATCGTGTTGTGATGGCACTCGCCGTATTCGGCGAACCATTGATCGGCGGATTTCTTCATCGGTCTTCCTTTCGGAACACGCCGGCTTAATTCTAACGTCGAATTGCTCAGATCCGCCCCTTTTCCAGCTCCTGGCGGATCCAGGGAATCACCTCGTCGAGCGCCGCGTCGAGCGACGTCTCGGCCCGAAATCCGAGGACGCGCTCGGCCTTGCTGACGTTGGGCACGCGAAGCTGCACGTCGTACGTGAAGGGCTCGTCCGACTCGTAGCGGAACGGCTTTTGGGATCCGAGAGCCGCATGCACTTTGCGCCAAATCAACTCGGCCAGCTCGAGGACGGTCGTCGACTTTGGCGTCGAGAGGTTGAAGTCGTCATTGAGCGCGGCCGGATGGAACATGGCAGTGCAAATGCCGCGGGCCAGATCTCCGCCGTACGTGTAGCAACGAACCTGGTTTCCATCCCCCAGGATCCGCAGCGGGTCTTGCCCCTTGAGCACCTTCTGCACGAGGTCGGGAACGACGTGGCTCATCGCCAGCTTGACGTTGCCGCTGGCGATGTCGCGGTCACCCAACGCGCGGCGCTCGCCGACGCCGACACAATTGAACGGACGGCAAATCGTGTAGGGCAATCCGTATTGTTCGTGCGCCCCCTTGGCAAAGTATTCGGCCGCCAGCTTCTGGAAGCCGTACGTGCTGGAAGGAGGGGGGCAGACTTTGACGTGCTCCTCGGGCGTCGGGAAAACGGTCGCGTTCTCGAACACCATGCTGCTGGAGAGCACGGTGATCTTCTTAAGATGTCCTTCGCGAAACGCCCGGATGGCCGCGTCGAACGTGGCCGCCAGGATGCGTTCATTTTCGGCGATCAGGTCGTAGGCGTACGCGTGAAAATAAGAAATGCCGCCGATTCGGGCCGCCGCCGCCAGCACGTGGTCGCACTGCAAGGCCAACTCGGTCAAGAGGCGGACGTCTTTCCCGTCCCCTTCCACAAACTTGTAGTTCGGGTGCGATTGATAGCTCCGCTCGACCGGCCCGTACTTGGAAAAATTGTCGACGCCGAGCACCTTGTGGCCACGGTCCAAAAGCTCCTGCACCAGGTAACCGGAAATAAATCCGGCTGAGCCCGTGACGAGCACGGTCGCGGGCGTCGCTTCAGCGGGAAGTTTGTCTCGCATTGAAATACGGCTCAGCCGGAGCTTCGCCCTCCCTTCAGAAAGTCGCGCTTTTGGTTTGTTTTCGGGTCACCGCGCGGGCTCCCAGCCAGGTCGTCGCGAATGCGTAAAAATACCAACGCAGATATTTCGGCAGCCATTTGAGCACGCGAAAACGGCTTTGGCCCGCCGTTCGTTCGTACCACTCGATGGGCACTTCTCCGATCGGCCATCCGAGTCGATGACACTTCACCAACAGCTCGATGCTGTAGCAAAAGCCGCTGTCGGACTCGACGGCGATTTCGTCGATCACCCGCCGCGAAAAAAGCCGCAAGCCGTTGCTGGGATCGCGGACCGGCAGCCTGGCGAGGTGATGGAGAGTGAAAGACGCCCCGCGCACCAAGAAGCCCTTGAGCCAAGGCGCGCCGACCATGCAGCCCCCGGGAACGAAACGACTGGCCACGACGATGTCGCAGCCCTGCTCGGCCTTTTCGACCATGCCGTCAATCCGCCGGGCATTGAAATCGTCGTCCGCCATGTAGACGAGCGCGAACGGCGCCGTGCTTTGCTTGAGACCGGTCATCACGGCGCCGTGTGGCCCTCGCCCGCGGTTTTTTACGAACACAATGTCGAGCGCGTCACGCTTGGGATAGGCACGGATCGCCGCCAGAGTGCTGTCATCGTCGCGGTCGTAACAGATGAGCACGCGAAAAGGCGTGTGGATCTCAGCAAGAAACGAATCCAAGAGGTGGGTGATACTTTCTCCCTCTTGGTACACCGGAATCACGATGTCGAGTCGAGCCATCAGACGACCACGTCCACCGGGCGGCCCTCGGATTGCGACTTCCGCCAGAAGCCCCACACATCGATCATCGGCTTGTTGCGGCGATCGAGGTCGCGATAGACGGTGTGCGGCGTGCACAGGACCAAGAGGTCGCTACGCTCCATCACCTCGTCGATCGGCAGCAGCTCCGGATCGGTCGTGACGTAGGGATCGGTCGTCAGCACGTCGGCCGCCACTAGCTTGAGCAGCTTTTTCAGCTTGTAACTGAGCGACGAACGCGTGTCGTCGCAGTCGGCTTTAAACGCCATCCCTAACAAGCCGACGACGATCTCGGAGAGTGGATACTTCCGCTTCATTTCCTCGACGAGATACAGCACGAGGCCTTCGTTGACGAGCATGGCCGCGTGACCAAGCGGAAACTGGTTCTGCGAGAACGCGGCCAGCTGCATTGTGTCTTTGACGAGGCACGGGCCGGCGCTAAGCCCCGCCGTCGGCATGCCCTTGGCCCGCGGATAGTTGGTTTTCAGTCCCTCGAGCACGCGGTTGTAGTCGACCCCCGCCGAGCTGGCGATCATGTAAAACTGATTGGCAATCGCAAACTCGATATAACGATGCGCATTCGTAAACAGCTTGGCGAACTCGGCCTCCATTGGCGCGAGGCGGACAATCTGCGGCGCGATCGACGAAAAGATCGCCGCCGCCGCGTCCGCTGCGGCTGTCGTCGTTCCGCTGACGATTTGCGGCAAGGTCTGCAGCTCCCGCACGGCGAACCCCTGCACGATTCGCTCGGGACAATAGGCCAACAGCACGTCTTTGCCCCGACGAGCCAAGTAGCTTTCGAGCCACTGCGTCGTGCCGGGATAAATCGTCGAGCGCAGCACCAGCAACTGGCCGGGCGACAGATAGGGGAGCGATTCGTCGGCCCACTGCTTGATGACCCGCGTTTCGGGGTTCATGAACTCGTCGACGGGCGTGCCGATCGTGACAATCACCGTCGGGACGTCGGCGATGCTGTCGGCAGTAGAGCTGAACGACAGGCGGTTGGCGTCGAGCGCCTGCCTGAGCAGGGGCTCGGCGTCGGCCTCAGCAAACGGCATCAGGCCGTCTTGAATGCGCTTCAGGACGTCGCGATTGAGATCGTAGATCCGGACCGAGTGCCCCTTGCTGGCCAACACCAGCGCCAGCGGCAGTCCAACGTGGCCGGCGCCTCCCACAACGCAAATTGTCGGATCGCCCGTGGCGCGCGGTGAAACTTTCGGCGATTGGTCGGTCACGAAAAAACCCTTGCGAAATCAGCCATACGGGGATCGGGAAAGTGCCGTCTCCCGAGTCTCGCGGGCG
>DASZIA010000380.1:0-12088 GCA_035949535.1 Planctomycetaceae bacterium | reverse complement strand
CGACAGTCGATGGTCGAGCTTTTTCAACTCCTCGAGCAAACGTTGCTGTTTGGCCATTGCCTGGCCGACGTTGTTCTCGCCCAGCGCGCCGCCGATTTCCCGCATCGCCGTTTCGGGGTTGGCCCGCTCGAGCGACTTCAGTGCGGCGGCAGCATCGCCGGCCGCGCCGCTGTCGGCCTGCCCGTCGGTCTGTTTGGAGTTAGCCGCTTCACGCAGACGCGCCTTGAGATGGGCGACTTGATCGGCCAGCTGGGATTGCCGCTCGGCAAGCCGGGCGAGATCGGCCTGGCCCTGCGGGCCCAGTTCCGAAAACCGCTTCGCGAGCGTGGTTCGGGAGACATCGGAAGTGTCCGCGTTGAGTTTTTCCTGGGACTCGACGACCTCGCGCAGCCCGTCGTGGACACCTTGCCAATCGCGCCAACGCGCCAGCTCGCCGAGCATACTGCGGACCGATTCGAGCACGACGCCCTGCTCGTGCCCGGCCGTCTTGAGCGACTTCGATTGCTCCCGCGCGGTGGACGCATCGGAAGCCGACTTTTGCAACTCGGACGTTTTGACCGCCCGTGTCAGCGTGTCGTCGAGCGAGCCCAGGTGCGATTCCTTGAGTTCAGAGAGTTCACGCTCAAATCGTTCGAGGCGCTTCTGAATCTCGCCGCCCGCGAGCTGGTTTTGACGGATTTCTGCCAAGAGATCGCGGACAAGGCTGCCGGCTCCCTCGGTCGGGTGGGCCAAGAGCTGGCCCACGTCGCGCTGGTCGGTCTGCACGCGTTTCAAGAGATCGAGATCCGTCGGCTTCAGCCGGCCGGCCTTGTCGAGCTGGACGGCCAGGTCGCCCGTCTGGGCGCGGGTTCGCGATTGAATCTGCTCCGCTCGCTCGAGGACCCGCAGCACATCGGCTTGCCGCGAAACAATCTCGGCCTCTTTCTGCTGGGGGGAGACCACGATGAGCGTTCGCGGCGGGCTCTTGCCGACGTGAGCGGGACCCAAGTCGAACCAGTCGGTGGCTTCTGCGTGAAAGACGATCCGCATTCCCTCACTGAGCGGGAGTTCGCGGAGGTTCCAGTTCAGGGAAACGCGATGATGTTGGGGCCGCGGCAGGTTGGACGCCAGCGGGATGGTTGCGTCGGGCGTCGCCGACACATCGCCCAAGTGGAACCGCAGCCGCATCTCGCGAAGTCCGAGGTCGTCTTTGGCGGTGGCCGTCACCGGCAATTGGGCGGCGGCTGTTACCGTCGCGTCGCCCGAAGGTTGATCGATGGTGACGTCGGGAACGGCGTCGGCCGCCGCCTCGATCTCATAGCGCGGGGCTTCGGGATTCTCGATGCCGTCGGCATCCTTGAGCACAAACGAATATCCGTACGCGCCCGCCTCGGACAGCTGGAACCGCCCACGAAATTCGTGGGAATCGGCCGAAAGCCCGATCGTGCCGGCCGGTTTGTCTTTCACCCGCAGCGAGGCTGACGCGAGCGGCTTGTTGGAACGGGCGTGAAAGTCGACCTTCGTGCCGACGACGCCCCGAACCTTGCCGTCACCAGGGGCCAGCCGTTCGACCGGGCGAGCCGTGTAGGCGGGGGAAGTCAGCACAACCTCGAGCCGCTCGACAATTGGCGGCAGCACGACCTGCATCTCGCATTCGGGCAGCGTGTCGTCGTCGCCACCGACCACGCGAAACCAAACGGGGCCGCGGTCCGCGGGCAGGCTCAACAGGCACACGTCGTGCAACGTTCCCGCCGCATCGCGGAGCGACGCGTGCCGCAACGGCTCGCGCAGCGCCGACTCGTCGGGCAGCCGGTATTCGAGGAAGACATCGTCCGGCAGCCGGCCCTTGCGGTCTTCGACCAAGAGATCGAGCTTGCGGCCCCGCACAATTTTGAAAGGTGCGTCGGCTTCGGGATCGACCGGCGCGAACTGGACCGACAGGTAACGCAAGTTCGTGCGGCGGGGCCAGGGCGAGGCCGAATACGGCAGGAAGAGTCGTTCGGCCGCGAGGAGCGCGTCGGCCGGAGCCACGCAGACCAAAACCACCGCCAACAGCACGATTCCCGCCGCCGCGCCCAACACGGGTCGCGGCGGGGCGAACTGCACGGCTTCGGTCATGTCGATCGACCGGGCCAGGCCGACGGTTTCCTCGATCGCCTGTCTTTGCAATTCGGGCGAGCCGAGCGCGGGATCACAGTCCGTTTTCAGGAACTGCAGCGAACTGGCGAGTCCCTCACGAAAGCGCGGAAACCGCTCTTCGATCTTCATCGCCAAGGCGGCGTCTGAAATCGGAAAAACAAAGGGCGAGATCAGATAGCGCCAACAAATGAGGGCTGTCGCCCCGAGAACCGCGGACAGGAGCGCCAGCCGGGCCGCGGGGGAATCCAGATGGACAAAGCGGTCCAAGAGCATGGCCGCGAGAACCAGCCCGCCCGCAGCAACGACGAGCCAAGCCGCACCCGAAGCCACGAGGGTGACGCGAGCCCGGCGGCGGACACCCCCAATTCCGCGAGCAAGCGCCTCGGCCGTCGGCGGCATAAAGACTCCTGCAGCGTTTCTGGCTCTGTCTGCAGTTTTCGTAAGTTACTCGGTGATCAGTGTTTGCAAACTCGACGTTTGGCGCAGAAGCGTGTCTTCGCACTGATTGTGTATGGTTCGCCCCTGCGAAAGCTGCCTGCAGACCCATTTTCGCACACCCCGGAAATTTTGCCACTAGCCACTCAGCTTTTCGTGGCGAGCGCTCCGACGGCCAGGGCTCCCGGCGCCGACAATCGACGCGCCAGTCCAGAGATTTTGCCTCGCAGTATGCCTGAGAATCGAGGCGAAACTAGGCGAATCTCGCCGAACCGAGGCGCCGAAATTCGGCGATTCAAACACGAGCGGAGGAAACTAAGCCCTCCGCTCTGAGAATCGATGCGAACCGGGTTCTCAGCTAGTCGTCCAATCGCATAGTTAGGTCGGGCCAAATCTCGCCTAAAAAGTCTTTGATTCCCTGCGACGTCGGACCGAGCATCCCAGAAACCGCTCCGTCGTTTCCTGCTGCGAGCATTTGCCTGATGCGATTGTGTCCTCCCGGCGATTCGCCGAATGCGGTCGAATACATGGCGACTTGGCGGTTTCGGCGATGAAGGCTGAGCCGCTTGAAGTTAACGTCGTCATATCCGAAACCGAGAATCACGATGGCGGCAGCATTCCCCAGCACGAGCCGCGCTGCCGTAAACTCGTCCGAATTTGAAAGCGTGTCATCGTGAACGATGCGAATTCCTTCACTGACTCTCTTCAATTGTTCCACGCTGAGAGATTCGTGACTCGCATATTCGACCGCCTCACTCCGCTGATCTTTCGGGAGCTGAAACGGGAGCTTTCCAAACTGTCCATGCAAATGAATGATTGGCCTATTGAGCAGATATTCGTCAATCTTGCTTCCATCTTTTGGCCATTTCTTGTGTAGCCAACGCCAAAAGAAGTAGTCAAATGAGCGGTCGTAATTGAATGTCACGAACGATATCGGCAACGACGCGAAGTGCGGAAAGTCCTGAACTCGCGCAGTCAATAATTCAAAAAACTTTCCGTACCAGCGTCCCTGCGTTCGACTATCGGTTGGCCCGGTTCCCGTGTGCAACGACAGGTTTTTGATATTCTCGCACTTCAACAAACATTCGGTGATTGCAATTCTTCCGACGGGCCAGAGTTCGTCGCGCGTTTGCAAGACTCGGTCAATGCTGGAGTGGTCTAACCCCTCGATTGCTTCTATAAGGTCGTCGAACGGGCCCGTCAGATTGAGTTCTCGAATGAATGGACTGTCCAACCCCTTAAGGTCATAAATCCTACGGACGAGCTCTGCACCAAGAGGGTAACCGAATGCATAACTGGCCCCAGCACCCGTGATGACGACGAGCGGCTTTTGCAACATGTCCGAAGGTCTACCTAATCATTGCCCACTTGTCCACAAACAAAAAGCGGAGGAAACCAATGCCGAAAGGCGACGAATGGGCCGTCTTTAAATACGAATGGGATATGGCACGAAATCTCTCCCGCGTTATCGCTGAGAACGAGTGGGAGTTGTGGGACCAGTGGTGCAAAAACGCGATAGTCGAGTCTCTCGTTCTTCACACGCGCATTCTTACGGCGATCTTGCTGTCTGAAGGAAGGGCCGATGACATCAAAGTGAAGGAAGTGATTCCGGGATTCGAGTCCGCTCATGTTGACGCCCTTAGGGCGGCCTACGGAGCCGACGTAGAAGGTACCCCACACTGGCAGTTCAATAAGCTACTCGCCCACGCGACCATTCATCGCTCTGAGGGTCACGAATACTTGCCCGCCCTCAAAGCGGTTTCGCCTCACATCATGCGCATCATGGAAGATGTTAGACGCACGAATCCTCCTGTTAACTTCCCCTAGTCGTCCCGCCGGGAGGCTAGCCCCGAGTCGACGCCTACGGCTGCCTGCCATTACTCAACTCCGAACCGCTTGCGCTGTTCTGGAGTCAGCTCCGGATGCTCGGAGACATATTTCCGACCTTCCTCTAAAAGTGCTCGCTCTTTCTGTTTCTGGGGCAACCACCACTTCAGCACCGCGCGCGGCATGATTGCCTGAGCCTCGGCGTCTCCCATCTGACATTCCAGTTGGCGGCAGAGCGCGAGGAGGTGCTGAGTCACCTCTGCTTTTTCCCTAGTGAGGTCCTGTTTTTGAAGATAATTCCAATAGGCATCGTACCCTGAGCTGAAGAAGTCGGCCGACATTTTTCACTCTCCTCAGAGCGAACAGCTCACGCGGAACCGGCCAAGCGAGAGACTCAGTAGAGCTCATAGCAGCCGCGCGCGGCGTCGCAAAACCCATTCGGCGGTCAAGAGGCCGGCAAAGATCAGGAGCACCTCCCAGTGATTCCAAAGCGGAATCCGCTCGCGGGTGCTGAGAGGAATCGGATGGCCGGGCGGAATCCGAGAGGGCAGAGTCGAGGCATCGGCCAGCGTCAAAAAGTCGCCGTGCGTGATCTGGGCGGTCTGTTCGAGTTCGTGGCGGTCGAGGTTGCGGCGAAGTAGTTCGTCGGAGGCCGCCTCGACGCGGAAGTCGACAGCGGGCGGCGCCTCGCGGAACGAGGGGCTCGCCACCCAGGCGTGATAGACGCCCAGCGGTAGCGCGGTTGCCGTTCCCTCGAAGACGGTCGGATGGCCCGGGCTGCGGTTCAAAGTGACCGACCGCCGCTCGCCGTTGCGCCGTTCGAGCGTCACGCTGACTGCGTTCGCGGCGGCCGGAACGAGCCGCTCGTCAAAGAACCGCACTCGAAACGTGGGGGATTCGCCCTGGGAATAGAGCGATCGATCGGTCGTTAACTCGGCCGTGCGGTCGCGGCCCAGAAGGCGTGACCGGCTCAGATAGCGCACGGCCCGGCTCCAAAACGGTCCGTAATACAGGTCGCCGACCCGAAATCTCCAACGCCAAAACTCGTCGGTTGCGTGAAACAGCACTTTGCCGGCGCCGACGGGCTGCATGGCGACGATGGGCACGTCGTTGGTTGTCGACGGTCCGCGGTGCCAAACCGCGAAGACGCGGGCGGTCGGCTTGGCTCGGGACAAGCTTGTGACCCAGTGCAAGTTGGGGAGTTGTTTCCAGATCTCCAAAGTTGCAGGCTCCGTCTCGGCAAAGCGAAAAATCGAGGTGCCCCGCAGCCCGTCCACCGTGAGGTCCGCGTGAAATCCGTCCGCCAGCAGCGCGTCATCGGGCGGCGTCTGCGCCTCGGCGAGATCGAGCGGCACCAGTTCGTCCCACGGGGTGCCGCGATAAGCGGCCGGATTGAACCCCGTCCCCGCGATCATCAAGACGCCGCCGCCCGAATCGCGTACGAAATCGCGCACGAGCTCCATCGACCAGTTGCCCAACAGGGCCGGATTGAGGTCGCCCAGGATCAGGACGTCGTACCGGTAGAGTTCCTCTTTGTTGAGCGGAAAGTGCGGGAGCGCCGTCTGATCTTCGGACGCATATTCGGCATCCGCTTCCTGCAGCACGGTTTTGAGGCTGATCGTCGGATCGCGCTCGAACAGGCTCTTGAGATAGCGAAACTCCCAACGGGGCGCCGAGTCGGCCAGCAGCACGCGGATTTTTTCCTTGCGGATGCTGACGTGCCGGGTCTCCCGATTGTTGTCACGGTTCGTTTCGGCCGGCAGCGGCGGGACCTCGATCGCGACATCCAGCTCGCCTGGCTCGCTCGGCACATAGGCGACCTCGAAGGCAGCCGGCGTGCCGTCGGCGGCCAAGGTGACGCTGGCTTGGGCAAGCACTCGGCCCGTGTCCCGCTCAGTCAGGCGAACGGGAACGACCGTGGCGCCCAGCCCTTCCCCCTTCACCTTGCCCGAAACGGTGTACGGATCGCCGACGAATGCCAGATCCTCGGCCGACACGTCGTACAGCTGCAGGTCGCGCGAGGGCTGCTCGCTGCCGATGCCGACTGCCTCGACGGGGACGAAATTGGCGGCAGCCGCTTCCGCGGCAGGCGACAACCGATCGGCGTCCCCGGTGCTCGCCACGCCGTCGGTGAAAAGGATAATCGCGGCCGGCGGACTGCCGCGGAAATCGTCCAATACCTTGCGAAGCGCCGGTCCGGGCCGCGTGCGGCTCCCCTCGGCCTTGAGTTCTTTGATCTTTGCCGCGATCTCGGCGACGTCTCCCGGGCCGGCAAAGTCCCGTGTCCCCAGCCGCGTGGCCGTGTCGGAGAAGCGATACAGTCGCACCTTATGATGCTCGAGCAATTCGCGCAGGAACAGGCCCTTGTCACCGGTCAGGATCGCTTGGGTCAGGCCGATCCGGGTTTTGGTGCCGGCGCCCGCGCCCGCGGCATGCGCAAGTTGGTCGGCCAGCTCGTTCGTTTTGTCATCGGGATAACGGTCTTCCAGTCCCATGCTGGCCGAGTCGTCGATCACGAGCGCGATCACCGGCAGCCCGATTCGCCCGACCGAAAGCGTGAACTGAAAGAGGCAGAGGAAGGCCAGTGCGATCACCGCCAGCCGCAGCCCCGGAAGCAGCGCCTGCATCCGCCGCGATCCTCTCCCCGCATCCCGCCGGTAGACGTAGAGCAAATAAAGGATGAAGAGGGCGCCGAATGTGACCGCGGCCCCAGACAGCCAGTCGCTTCCCAGTCCGTTGACCTCGAACCGCCAATCGGTTCGTTCGCCGGCCTGGGCCGGTGGCATTCCCAGATAGTTTTCGACGAACCGCTGCAGCGTCGAACGAAACACTCAGCTTCTCGCTTGCGAGGATGTGCGAAGACCGCCGGCGTGCACCACGGCACAAAACCGGGGCCAATAGCCTAAAATCAATGTATGTGCCGCGCCCGGAGGCGGCAAGGAGCGCGAAACTTGCGATGGGTCAGCCGTGATTAGCGAAACGACGATCAAAAATGTCCTGACACGGACCACCGGGTTCTTGCGGACGGTCACCTCGCACTCGCTGCAGCCCTATTGCGGCTGCACGTTCGGAAACTCCCTTTGCGGCGTCGGTTGTTACGTGCGTCACAACGGCCGGCTGCTCAAGGGGCGCGGATGGGGCAGTTTTCTCGAAGTGCGTACAAACGCGGCCCAATCGTACCTCGACAATTACGACGCCGAGGCGGCCTGGGCCCGCCGGCGGTCTGACAGCCTGCTCTCTGAGAGCGCGATCGACGCGAAGGCCCGCTCGCTGCCTGGGCCGGACGGGCTGTTTTCGGTTTTCTGCTCCAGCTCGACCGATCCGTTCGTTCCGCAAGAATTCCGCTACGGCGTGACCCGCTCGGTGCTGGAAGCCATGCTCCGCCGAGCTCCTGACCGCTTGATTCTCCAGACCCATTCGCACCGAGTGGCCGAATACGCCGACCTGTTGCGGGGCCTTTCGCACCGGAGCGAAGTGCGAGTCCACGTGTCGATCGAAACGGATCGGGAGCAAATCCCCGGTCTGCCGCCCCACTCGAGCTCGGTCGAAAATCGGCTGCAAGCCTGCGCCCGCCTGCGGGACGCCGGCCTGCGGACGGTCGTCACGGTTTCCCCCCTGCTGCCGATTCGCGATCCCGACCGCTTCTTTGCGCGGATCGCCGAGGTGGCGGATGCGGTTGTCCTCGACCACTTCATCGGCGGAGACGGCTCGCCCGACGGCGGCCGCACCCTGAGGACGCCCCTGCCTGAGGCGATGCGACAGCTCGACCCCGATTCGACCGAGCTGGCTTATCGGCACCGCATGGCGTCCATCGCCGGGCGGTATCTGCCCGGCCGGGTGGGCATCAACATCGACGGCTTCGCGGGTCGATATCTTTTTTATCGGGCTTGAAGAAAACGGCGTCAAAGTCGCCAAGTCGGCACGCCGATTTCGAGCGTGGCGGCTACAATTTGCCGGTCGCGCGCGATCTCGAAATCAAAACTCAGTTTGAGCGAATTGGGCCCCGGCAGGACGCCGTCGGGGACAAAGCGAAAAGACCCAGAACATGACGAGCATGTTGCTGCTGCCCGAATTGCGGTCGATGCTGGCCGAGGATGACCGCGAGGGGCTGACCGCCCTGATGACCGAGCTGCACCCGGCCACGGTGGCGGATTGGACCGAAGGCCTCTCGGTCGAAGACACCTGGAAAGTCTTCGACCATGCCGGGATCGACCGCCAGGCGGAAGTGTTCGGATTCTTTCCGATCGAGAAGCAGGTCGAGATGGCCACGGCCGAGGGTCGCGTCCGGATGTCGCGGTTGATCGAGGCGATGGCTCACGACGAGCGGGTCGATCTCTTGAAGCGGCTCGACCCGGAGGTTGTGGAAAGTTTGTTGCCCCTGGTCGCCAAGGCCGACCGCCAGGACATCCGCACACTGTTGAGCTACCCCGAACATAGCGCCGGTTCGGTGATGACGACCGAATACGCGACGCTGGCGAGCGATCTCTCCGTCAGCGAGGCCATCTCCCGATTGCGACTCCAGGCGACGTCGGCCGAAACCATCTATTACGTGTACGTAGTCGACGCCGAGCGGCATTTGGCGGGATTTGTCTCGCTGCACGATCTGATCCTGGCCCGGCCGACCGCCCGAGTCGATTCGATCATGCAGCGCGACGTGATTTCGGTCGCCGTCGACGCGGATCAGGAGGACGTGGCCCAGACGATGGCTCGCTATGACTTCTTGGCGATTCCCGTCGTCGATTCCGAACAGCGGCTGGTCGGCATCGTGACCCACGACGACGTGATCGACGTCGTGGTTCAAGAGGCGACCGAAGACGCCCTGCGGATGGGCAGCGTCGGCACCATGGTCGAACACTATTTAGAGGCCCCCTTCTTCACGCTCTGGCGGAAGCGATCGGGCTGGTTGGCCTGCCTGTTTGTGGCCGAGCTGTTCACGTTTACCGCCCTGGCCCACTTCCAAGCTGCGATCGAAGCCATTGTCGCTTTGAGCTTCTTCGTGCCCTTGTGCATCTCGACCGGCGGGAACTCGGGTTCGCAAGCGGCGACGTTGATTACGCGCGCCATGGCGTTGCGGCAGATCGTCCCGTCCGACTGGTGGCGGGTGATCCGACACGAGCTGTTGATGGGATTGGTGCTGGGGCTCACTCTCGGGGCGATCGGCTTCGTGCGAGTGTCGCTCTTCCCGGGCAGTCACGTGGGCGTCAACCGCTGGATGCTGGCCTTCGTGATCGCCCAGGCGGTGGCCAGCATCTGCCTCTGGGGCACACTGGTCGGTGCGACTCTGCCCCTGGTTTTCTCGCGGCTCGGCTTCGATCCCGGCTACGCCTCGAGCCCGTTCGTCGCTACATTTGTAGACGTGACGGGGATCGTGATTTACTTCTCGATTGCGACGATTTATCTCTTATGACGAATTGCTTGTTCGGTCGAGGCCACAGCCCAGATCCCGACGCGCGGCCTTTCCGATCCTCAAAGCGGCACGTCGCGGTCACCGGGTGCGTGACGGCGATCCTCGTGCTCCTGAGTGGCTGTGATTCAGCACAATCTTCTCGTCCGGCCGACCCGCCGATCCAGTCGGTCACGCCTCACTCGAGTGCCACGTCCTCCACGAATGCGCCGCCATCGGCCGCGGACCAGAAAGCGTTGCGGACAGGACCGTTCGAAACATCGTTTGACGGGATTCGTTTTTCGGTTCCAGCCGGCTGGAAGGAAGTCGAGCTCTCCGCCGCGCAGCAAGGCTTCATCGACGCCCGGTTCCAAATTCCGACGCCGCACGGCGACGTGACGCTGACGTGCTCATCCAACGCCGGCGGTATCGAGACGAACGTCCGACGATGGGTGGGCCAATTTCATTCTCCCGCGGGAAAGGGACCGGTGACGGGAGAACTCGACGTCGGAGGCAAGAAGGCGACCTGGGTCGATCTGCAAGGGGAGTTCGATGCCGGCCCGATGGCCGCAGCCAACACCGCCTCGACCGCGCCGATCGAGCGAATGCTCGGCGTCGCAATTCCGCTAGGCGCCAGGGATTTTTACCTCAAGCTGACGGGCAGCGACGCTGCCGTTTCCGACGTGCGCGAGACGTTCCGCGCATTCGCCCGCGACGCACGGCCGATAAATTGAACAACGAAGTCTTTGGCAACGCCGCTCTAGCGCTCGCTTCGCTGCCTCTGTCCCCGATGAATCAGACCGTTGAAATCTTTTTGAACAGAAGGTAACAGAGGTAACAGAGGCAGGAGGAAGAGAGTTTCGAATCGTTGGGTCTTGAATCTCCTTGGCCTTCCTCCGTTGCCTCTGTTACCTCCTGTTCAAACAGACTTCATTCTTTGCTTCCAGGAGCAACGAGCAGCAACGGACGAGATCCAGCTGGCACACTAAGAACCGCCTTCCCTATCGACGTTCAACGGCGCGCGCGTGTGAGCGTCTCGCGGGAGGAGGCGGCGGATCCTGCGCGCGGCGTGGCCGCACTAAATTAGTTGCGGCGGCTTGAGCGGCAGATGACGAAGAGTGCCGCGCAGATCAGGGCGCCCACGATCAACCAGTCGAGGATTGGCCAACTGCCCGTTTCGGCCGCCGGTTCGGCAGCGGCCGTTTTCTGAGCTTGGGCGAGAACGGGCAAGAGGTTTGCCGACCAGCTGGCCTGGGCAGCGCGGGCTGTGGTGATTGCCAACGCCAACGGCAGAATCAAAACCCGGACGGCGGCCGATCCGATTCGCTGGCCACTCGCGATTCGGCGCATGAGGCTCAACATCGCAGGAGCTCCGCCACGGGAATGCGCAGGTCCCGATACTCGCGGCTCGGCAACGAGACCGTCTCCCAGCTTTGCGAGCGCGCATGCATGGCCGTCTGATACTCGTCGGCCCAGACGCCGAAAAAGGAATAGATGCGCCCCCGATAAAAAAAGGAGCCGTCTGTCTCCGAGCCAATCCCGACGTCTGCCGCCAGATCCTCGGCCGCTTTTGCGTCGAGCAGGTCATAGGCAAACACGAGCATCGAGCGGAAGCCGTCGCCGAAGACCTCCTGCCAGCGACACAGGCTGTCGAGGTCGTCCTTGGTCGCCCAATTTTCCCACTTGTGGCCGGCCCGCACTCGGTCGGGGCCACAGCCCGACGGGAAGCGTCGTCCTTTGACATCGACGAGCAGGTTCCGATTGCCCGGCGCGGTGACGATGAAGTCCATCGATTTCAGCGAGACCTGGTTGAGGCGAGCGCGGCGCGCTTCGTCGACGACGACGAAAGGCACGCCCGCGCGGCGGAGATACGCCTCGAACGCCGCGTCATAGTGGTTGTTGCGCTTGGCCATCGCCCCTGCCCCGATTCGCCGCTGGGAAATGTCCGGCGGCTCTTCTTCCACCCGGCAGCCAACTCAAGCCATCTTAAAATAAGGGGACGGGTTTTGCGAGAGGCCTCGCGGACACCGCAGCGCCCGATGTCTCAGTGCCAATCGCGTCGCGCGCAGAAAATGGCGCGCGCTGATTCGATTAAGCCAGAGGGAATCTTAAACTACAAAGGCACCAAGGACAGCGCAGCGCACCGATCAAGCCACGCTGAAATCGAGCTGGGGCTCGCCCGCGGGCTTTCTCGCAGCAGCTTCAGCGGCCGCCGCCTCTGCGACCGTCGGGCGCGGAGCCTTGGGGCGAAAGGCTTCGAAAGCTTCGAGGCGGTATTCGGGAAGCATCACGTTGATCCGCTTCTCGATCTCGGTGAGCTGCTCC
>DASZIA010000379.1:0-1552 GCA_035949535.1 Planctomycetaceae bacterium | reverse complement strand
ACACTTTGCACGATGGGTGCGGCGGACGTCAGCGAATCGGCGAACTTACTTGCGATCCCAAGGCCACTGCCAATCTCCGCCGGCCGACATCGCGTTTCGCGAAGCAACGTCGATATCCGGGCTTTATCCCTCAGAAAGCCTTCCAGTTTCGTCAGCACTAGCTTGTCGATCGTGGCGGCAGGAAGCCGGAGCTTTGGTATGCTAGCCGCTGCGAGGGAACGCCCAGTCCCCTCTGATGTGACGTAGTATCGGTAACGCTTGCCGTTTTTGGTCGCATGGCTGGAGACGAGCCGATTGCCGGCGTGGTCATAAATGAGGCCCGCGAGCAGACTTTTACTCTTCACGTTAGCCCGGGCCCGATTTTCGTGATGGTTGGCCGCAAGCTGCGCCTGGACGGCGTCCCATGTCGCGGCGTCGATCAGAGGCGGATGCTGGCCAGGATACCGAACCCCCCGGTGCTCAATCTCCCCTATATAAAGAGGGTTCGACAGGATCTTGTAGAGGTGACCGCGCGCAAAGGACAAACCGCCCACCGCTCGGCCGCGCGGCGTCGCATATGGCTTGGTCGTGAGGTTGAGGCCCACGAGTTCGGTCTGGACCCGCTGGACGTTTTTGAGTTTCAGAAACAGGTCAAAGATCGTTCGGACGGTCACGGCCTCGGTTTCATTGATGGTGAGGGTGCGGTCCTTTCGGTCATAGCCGATGGGTACCCAACCTCCCATCCACATTCCCTTCTGCTTGGAAGCGGCAATCTTGTCGCGGATCCGCTCACCCGTGACTTCCCGCTCGAACTGCGCAAAGGACAAAAGGACATTGAGGGTCAGGCGCCCCATTGACGTCGTGGTGTTGAATTGCTGGGTGACCGAGACGAACGAGACACCTGCCGCGTCGAAGATCTCGACGATTTTCGCGAAATCCGCCAATGACCGGGTGAGCCGGTCCACCTTGTAGACCACGACCACGTCGATCAAATGGGATTGGATATCGGCCAGCAGCCGCTTGAGAGCCGGCCGTTCCGTCGATCCCCCGGAATATCCGCCGTCGTCATAAAGCGCGGGAAGGGGAGTCCAGCCCTCGTGCCGCTGACTCTTTATATAGGCGTCACAGGACTCGCGTTGTGCATGCAGGGAATTGAAATCCTGTTCCAGTCCCTCCTCGGAGGATTTCCGGGTGTAGATGGCGCAGCGAAGCACCTTGCTCTGGGGTGCCACCGGCTTACGCATTTCGCGGGCTCCTCGTAGCTTTCACTTCTGAAACAGGCGCGGCGCTAACGTCGAGATTTGCACGCGAGCAGGTTCGCCGCGGCCCCGACGCGTTCTTGTTGCCAGATGGCGCCCGTTTGATGCCAAAGAAAGCAAACCCGTTCCAGTTGGCACCGGTGATGGCATTGGCAACAGCGGAGAGTGACTTGTAATACCAACGGCCCTAAATATTGACTGTTGCCCAAGTTCGGGTGGTGATTGACGCGATGCGCTTTGGGTCTTGTTCGAAGAAGTTCCATGCGCCGCAGGCTTTATCAACGATGTCGTCGTAGTCGTCGAAGACGGTGATC
>DASZIA010000378.1:0-16773 GCA_035949535.1 Planctomycetaceae bacterium | reverse complement strand
GCGCGAGCTGGGGACCGAGATGCAAATCACGTCGGGCCCGTCGTTGAGCGCCCCCAAGGATTTGCTCCCCTATCTCACCAACGCCAGCCATGGCTCGGTGCTGTTCATCGACGAAATCCACCGCATGCCCGCGGCCGTTGAGGAATACATCTACCCCGCCATGGAGGACTTTCGGGTTGATATCACGCTCGGTGACGGCTTGAACGCTCGCACGGTGAATATCAAGCTGCAGCGTTTCACCGTCATCGGCGCGACGACCCGCAGCGGTCTCTTGACCGGCCCCTTGCGCGACCGGTTCGTCAATCGCGAGCACCTCGATTTCTACTCCGTCGACGAGATCGCCGAAATTGTCCGCCGCAGCGCGCGAAAACTCAGGACCGAGATCTCCGAAGAGGCTGTAGGCGAGATCGCGAAACGCAGCCGCGGCACGCCGCGCAAGGCCAACAATCTGCTTCGCTGGGCCCGCGACTATGCCCAAAGCCGATTGGACGGGCGCATCACGCCAGCAGCGGCCCGCGAGGCCTTCCAACTGCAAGAGGTCGACGACCTGGGCCTCGAAGCGCAAGATCGGCGCTATCTCACCACGCTCGTCCACTCATTCGGCGGAGGCCCGGCGGGGGTCTCGGCTCTGAGTCACAGCCTCAACATCCCCACCGACACGCTCGAGGACGAAATCGAGCCATTTCTTCTGCGCATCGGCTTCCTCCTCCGCACGCCACGCGGCCGAATGATTACCGGCAACGCCCTCGCGCACCTGCAACTCGCGCTACCCAAGCCGCGCGACGAGCAGGGGCAATTGTTCTAGGGACGTTTGTTGAAGCGTCGCGTGCCGATCGAAGCGGGTATCGAACGGTCGGTCTCGCGGCGGCACAAAAACCTTGCTCGCGGCTCGCCCTTCGAGTGAAATAGCCACCGTCGCTGAGTTGGCGATAAGACGCAACGAGATGAGCCGACACTGGTGTGCCGTCTCGAGACCACGCGGAGAGGGCCTGAATGTCCGCACACGAATCGCCAACCTTAGAACCCGCGCCCGCTCCAATGGCTTCGGGTAAGCCTTGGGGATTCTGGGCAACGCTTGGGTTCTCGCTCTTAATTCTGCTCGCCTGGCTTGTCGCGCAGGTCGTTGCGACGTTCGTCTACTTTGTGGCGACACCATCCGGGAGGGCGTTATTCAAGCAGCTCATGGCGGGCCACAGCGCGCCGAGCTCGCTCACGGAGGACGGGACCCTGCTCGCGATCGCGGGCACGCTCTCGGGAATCCTCCTCCCGCCGGTCTGCGTTCTGTTCGCCTGGCTCAGGCGTGGAATCTCGCCAAAGGAGTACCTCGGCCTGCGTAATGTGCCGCTGGCGCCCTGGATTCGTTGGTTGGGGATTTGCCTCCTGTTTTGCGCCGGCTCCGACTCGGTGACTTGGCTTCTGGGTCGACCGATCGTCCCGAAATTTATGGAGAATGCGTACCGCTCGGTGATCTTTGAGCCTCTGCTGTGGTTCGCCGTCGTAGTCGGCGCGCCGCTGTTTGAGGAGTTCCTCTTCCGCGGCTTTGCGCTCGCCGGATTCAGGTACTCGCGGTTGGGGAGGATCGGCGCGGTGGCACTGACTTCTCTCGGCTGGACTGCTTTGCACACTCAGTACGACCTGATCGATCTGTCGGGCCTGTTCTTGATGGGCTTGTTGCTCGGCTACGCGCGGATTCGGACCGGCTCCCTTTTCATTCCGATCGGAATGCACGCTCTCAACAACCTGTGGGCCACGGTCGAGGTGGCGATCAAGGTCCATTTCTGGGCGTAATCGCATCCCAGGTTCACCGCCCCCCGCCGGGCTTTCGGCTCGTTGCCTCAGCCGTTTACCGCCGGTATGCTAAAAGTTTGCGCAGTCCCCCCCGTCGGTCAAAATCACACCTAAGAAATGCCACTCGAAGATGAACTACTGCAGAGTTGGTCTCGTGTCGACCGCACGCCACGTCGCCTGCGGTCTCTTTTGCACCCCTGAGTCCGGAAGCAGAGAAATGGTGCGCAGTATGGGTTTACGCAGTATGGGTTTACGAAGACAATCCTTGGCGGCTGTCATCGGCCTGGCGCTTGTTTGTGGCGGAATCACTAGACAGCTGGCACCGGCCGAAGAGACGAAGTCGCACGCGAAGGGCGAGTCGCCTCTCTTGCTGCAATTGCCGGCCGTGAGCGCCTCGCAGATCGCGTTCACTTATGCCGGCGATCTCTGGATCGTCGGCCGGGACGGGGGCGACGCCCGACGGTTGACCGCTGGCGTCGGGCTTGAGAGCTATCCGGTCTTCTCGCCGGACGGGAAATCAATCGCCTTTGCCGGCGAGTACGAGGGTAACCTCGACGTTTATCTAATTCCGGCCGCGGGCGGCGTGCCGAGCCGCTTGACTCATCATCCTGATCCGGACGTCCCGGTCGGCTGGACGCACGACGGCAAACAGATCATTTTCCGCTCGCCGCGCCACAGCTACGGACGATTCCTGCGGCTTTTCACCGTCCCGACGACCGGCGGACCGGCCACCGAGTTGCCGTTGCCCATGGCCGAAGCGGGCTCGCTGTCGCCCGACGGCAAACGAATCGCGTATGTCCCGTTCTCCAACAAGCCCCAGTTTCCCGGGCCGATGCGGCCGCTCAAGAATTATCGCGGCGGCAGCGCCAGCCCGGTGTGGATTGCCGACCTGGCCGATTCCTCGATCACCAAAGTCGAACGCACCAATTCGACCGACTACAACCCGATGTGGATCGGCGACACGATTTACTTCCTCTCCGATCGCGATGGCGCAATGACGCTCTACGCCTGCGACGTCGCCGGCAAGAGCATTCGCCGCGTCATCGATCCGAAAGAAAGCGGCGACATCAAGTCAGCGTCGGCATGCGGCGATGCGATCGTGTTCGACTGCTTTGGCAAGGTCTGCCTGTTTGATCTGAAAACGCAGAAGACGAAGCACGTCCCGATCCATGTGGCTGCCGATTTGCCGAGCGTTCGGCCCAAGTTCTCCAAGGTCGCCAAAGCGATTCAGGGTGCCGACCTTTCGCCGAGCGGAGCCCGCGCGGTGTTCGAGGCGCACGGCGAAATTCTCACCGTGCCGGCAGAGAAGGGGGACATTCGCAACCTGACAAACACGGTCGGCGCGGCGGAACGGGATCCGGCCTGGTCGCCCGACGGCAAATCGATCGCCTATTTTTCGGACGCGTCGGGTGAGTACCGCCTGCACATTCGCGCGCACGACGGCCGCGGCAAGGTGAAGTCGCTGAAGGTCGGCGACGGCGAATCGTTCTTTTACAACCCAAGTTGGTCGCCCGATTCCAAATGGATCGCCTGCAGCGACAAGCGGGCCAATGTGTGGCTCGTCGAGGTGGCCAGCGGGAAGTCGAAGAAAGTTGACACCGGCTACTACGGTGAGGGGCCGACGAATGCGGTCGCCTGGTCGCCCGATAGCCAGTGGTTCGCGTTTCCCCGGTCGCTCAAGTCGTTTCTGAGTGGCGTCTTCCTCTACTCGCTGAAGACGGGCAAGGTCCAGCAGATCACTGACGGTATGAGCGACGCGGACAATCCTGTCTTTGACAAGGGGGGGAAGTACCTCTATTTCCTGGCGAGCACTGACATCGGGCCTTCGGTCGGATCGGGGATGTCGATCTTCAACCGGCCCGTCACGCGCGCGGCCTACGTTGTCGTGCTGAGCAAGGACGATCCTTCGCCATTGGCCCCCGAGAGCGACGACGAGAAAGACAAAAAGGACGCCGACAAAGAGAAAGGCGAAAAAGCAAAGGACGACAAAGCCAAAGACGGCAAGGAGAAGAAAGACAGCGCCAAGGAAACGCCCAAGGTCAAGATCGACCTCGAAAACATCGACCAGCGAACGCTGGCCCTGCCGTTGCCGGTCAAGCACTACAGCGGTCTGAACGCCGGCAAGGCGGGGACGCTGTTCGTCGTCGAAACCACGGAATCCCACGTCGGTGGCGGGGGAACCGGTGAGGACGGCCCCGGCGGCATGACGGTCCACAAATTCGATCTCGCCAAGCGGAAGGCCGAAAAGGTTATTGAGGGCGCGCAGGCATTCACCGTGTCTCACGACGGCGAAAAGATGCTGTACCGCCACGGACCCGGTTGGTTCATCGCCAGCACCGCCGCGCCGGCCAAGCCTGGGGACGGAGCGCTCAAGATGGACGGGCTCGAAGTCCTGGTCGATCCGCGGGCCGAGTGGCGGCAGATCTACCGCGAGGTGCACCGGATCGAGCGCGACTTCCTCTACGATCCGAATTTCCACGGCTACGACCTAAACGGTGCGTGGAAAAATCACGCGGCTTATCTGGAGGGGCTTGGCAGCCGCTACGATCTGAGCTACCTGCTGGACGAGCTGCTTTCCGGCTTGAGTCTGCAGCATGTCTACCTGGCGGGCGGGGACGTGCCGGAGCGGGAGCCTCGCAAGAACGGCCTGCTCGGCGCCGACTTTCGCGTCGAAAACGGTCGGCAACGATTCGCCAAGATTTATCGGGGCGAAAGCTGGAACCCCAGCCTGCGAGCGCCGCTTACCCAACCGGGAGCGGAAGTCAAAGAGGGCGAGTACTTGCTCGAGGTGAACGGTAAAGAGCTACGCGGCGATGACGAAGTTTACGCCCCCTTCGAGGGCACGGCCGGCAAGCAGACGATCCTGAAGGTTGGCCCGAATGCGGACGGCAAAGCAAGCCGCGAGGTGACCGTGGTTCCGATCGAAAGCGAGCGGATGCTCCGCAATCTGGCTTGGGTCGATGCAAATCGCCGGGCCGTCGACAAGGCAACCGGCGGCAAGGTGGCGTACGTCTATGTGCCCGATACCAGTGCGCAAGGCTACATTCGCTTCAACCGCTATTTCTTCGCCCAGGCCGGGCGCGATGCCGTCATTGTCGACGAGCGGTTTAACGGCGGCGGCCTGCTGGCCGACCACATCGTCGACTATCTCCGAAACCCGATTCGCAACTACGCGACGACGCGGGAGGGGGCCGACCAGCAATTCCCCACGTCGGCGATTCCCGGTCCGAAGGTCATGCTGATCAACGAAATGGCGGGCTCGGGCGGCGACTATCTGCCCTACACATTCCGGCAGGCCGGACTGGGCCCCTTGATCGGCAAGCGGACCTGGGGCGGCTTGGTCGGCATCGGCGGCTATCCGTCCCTGATCGACGGCGGGAGCGTGACGGCACCGCGGTGGGGCATCTGGTTCCCGAACGGACGCTGGGACGTCGAAAACCGCGGCGTTGGTCCCGACGTCGAGGTTGAGTTCGATCCGAAGGCCGTCCGAGAGGGAAAGGACCCGCAGCTCGACAAGGCAATTGAATATGTAACGAGTGAGCTGGCCAAGCACCGGGTCACCCACCCCAAGCACCCGCCGTTCCCGAACTACTACAAGTCGGAACTGAAGGAGCCTTGGGAAGGGAAGTAGACTCGAACGCCTCAAACCGCGAGACAGCTCGGGTGAATGAAAAAGGCTCGTTCGCATTTGCGACGAGCCTTTTTTTTGCGGGGTCACTGGAGAGGCGGACAAAGGCTCCGCTTACTTCGCAGCAGCCAGCGCGGCGTCGTAGTTCGGATGCTCGCTGATGTCTTTCACGTACTCGACGTGCTTCAGCTTGCCTTGGCCGTCGACGACGAAGATGGCCCGCGCCAGGCAGCGGTCGAGCGGACCTCCCTGAATCAACACGCCGTAAGCTTCGCCGAACTGAGTGCCGCGATGGGCGCTTAATGTCTTCACGCTCGCGACGTTTTCGGCGCCGCACCATCGCTTCTGGCCAAATGGCAAATCCATGCTGACCACCAGCACCTCGACGTTGGGGAGCTGGCCGGCCTGCTCGTTGAATTTCTTGGTCTCCATCGCGCAGACGGGCGTATCGAGCGAGGGGATAGTGGCGATGATCCGCGTTTTTCCGCCGCTGGTCGCGAGAGTCACTTCCTGCATCGCGGTGTCTTGCAGTTTGAAATCGGGCGCGGACTGTCCGGGCTTGAGCTCGTCGCCGGCCAGGGTGACCGGGTTGCCCTTAAGTTTGACTGCTCCGCTTCGAGTGGTCGTCATGTCGAATTTCCCGTGTCAAAAAAGTCGTCGAAATCGTGATCGGTTCGCTGCCGTGCAGTATTGCGTTTTGGCTCGCGGATGCAAGGGATGGGCGCTTCCCGCTAAGATAGGCACTTCGAACGGTCACAAGGTCGCGCTTTGAGGTTCGCCTAATTCAGGAACTGGCGGGTGGTTGCGTCGCAATACGATTTCGATGTGGTCGTGGTCGGGGCCGGGCACGCCGGTTGCGAGGCCGCGCTGGCCGCCGCGCGGATGGGGGCGAAGACCGCCCTCTTGACGATGAACCTCGACACGATCGGCCAGATGAGCTGCAACCCGGCCATCGGCGGCGTGGCCAAGGGTCAGATCGTCCGGGAGATCGATGCGCTCGGCGGAGAAATGGGGCGCGTGATCGACGAGACGGGCATCCAGTTCCGCATGCTCAACCGGACCAAAGGGCCGGCCATGCACAGTCCGCGCGCTCAAGCCGACAAGAAAGCATATCAATTTGCCATGAAGCTTCGCGTCGAGGAGCAGGTCAACCTCGGCGTGCGGCAGGAAACGGTCGAGGCGATCGAAACTGACGCAGGACGAGTGATCGGCGTCCGCGTTCGTGGCGACGCCGTTTACCGCGCTAAAGCCGTCGTCATCACGACCGGCACGTTCCTGCAAGCGCTCATGCACACGGGGGAAGCCAAGACCGCCGGCGGGCGGGCGGGCGAGGGGACCACCAATGCCCTTTCGCAAAGTCTCATCGGACTCGGATTCGAGCTGCGGCGATTCAAGACGGGGACGCCCTGCCGACTCAACGGCCGGACGATTGATTTCGCGGCCCTGCAGGTTCAGCCCGGCGACGACGACCCGCAGCCCTTTTCATTCCTGACTGAACGGATCACTCAGCCGCAAATCCCCTGTTACCTGACGCAGACCAATCCTCACGTTCACGCGCTGATCCGGGCCAACCTGCACAGGGCCCCGATGTATAGCGGGCAGATCCACTCAACCGGGCCGCGGTACTGCCCCTCGATCGAGGACAAGGTGGTCCGCTTCGCCGACAAAGAGTCGCACCAGATCTTCCTGGAACCCGAAGGACGCAACACGAGGGAGGTCTATTGCAATGGCATTTCAACGAGCCTGCCCCGCGACGTGCAGGACGAACTGATTCACTCCATCGCGGGTCTCGAGCGGGCCGAAATCATCCGCTACGGCTACGCGGTGGAATACGACTACGCACCGCCCGCCCAACTGACTCCCTCGCTGGAAACCAAGTCGGTGGCCGGGCTGTTCTTCGCCGGCCAGATCAATGGCACCACGGGTTATGAGGAGGCGGCGGGGCAGGGTCTGATTGCCGGCGTCAACGCGGCCCTCCATGTTGCCGGCCGCCCGCCCTTCGTTCTGAATCGCAGCCAGGCCTATCTCGGCGTGCTGGTCGACGACCTGGTGACTAAGGGAGTGGACGAGCCGTACCGCATGTTTACATCGCGGGCCGAGTATCGGCTGCTGTTGCGCCACGATAACGCTGACCGCCGCCTGACCCCGCTAGGCATTCGGCTCGGCCTGGTAGACTCTCGGCGGGCCTGCGAATTCAAAAAATACGAAGAGGAGGTTGTCGCAGGCCTGCAATTTCTCCAAACGACCCGGCGGCAGCGGCTCCTGTTGGGGGAACATCTGAGGCGTCCGGAGACGACCTGGGGCGATCTAGTCGCCCTGGCACCGGAAGCCGGGAACCTCGGACTCTCGCCGCGGGCCATCAATCAGGTCATCGTCGAAACCAAGTACTGGGGGTACATCCGCCGCCAGAGCCTCGACATTGAACGTCAGTCGAAGGTCCAAGCATTGGGGATTCCCCCAACGTTCGATTACGTCGCCGTTCCACAGCTACGGGCAGAGGCTCGCGAGAAGTTCAGTCGAGTGCGGCCCGGAAACCTAGGGCAAGCAGGCAGGATCAGCGGCATCACGCCGGCCGACCTCGCAGTCCTGGCCCTCTACCTTCGGGAGCCCAACCGGCTGATTTCTCGAACTGGCGAGTGAATCCGTCCCCCACGCATGCTCGAACCTTGATACACTGGGCAATAACCCAAGATGGGTTGTGAGCCCAACTTACCGCAACGAATTCACAGATTGGCCATCAAAGGGGTCTCTGATAAGGCTGGCAAGTTGTCTTGACGCGCTAAAGAATATCAATTAAGCAAGCGTGTGAACGGAATTGCTTGCGCCCGGCTCATTTCGCAGGCGCCGGCAGCCGGCCCCCCTGGTCGGTTCAAGTGTCACTGGAGGAATCAGCTTTCCCTTTTCAACTCCTCGTGAGGGCCGATTTTCCGAAGGATGTGGAGCGATCAAAGGAGTGGCGCGGCGCGGATGAGCTTGCGCCACCAGGGAGGAGCCCCTCTTGTGGAGGGATTTCCGGGGCCCGAAATGGACCTCCGCTCACAACACACTGCTCAGAATCGAAGGAATGGGACGAGCGTTATGAAAACGGTCTTTACCACGGGCGAGGCAGCGAAGATCTGCAAGGTCAGCCAGCAGACGATCATTCGTTGCTTTGACTCGGGACAGCTGAAAGGCTTTCGCGTCCCCGGCTCGCGTTTTCGCCGAATCCCCCGCGATGTCCTCTATAAGTTCATGAAGGAAAACAGCATCCCCACCGACGCGCTCGAGAGCGGCAAGCGCAAGGCCCTGATCGTCGACGACGACGAGGAACTGGTGGAATTGATTCGCGACGTGCTCGAATCAGACGGCCGCTTCGAGGTCCGCGTTGCCAACAACGGCTTCGACGCCGGCATGATGGTGAAAGAATACCATCCCGACGTGATCGTCCTCGACGTGATGCTGCCTGATATCAATGGCAAAGAAGTCTGTCAGCGGGTCCGCAGCGACTCGGCCCTGGACGACGTCAAAATCATCTGCATCAGCGGCATGGTCGAGCCGGACAAGATCACCGAACTGCGGGCGTCGGGAGCCAACGACTTCCTGCAGAAGCCGTTCGAGGTCGAGAAGCTCGTCGAACGGATGTGCCACCTGCTCGACATGGAGCCGGCGCAGGCCGCCCGCTAGACGTTATCGGTTTGAGTCCACGGTCGCGCAAGGAGGCCCGTCGTGGAAAGAGCGGCGGCCGTGGCCGCATTCGTAGCGGATCCGGGGCGTGCTGTCCCCTCAGAGTGCGCAAAGCCAAGCGCATTGCAGGGGACTGCCTGCCGTCTGGAGTCGCACAACCTCGAAGCCGCCAAGCTTGCGGCACTGGCTGAGTTCGCGGCGGGCGCGGGCCACGAGATCAACAATCCGCTGGCCACGATCGTCGGCCGCGTGCAGACTCTGCTCAAGCATGAGCAGGATCCCGGCCGCCGCCAGAGCCTGGCGACGATTGCCGCGCAAGCGTTTCGGATCCGCGACATGATCGGGGACCTCATGGTCTTCGCGCGTCCGCCGGCTCCGGTCCGCGAGAAGCTGATCCTCAACGATGCGGTCCGGGCAATTGTCGAGCGCTTCGAGGATGCGGCCCGGGAACGATCCTCGTCGTTGACTTTCCACGCTGAATCGACCGTGTTTGCGACCGTCGACCCAACGCAGTTCAAAGTCGTACTGAGCGAACTTGTGCGCAATAGCCTCGATGCGGTCGCGCCGCCGTCCGGAGATATCCAGATCAGCGTGGCCGCGACCACGATCGACGGCCGTCCCTGCGCTGTGACGATCGTCTCGGACAATGGCCGCGGTTTGAGTGAAGCAGACCGGGCCCACCTCTTTGATCCGTTTTATTCCGGGCGCGACGCCGGACGCGGACTGGGGTTTGGGCTCTGCAAGTGCTGGCGAATCGTCGCCAATCACGGCGGATGGATCGACGTAGACTCTTGTTCGGGCGTCGGCACAACCGTCCGCGTCTATTGGCCCGATTCGGACTCGGCGGCGGAAGCGGCCCCGCCTTCCGGCGGATGATCCGATGGGCAACTCGACTGCGATCGCGCTCTCGATTTCGGCGGTGTTGGCCGCTTCAAGTGTCGCGGTCGGCGCTGACGGTGCTGCGCGCGAGGAAACGCTCGTCGAACACCAGCGGTTCAGCATCGAAGTTCCAGCCATTGTCCTCACCGACGTTCCCGTGCGGCGGATCGTCATCCGCGCGCACGATGCAGCTGGGAATCCGGACCCCTCCTACAACGAGCAGCCGCTGATTACCGGAATTCGCGTCGCGATTCCGCAAAGCGACGACGCCAAGCTCGGCCCCTTTCACAACGGCGTGCTTGACCTGACGACCGATCAGCACGCCGGGAGAAAGGTCTATATCTCGGGCCCCGAAATCGTCGTCGATGGGGGCGACCGCAAGTCGGTCACTCTGCAGGTGCCGCGCACGTTTCGGTGGCTGGCCCTAGCTCCGGCGGCCGTGGCCTTCGTGCTCTGTCTCTGGCCGCGGAACTTCGTGCTGGCGATGTTCTTGGCCATCTGGTGCGGGTTGGCCATCCTTGACGGAGGCAACTTGTTTCACGCCTTCGTCGAAACGATCGACTCGTTCGTGACGTTCGAGGGAGAGCAGCCGGGGACTCTCGGCGGATCGCACCTCTCGATTCTCGCCGTGATGCTCTTTTTCGGCTCGCTCTTCGCGGTGCTGGCGGCCGGCGGCGGGCTCTCGGGTTTGACCGACCGCCTGGCCAAGCGTGCCAACACTCGCGAGCGGGGCCAGTTGGCCGTCCTATTGTTCGGGATGTTCACTTTCCTGGACGACTATGCCCACACGCTGATCGTCGGCAAGACCCTGCGTCCTCTGTCGGATCGCCTGAGAATTTCCCGGGAAAAGCTGGCGTTCTTGGTGAATACGACGGCGGCCCCGGTCGTGGCTTTGGCGATCATCTCGACCTGGATCGCCGCCGAGCGCGGCACGCTCCGCGCGACGTTCGAAGATTTGGGAATTGCCGGCAGCCCAACGGCTACTCTCCTGGCCAGTTTGCCGTATTGCTTCTACCCGATCTTGATGCTGACCTTTGCAGCCCTCGCCATTTTTTTGGGCCGCGATTTTGGACCGATGCTTTATGCCGAATGGCGGGCCGCGTCGCAGGGTCACTTGAGTCGTCCCGATCTGTCCGATCCGGCCGTGCTCCCGCCTGTCGAGCCCGACACTCCGGGTGGGACAAAGCTCGTTCGTAACGCGGCGATTCCTCTCGTCGTCTTGTTCGGCTTGGGCGGCACCGGACTGTGGTGGACTGGCCGCGCCGAACTGCTGGCCCAAGCGGGGCCTGCGGCCGGGGGCGAACCGGGCCTGCTCGATTGTCTCGAACACTGCCATCCGCACCGCGTGATGCTCTTTAGTGCGTTCCTGGCGTCCATTGCGGCGGTCGCGCTGGCGGTTTGGTCCCGATCAATGAGCCTGCAGCAGGGGTTGAGTGCCTGGGTTTCGGGACTTCAGCGAATGGTGCCCGCCGCGCTGATTCTCGTGCTCTCTTGGTCGTTTCAGCGGGTGTGCGATCCAGACCACCTCAACACGGCCGGATTTCTGGCGGAACTCGGGCAGCCGCGCGTGACGGTCGAATGGGTGCCGCTGGCCGCATTTTTGACCGTCGGTTTGACAACCGCGACGTTGGGCAGCTCATGGGCTGCGCTCGCGGTGGCCCTGCCGACTTTTTTGTCGGTGACGCATGCGCTGCTTTCCGACTTGAACGAGTCAGACCCCATGCATCCGCTCTTCCTGGCGACGATGGGGGCCGTGATCGGCGGGACCGTTTTTGGCAGGCACTGTTCGCCGATTTGCGACACCACGATTTTCTCGGCGGCCTCTTCATCGTGCAGTCACCTCGACCACGTCTTCACGCAACTGCCCTACGCGCTGACGGTCGCTGGCGTTGTCGCGCTTTTTGGCTATGCCCCCGTCGCCTATGGATACTCGCCGGTCGTCCTGCTTCCGGTGGCAGCTCTCGTGCTGATCCTCATCATTCAATTCGGCGGCCAACCCATCGTGCAGGGCGACGTGCCGGCACAAGAAACGCCGACAAAAAAAGCCACAGACGGGGCCGCGCCGGAAGGTTCGGCCCGATCCGCGGAGGCGCGCAAGCCCGCCGCGGCCGGTGCGCAAAAGCGCTGATTCGTGATCCGTCCGGGCTCCAGAGTTGTTCGGGTTTTGCTCAATCTGCCGAACGCTCGGCCCGTCTGGCGCTCCTGCACACGGCAGCACGCTCACGAACCGCTCATCTACACCGGAAGGCAGCAGCGACTCGCTTGCCCGACGGGGCAGGGCGGGCCGTTTGGGTTGTATACTACGAGGCCCACCCTCAATGCTCTGAACGACGCGAAAGACTGTCCGCGATGGCACAATCGGAACGGCTGCGGGGGATTTTTACCCCGAATCTCGTCCCCCTCGATGACGCCGGCGAAATCCAGGAATCGGAACTGCGGCGCTACATCGATTGGCTCATCGAGCGCGGCGTTCACGGCCTCTATCCCAACGGCTCGACCGGCGAATTCACGCGGTTTCGCGTCGACGAGCGTCGGCGAATCACCGAGATTATCGTCGATCAAACGCGGGGCCGAGTGCCGATTCTCGCCGGAGCGGCCGAAGCCAACGTCCAGGAAACGTTGCGAGCCTGCGAGCACTACGCGCGCTTGGGCGTGCGTGCCGTCGCGATCGTGGCGCCGTTTTATTACAAGCTGAGCCCGGCCGCCGTTTACGCGTACTTCAAAGAAATCGGCCGCAACACGCCGGTCGACGTGACGCTCTACAACATCCCGATGTTCGCGAGCCCCATCGACGTCGACACCGTGCAGCGGCTTTCGGAAGAGTGCGAACGAATCGTCGCCATCAAGGATTCGTCCGGCGATATCCCGCACATGATTCGCATGATCAAATCGGTGCGGCCGAACCGTCCCGACTTCGCCTTCCTGACAGGATGGGATGCGGCGTTGATGCCGATGCTCTTGATCGGCTGCGACGGCGGCACGAACGCGAGCTCTGGAGTCGTTCCCGAACTGACCCGCCGGCTCTACGATCTGACGCTCGCGGGGCAGCTCGATGCCGCTCGCAAGATTCAGTACGACCTGATCACTCTGTTTGACACGATGATCTATTCGGCCGAGTTCCCCGAAGGATTTCGCGCGGCGGTCGAACTGCGCGGCTTTCGGATGGGCGTCGGCCGACAGCCGCTCTCGCCCGAGCAAAAGACCGATCTCTCGACGTTGAGCAAGACGCTGCAATGCCTGTTGGCGGAGCACGGCTTCACCAACGAGCCGGTGGGCGGCTGCCCAGCGGGAAGCGCAACCAATGGATTTGATCCGCGTCAGGTCAACGCGATCGTGCAGACGGTCGTCGCTGAATTGCGGCGACGCGGTCTGACGTGAGCGCGAAGCACTCGTTCGCGCATCAGCCAGCAAGCTTTGAGCGGTAATACGCCGCCCCTTCGGCGATTGCGTCGGCCAGTTTTTCCGGATGCTTGCCGCCGGCCTCGGCCAGATCAGGGCGGCCGCCCCCTCCGCCGCCAACCACCTTTGCGGCCGCACGAACTGCATCTGATGCCGAGACTCCGCGCGAGATGAGGTCCTTGCTCACGGCGGCCGTGAGCGCGACCTTGCCGTCGGATTTCGAGCCCAAAAGGATGGCGACCGAGCGGCCCTTGCCGCGTAAACGGTCGATGAATTCGCGGAGAGTTTCGCGATTAGTCACTTCGGTATCTCGGGCGATGATCTTCACGCCGCCGACTTCCTCGGCCTGTTCAAAAAGTTCCTCAGCGATCCCGGCGACCGACTGGCTGGTCTGAGCCTCGAGTTGTTTCTTGGCTTCGCGCAGTTCGTCTTGAAGGACGGCCACTCGCCGGGGAAGGTCCTCGGGCTGAGGCGTCTTGAGGAGCAAAACAAGCTCCTTGAGAAGGTTTTCGGTGTCGCGGACGCGCTGCAGAGCGCGCGGTCCGGTCATGGCGACGACGCGGCGGACCCCTTTGGCGACCGGCTCTTCGGAGACGATTTTCAAGAAGCCGACCTGGCCCGTGTTCGCGAGGTGCGTGCCGCCGCACAGCTCGACGCTGAATTGCCCCATGCTCACCACGCGGACCGGGTCTGGGTATTTTTCGCCGAAGAGGGCCATCGCCCCGGCTTTTTTGGCCTCGTCGAGCTTCATGAGCTGCGTTTGCACGGGCGCACCCTCTGCAATCTGAGCGTTGATCTCATCTTCAATCTTCAGGATCTCGTCCGGAGCGAGGGCCCGCTTGTGTGCGAAGTCGAACCGAAACTGGTCCTGCTCGACCTTCGAACCGCGTTGGGTCGCCGTTTCGCCCAGGTTTTTCCGCAGAGCAAAATGGAGCAGGTGAGTGGCCGAGTGCGCCCGCCGGATGGCGGCCCTTCGTTCGACGTCGACCCGCGCGTGGAGCTTTTGACCGACCTGCAGACGGCCGCGTCTCAGATGGCCGACATGCAAGATCAGTCCGCCGTCGCGCTGCGTGTCGATCACTTCGAATTCCGAGCCGTCACACGTCAGCGATCCGGTATCCCCGACCTGGCCGCCCGCTTCGCCATAAAACGGCGTGCTGTCCAAGATGACGGCGACGGGAGCTGCGCGACCAACTTCTTCAAGCTGATCGACAAGTTGCTTTTCGGCGATGATGCCCACGACTTCGCCGTCGGCCTCGAGCGCGTCGTAGCCCACAAACTGAGTTGAGCCAACTGATTTCCGGACAGCATCGAGCGGGCCTTCGGCCATCACCGAATCAAGAAAGGCACCGCTGCCGCTGCCGATCTTGTGCTGATTCATCAAGGACTTGAACCGTTCGAGATCGACGGCGAGGTTTTTCTTAGCGGCCATCGCCTCGGTCAGCTCGATCAGAAAGCCGTCGGTCTGATGCAGGTCGAAGGCGTCGTCGCCGGAGATTTTTCCGGAGCCGCTCGCGCGGGCTTTTTCCACGCAGCGATCGAATTTGGATAGTCCCTTCTCGACGACGCCGAGGAATTGGCTCTCTTCTTCCTCGATCACGTTGCCGACTGACTTGGCGGTCTGGGCCAGATCGGGGTAGGGAACCTTCATCATTTCGACGACGGTTGGCACAAGCGTGTGCAGGAAGGGCTCGTGCTTCCCGAGCAGATAGCCTTCGAGCAGCGCTCGCCGCAACAACTGACGCACGACGTAGCTTTCTTTCTCGCTTCCGGGCGAGACCCCTTCGTGGATACAGAACGTCACGGCCCGCACGTGATCTGCGACGCGGCGCAGCGGACGTCCCTGCGGACCTTCAAATTCGTACTTGACGCCAACGGCATCGGCCGCGGCCAGGCAAAGCGGCCGCAAGATGTCGATCTCGAAATTACTCGGGACGCCCTGCAGCACCGAGGCTGTGCGCTCCAGCCCCATCCCCGTATCGATATTCTTCTTGGGCAACGGCCGCAGGTTATTCGGCGGCGGACCGACGCGGTTGAACTGCGTGAAGACCAGGTTCCAGATTTCGACTGATTTGGAGCTACCCGGAGTCTGGTAGTAGATCTCGCTGCACGGACCGCAGACACCGTCGGGGCCCTGGGACGGAGCGCCGGCGGGCCAGAAATTCTCATGCTCGTCCTCGCGGCGGACGCGCGAATGGGGCAGGCCGATCTCTTTGGTCCAGATGTCGAACGCCTCGTCGTCGTCGAGGTAGACCGTGACCGACAGACGCTCGGAATCGAGGCCGAGCCACTTTTTGTCCGTCAGGTACTCCCAGGCCCAATGGATGGCTTCTCGCTTGAAGTAATCGCCAAACGAAAAATTCCCCAACATCTCGAAGAACGTGTGGTGATAGGCGGTCACGCCGACGTTCTGAATGTCGCCCGTGCGGAGGCACTTCTGGCACGTAGTGGCGCGCGTGAACTCGAGCTTGCCGATGCCCAAGAACTGGGCCTTGAACTGGTTCATGCCGGCCGGCGTGAAAAGCACAGTCGGATCGTCTCGCGGGACGAGCACGTCGCTGGGCTTGCGGACGCATCCCTTCGAGGCGAAGAAACTCAAATAACTTTCACGCAGCTCGTCGGTCTTCATCAGCCTTCCTTTGTGCCGCTCTCGACGTCTCGCCCGCTCGGCGGGCACGCCTCCGTGTTCTGACGCCTCTCACTCCGCAAGAGTTCGGCTCTGCACCGCCGACCGGCGCGAAAGTCGGGCAACCGCCCGAAACAAGACGCCAAAACCGGCCGCTTCCGCCGGTCAGTTCTGCACAGTCACCTTGCGATGGTCGACCAGTTCGAGGGTGACCGGCCCGGCAGCCGCGCGGACAGCATCCTGAAACTCCCCCGGAGTGCGAACCGGAACGGAGTTCACGCTGGCAATAAAGTCTCCCTCAGCGAGACCGGCGGCCTGGGCGGGGCTGCGAGCCCCGACCGAAGCGACCACGACGGCATCGCGGAATTGAAACGGCCACCCAATGTACTTGTAGCGCCCCGTCGGGTAATCGACGATCAACCCGCGCCACGGAGGATAACGCCGCGACGTCGCGATGATCGCGTCCTCCTCCATGACGGGCCATTTTCCGAGTTTGGCCGCGAGAGTCAACTCGCCCGATTCGCTCGGCCTCCAGACACGTAAACGCACGGTCGCCTCGGGCCCGAAGAGCGCCACGTATCGCATCAGGTCGAACTGGTCCAACAGCGGATGCCCCTCGATATCGAGGATCATATCCTCCTGCCGAACTTGGGCGATCGCGGCCGGTGAGTTGGGAATGATGGTTTTTACCTCAACCGTGGAGGCTTGCTTGAAGTTGACCCCGTAACGACGGCGCAGCTGGTCCGGCAGCATGGTCTTGAGTGTCAGTCCGAGGAAGCCGTATTCGACC
>DASZIA010000377.1:0-3345 GCA_035949535.1 Planctomycetaceae bacterium | reverse complement strand
CAGCTCGTTCGATGTGAATAAAACTGTCTCCGGCACCATCATTCGCATCGACGGCGAAGATGTGCTGGTCGACATCGGCTACAAGAGCGAAGGCATTGTGCCGCTCGAGGAATGGGCCGACGCCGATGAGCCGCCGAAGCCCGGCGAAAAGGTCGACGTTCTGCTGGAAGAGGTGGAGGACGACTTTGGACTGATCCTGCTCTCGAAGCGCAAAGCCGACCGGATGCGCGAGTGGGAAAAGGTCATCAAGAGCCACAAGGAAGGGGACGTCGTCAAAGGGAAGGTCGTTCGCAAGATCAAGGGCGGCCTGTTGGTGAATATCGGCGTCAACGTGTTCTTGCCGGCCAGCCAGGTCGACATCCGCCGTCCGCCCGACATCGGCATGTACATCGATCGCGAGATCGAGTGCGTGATTTTGAAAATCGACGAGCAGCGGCGGAATATCGTCGTCTCGCGGCGCAAGTTGATCGAAGACAAGCGCGAGAAGATGAAGCAGGCCCTGTTGTCGGAAATCGCGCCGCAGCAGCTTCGCAAAGGAACGGTCAAGAATATCGCTGACTTCGGCGCGTTCGTCGACTTGGGCGGCATCGACGGACTGTTGCACATTACGGACATGAGCTGGGGCCGCATCAGCCATCCGTCCGAACTGGTCAAAATCGACGACGAGATCGAGGTGATGATCCTCAACGTCGATCGCGATCGCGAGAAGATCGCACTGGGCCTCAAGCAAAAGTTCCCCAGTCCGTGGGAACTCGTCAACGAGAAGTACCCCGTCGGCACGAAGGTCAAGGGCGAAGTCGTCAACGTGATGTCGTACGGAGCCTTTGTGAAGCTCGAGGACGGGATCGAAGGTCTCGTGCACATCAGCGAAATGTCCTGGACCAAGCGGATCAATCATCCGAGCGAACTCGTCAACATCGGCGACGAGGTCGAGGTGGTGGTGCTGGGCATCAACCAGGACAAGCAGGAAATCTCGCTGGGCATGAAGCAGACGCAGCCGAATCCGTGGGAGAAGGTTGCCGAAAAATACCCGCCGGGGAGCAAGGTTCAGGGAACCGTCCGCAACCTCACGAACTACGGTGCGTTCATCGAGTTGGAGGAGGGCGTCGACGGGTTGCTGCATGTCAGCGATATGTCGTGGACGCGGAAAATCTCACACGCCAACGAGATGCTCAAGCGGGGCGACGTCATCGAGTGCCAGGTGATTTCGGTCGACGAGGACCGCAAGCGGATCGCGCTGGGCCTCAAGCAACTCGCCGGCGATCCGTGGGAGACGACGATTCCCGAGAAATTCCAACCCGGCACGGTCGTTCAAGGCAAAGTCACGAAGATCACGAACTTCGGCGTCTTCGTCGAGCTCGAGCCGGAGCTGGAGGGGCTGTTGCACATCTCCGAGCTGGCCGACCACAAGGTCGACAATCCGGAAGAGATCGTCAAAGTCGGACAAGAGATCGAAGTCCGCGTGTTGCGCGTCGACAGTGCGGAGCGCAAGATCGGTCTCAGCCGGCGTGTGCCCGGTGCCGAGGGTGAGGTCCCTGCTGGCGAAGACGAGACGGCGAGAGGCACGGCCATTCCCCGCGAAGAACTCAAGGGTGGAACCGGCAGCGGTGCGGCCGGTCCGCTGTTTACGATGGGTGCGGGAAATTCGGAATTCGAGGCCGACTCGGGAGATTCCCCAGCGCCCTAACCAACAGCTTCCGAACGATCGCGCGAAGCTGGCGCGATCGGAGCAAGCGACAACATTGTGCGAAACTTTGCGGCCCTCCGGCCTCATCCGGAGGGCCGTTATTATTGCGCAGTTTGCCCCCTTTGAAGCTGGAATCTGTAGCGCCCGATGCTCTTCTGGTAGAGGATTGCGCCTCCCGGCTCCGATAAATCACTTCGGGCAATGGGCCTCTTCTTCGACTCACCAAGTCCCGCCGACCGGATCCCGACCGAGACCGGGGCGCGTCCCCGGCGGTCGGATCCCGTCGACGCCTTGACCTGTTTCCTGTTTGGGTGCCCGCCCGTTTTGGGGTTTGTGGCTTCCTGCTCATCTTGAGTGCGCAGCGAGGCAGCGACGAACCGAGTCAAGCAAACCACGCAATCCCGCAACCTGCAGCCGCTCGACAACCACCACAGGAACCCCATGCAAAAAGTCACCCGCCGCCGGACCGTCATCGCCGTCCAGTCGCCGCTCGAAACCTACCTCCGCGAGATCAACGAGACAGCCTTGTTGACCGCCAACGAAGAGAAGGAACTTTCCTACAGCATCGAGCAGGGGAATAAAGAAGCACGGGATCGCATGGTCCGCGCGAACTTGCGGCTGGTCGTGAACATCGCCCGGGCCTATACCGGCAAGGGGCTGCCGCTGCAGGACTTGATCGAGGAAGGCAACCTCGGATTGCTCAGGGCCGTCGAGGGCTTTGACCCCGCGATGAACACGCGCTTCAGCACCTACGCCAGCTATTGGATCAAACAGTCGATCAAGCGGGCGCTGGTCAATTCGGCGAAGACGATTCGCATACCGGCCTACATGGTCGAGCTCCTGTCGAAGTGGCGGCGGGCGAACGCCAAACTGCAGGATCAACTGGGGCGGACTCCGACCATGGAGGAAGTCGCCCTGGAACTCGGTCTGCCGAAGAAAAAATTGCGGATCGTCAAAAAGGCCATCCAGCTCTACAATTCGGCTCCGCAAACCGACCAGTCAGAATCGGGCTGGTCGCTGGGCGAGATGATCGCCGATGAGCGGACGAAGGCTCCGGAAGACGAGCTGGTCGACAGCGACAACCTCACCCACGTCTTCGGGATGCTCGAAAAGATGGAGTCCCGCGAGGCGATCATCCTGCGGATGCGCTTCGGCCTCGACGACTCCGAGCCGAAAACGCTCAAAGAGATCGGCGAGACCCTCGGCCTGACGCGGGAGCGCGTCCGCCAGATCGAAAGCGACGCTCTCGACAAGCTCGCCCGGGGCCTCTTGGGCGAAACCGCCTGACGCGGATCAGCTGGTTTTAGCCAACTCGAGATCGGCCCCGGCAAATCGCGGCATTCGCTGAACGCCGCCGCCCGGCCATATAGCAAGCTGGGGCGAGCGCTCAGGCTGAGCCCTGCTGACGCGTGAGCGTCAAACAGGCGGCTCGGCCAAAGCGTCGCCCCTGCCGGAACCGGTCGGAGACGTCGCTCTAGGTGAGCGCGTTCTGAACCTGGTTGAACTTGTTATTCGCGTTGGTGCCGACCGCCTGAATGGCGGTCAAGCAGACCACAATAATCAGAGCCAACATCACGGCATATTCAACCGCGGTGGGGCCGTCTTCGGAAACCAAAAACTGCTTGACGAACGTGGCAAAGTTTTTCATGGTGGTCCTC
>DASZIA010000376.1:0-4007 GCA_035949535.1 Planctomycetaceae bacterium | reverse complement strand
CCGATGCTCGGCAGCGGGACCGTTGCCGAACCGGTGTGCATCGCCAGCACCGACTGAAAGTGCTCGATGATGTCGGTGTGCAGGCTCCGCACGACGCACAGCTCGTCGGCCACCGTTCCCAAGTGCGGAAACAGTTCGCTGATCGGCAGTCCCGATTCTCCGTGATGCGAAAAGCGAAAGGGGGACGGCAAGAGCGGCAGCACATCGGTGCCGCGCAAATGAACGGCCGACACGCTCTTGCCGGCGTCGGTTGCCAACCGCGGTTTGGGATCGAACGTGTCGACGTGCGAGAACCCACCGGTGAGGAACACGAAGATCAGATGTTTCGCGCGCGCCGGATGGTTCGAGCGACGGGGCGCCAGCGGATGGCCTCCTTTGGCTTCGGCGGCTTGCGCGAGGGCTCGATAGAGTCCCGCACCGCCAACAGCCAGGCCGAGCCCAGCCGACTTCAAAAAGTCACGCCGCGGCGATGTCGCCGGTTCGCGCATGTCGGTCACTCCGGATTTTTCAATGTGCGACAAATCAGATCGTAGGGCAGGCTGTGCCGGCCGCCGATCAACGGTGGACGCAAACTTCCTCGGCAGGCACAGCCTGCCCTACACTTTTGAATGCGAAGACAATTCAGTCGACGTAAAAGAACTCGTTGGCGGTGAGGATCACGCGGGCATAGCTCTGCCACGCTTCGGTGTCAGCTCGGGCGGGGTTCAGGCCGGTGGTCAGGGCAAGATGTCGGTACTGTGCAAGATACTCTTCTGCTTTCGCAGTTTCATCCGACGTCGGCGATCGGCCGTACGCCAGCTCTTCCATGCGGCGGATTCGATCGCGGGGATCGGGCGCGTCGCGACACGCCCGGCCTGCGAGGGCTGCGGCCGTGTCGCGCATGAAATTGCTGTTCATCAAAAAGAGCGCTTGCAACGGGACGGTTGAGGACGAGCGCACATCTGTCGTCGTATTGGTGTCAGGGCCGTCGAACAGGCCCAGGAACGGATGCCGGTGGAGGCGTTGAGTCATCAGGTAAACGCTGCGATGGTTGGAAGGGTAGGCCGCCTTGAAAGGGAAGTGTTGCGTCCAGGTCCAATCCGCGATGTCGGGAAAGGGATGCGGGCCGGGCCGGGTCAAGTCGAGTGTTCGGGACACGTCGAGCATCGCATCGCGAATGGCTTCGGCGTCGAGGCGCTGCCGCTCGAAATGCCAATACCAGCGATTCGATTGATCGGCCCCTTCGTTGTGGGCGTTACCGGTTGAGGTGAGCTGATAGGTTTGCGAGCTCATGATCGTCCGGTGCAGCCACTTGATCGACCAGCCGTGCTCGATGAACGATGCTGTCAGCCAATCGAGCAGTTCGGGGTGGGTCGGCGGGCTGCCCCGCGTTCCAAAGTTCGACGGCGTCGTCACGATTCCGCGACCGAAATGATGCTGCCAGACTCGGTTGACCATTACGCGCGCCGTGAGGGGATTGCGCGGAGAGGCGATCCAATCGGCCAGTTCGAGACGTCCGCTTTCGTTGGCGGCCGGAGCGGCGCCTTGGAAGTCGGCCAGAAAATGCGGAGCGCCTCGCGGCACGATCGCGCCGGGCTGGTCCGGTTCGCCGTGCAGTTGGATGTTGGCATCGGCAACGGTTCCCTCGCTCACCGCGTACGCCACCGGCAGCGCCTCGGGAGTTCCGCTCCGCTCGAGCACGCGCAACCGTTTTTGCAAGGACTTGAGCCGGGAGTTGGCCGAACCCTTGCGCGAGTGTGACGTTTCCAGCTGGGCGATTGCCTCACGCTCGCTTTTTATCTCGCGCTGATAGGCCACGAGCCGAGGAGCGGCCGTAGGCTCGGGCACGAGGGGGGCGAACGCCCGTCGGCCGAACTTCATCGACACGAATTCTTCCGAGCCGGCGTACGGAAAACGGGTGCTCGCGAAGACGCCGTAAAGCCCGTAATAGTCGGCGGTCGGCACGGGGTCGAACTTGTGATCGTGGCACCGCGCGCACCGCAGGGTCATGCCAAGGCAGGCACGTCCGACGGTGTCGATCGTGTCTTCCAGCGTGAGATGCCACAGCTCATAGGGTGCGGTGGCATAGCGTCGCGACAGAGCCAAAAAGCCAGTCGCGGTCACTCGCTCGGCGTAGCGTTTTGGATCGCCCCGTTTCGCGATCAGGTCGCCCGCGATTTGCTCACGCAGGAATTCGTTGTACGGCTTGTCGGCATTGAAAGAGTCGATGATGTAGTCGCGATACAGGCGAGCTTCGGGGACAGGATAGTCGGCATTGTCCCCCGCCGTGTCGGCATAGCGGGCGACGTCCATCCAGTAGCGGCCCCAGCGTTCACCGTATTGAGGCGAAGCGAGTAATCGGTCGATGATTTCGTCAAACGCCGTGGGAGACTCGTCGGCCACAAAAGCACGCGCCTCTTCGGGCGTTGGAGGCAGGCCGAGCAAATCGAAGTATGCTCGTCGCAGAAGGACGCCTTTGGGCGCCGCGCTCACCGGCTTCAGTCCCTGCGAGCTGTAGCCTTGTGCCATGAAGCGATCGACTGCGTTTGCGGACCAGCCGCTAGGATCGTGCGGCGGATTGCGCTTTATTACCGGCCGAAAAGCCCAATGAGTCTGGCCGGACTGTGCGCCGTCCGCAGGCCTCCACGGTGAGTCGGCCCGCTCGGGCCAGGCGGCTCCGTCGCGAATCCAGCGCTCGAAGTCGGCGATGACGGCATCAGGCAGCCGACTGCCGGGCGCGGGGGGCATCTTCAGGTCATCGATCTGACGCATCGCCCGGATCAGCAAGCTTTGATCGGGTCGGCCCGCAACGATGGCGGCCCCCGAGTCGCCCCCGCGGATCAATGCCTCGCGGCGATCAACCCGCAACCCGTTATTGGTCTTGGATGCGCCGTGACAGCGGAAACACTTGGCGGCCAGAACCGGTCGGATCCGCGTCTCGAAAAACGCTTCACGGTCATCCGCGGCTTTGCTGTTGTCGGCCGCCTGAAGAACGAGCGGTCCCCCGACCAAAGCGATCGCTAAGAGCAGCCGAAAGCAGTTGCCCATGCGGAGCGTGGCCTCGACAGATCAACATATCGTGATGCGACCAATATAACCTTTATGAGACCGAACCGAAAAGCAAAGAACGCGGTCGGTGGGTGCTATTCGCCGGGCGGAACAAGTGGATCGGCGACGATGCGGAAGGATGGTCGGCCACAGGATCCAGAACCCGAAGAGAGTCCCTCACGTCGGCCCGCGACTGGCACGCGGACGAAAAACCATGCCTGACGAGCAGCCAAGGTCGCGACGCTGAGCGCCACGAAGACAAAGATCAAGAACGTCGTCAGCTCGGGAACGATCAGCGCCGCCGCGAGGGTCGCGAAGAGGCCGCGTTCAAAGAACAGTTCTGACATAAGACGTCTTGCGCGGAGGGCAGGCGGCGCGAAAGGGGGTCGATCGTCGCGCCTACTTCCATGCTAAACGGCCGCGCAAGGCGCTGTCCAAAAGAAAACGCGCCGTTTGGCGGCGCGTCGCATTGGCGAATAGGCAGAGAAAAGGCGGCGAAGACGCACGCCGGCCGCAGATTGCTGCGAAATCAGGCGCCGGCGGTACGCGAAATCCAACGGCGTGGCGCCCAGGTGGCTGGCAGCACGGCAAGCAGTCCAGCCAGCGCCGCGAGCATTCCGCAGCCGGCAGCGAACCAGTCGCCGTGACGCAGATAGAAGCTGCTGCGGTTGTCGAGCGGAATCGAGTCGACCAGTACTGCGTTCAGCAGGCGATTCCAATGGCCCGTCTTGGGATCGCGCATCGAAGTGCGCCCTTGATTGGGAGGCTGCGCGTCGGCATCAATATAAACGTCAGGCTCAACGACCAGTCCGTCTCCGTCAATGACGGCCGAGATCCCCGTGTTGACCGCGCGGACCATCGGCTTGCGAAGCTCGACGCAGCGAAACAGCGCGCAGATCAAGTGCTGATCGAGCCCGGCCGATCCGTGGAACCAGCCGTCATTCGTGACGTTGACCAGGCAATCGACTCGCTTGGTTCCG
>DASZIA010000375.1:0-4209 GCA_035949535.1 Planctomycetaceae bacterium | reverse complement strand
CCCATCCTCCGACTTGCTCTTGGCAATCGAACGGGGCGCGAAGGCTAATGTCAAACCTTGACGAACACTCGAATGAATCACCGCGGGATGGATGCCAAGTGAAGAAGTACAAGATCGCTGTTCTGGACGATTACCAAAATGTGGCGTTGGAGAGCGCCGACTGGTCGGTGCTCCGCGATCGAGCGGAGATAACCGTATTTCAGAACCACCTCGCCGATCCGGACGCTGTCATTGAGCGGTTGCTGCCTTTTGACGTCGTTTGCGTCATGCGCGAGCGGACCCCGCTGCCCCGCAACGTCCTTGAGCGCCTTCCCAATCTCAAGCTCATTGCCTCGACGGGCTCGGGCAACGCGTCGATCGATCTCGCCGCCGCGGGCGATCGTGGGATCGCAGTGGTTCACACGGGCTACAGGTCGGAGCCGACGATCGAATTTACCTGGGCGCTGATCTTGGCCTCCGCACGACATATCGTGACGGAGAGCAACTCCGTCCGATCCGGCGGCTGGCAGCAAACAGTGGGCACGGATCTCCGTGGAAAGACCCTGGGCGTTCTGGGACTTGGGCGGGTTGGATCAGAGGTCGCGCGGATTGGGAGCGCTTTTGGAATGAATTTGATTGCCTGGAGCCAGAACATGACGCCCGAGGCCGCCAAAGCTGCGGGCGCAATCGTGGTTTCCAAGGACCAGCTGTTCGAGCGGGCCGACATCCTGACGATCCATTTGGTGTTGAGCAGCCGTACGCGCGGCCTGGTGGGAGCCGCGGAGCTAGAGAGAATGAAGCCAACCGCCTGGTTGATCAACGCGTCGCGCGGGCCGATCGTCGACGAGCAAGCTTTGATCAGCGTGTTGAAGGACAAGCGAATCGCCGGCGCTGCGATCGACGTATTCGACATTGAGCCGCTGCCTCCGTCTCACCCTTTCCGGACGCTGGACAACGTACTGGCGACGCCGCATATCGGCTACGTATCGCATGGTCTTTACCAGACGTTCTACGAGGATACCGTCTCGAATATTCGGAAGTGGCTCGACACCCATCAGAACTCGGCAGGAACAGGGAAAAACAATGCCTAAAAGGCTCGAAGGTAAGGTCGCTGTCATCACCGGCGGCACAGAAGGGATTGGGTTAGCTACGGCAAAGCTTTTCGTCAAAGAGGGTGCGTATGTCTTCATCACGGGCCGCCGCCAGAAAGAACTGGACGAGGCCGTGAAGACAATCGGCAGCAACGTTTCCGGCATTCCGGGAGACGTTGCCAAACTGGCTGACCTTGATCGTCTCTACGAGACCGTCTCTAACGCGAAGGGGCGAATCGATATTGTTTTCGCCAACGCCGGCGTTGGCGAATTTGTTCCCTTTGGGGTCGTCACCGAAGAGCATTTCGACAAACTATTCAACATCAATGTGAGGGGAACGCTGTTCACGGTGCAAAAGGCCTTACCGCTACTGAATGATGGTGGCTCCATCATTCTCAACGGCTCTGTCGCGAGTGTTAAGGGCACTGCAGCCTTCGGTGTCTACGCCGCGAGTAAGGCTGCCATCCGCTCTTTCGTGCGAACTTGGACTACAGACCTGAAGGACCGTCGTATCCGCTCAAACGTTGTTAGTCCGGGTCCGATCAATACGCCGCTGGCGAGTCGGCAATCTGCAGACGTGATTGCGCGGATTGTGTCGACCGTCCCGATGGGACGCATGGGGGAACCCGAGGAGGTTGCTAAGGTGGCGTTGTTTCTGGCGTCGGATGACTCCAGTTTCGTCACCGGTATCGAACTGTTCGTTGACGGCGGCAGAGCGCAGATCTAATCGAGTTGGCAGGACCGTGCGCGGAGGAGCATCGATATGGACCGTCGAATCATTCCGATGACGGCTTCGCACAAAAGTGTAGGGCAAAAAAAGAGCCGTTTGGCCGTGATGATTGGAGACTTTCAGAGTGGCGGAACCTTCCCGTCTGTCCCCGGCACCGCACTGCTTGGACTACTCGGCCGCGGGAAACAACAACTCATTTCCGTCGGGATCGACGATCTTGATCACGTCGTAACCCCACCAGGACTTCTCGGTGGGAACCGAGCGCTCGACGATTTCACGGCGAAATGCGGTGAGTCCATCGACGTTCAGTGCCACGAACAAGCGCGCCTTGTCTGTTCGCGTGGCATCCTCGCAAAGGATGATTTCGCATCCCGCGCGATGGACTTGGCAGACCCCGCCCGCGCCGTCGCCCTCATGCCAGCTCTTTTCGAAGCCGAGCATGTCGATGTAGAAGCGAAGTGCACGGTTCACGTCAGCAACGAAGAGCACGGGACGGGTGTACCAGCGGTGAGTGATTTGCTCTGTGACGGCTGTCTTGGTCATGCCGGTTCCTGATCCGCCCAACTAGTAGTAGGCCGAGCAGCATATCACGGCCAACCCTGCGAGGCTCGGAATATGGCGCCGAAGCCCACGCAGCGGGGAGTGGGGAGTGAAAGAGGAAGTGGCGAGTGGCTAGCGGCGAGTGAGAAAGCGGCGGCAAGCCGCCGCACTCCAAAACTGCAGAAGGCCCGCTTCAGAAAGCGGGCCCTACAGGAGAAGCTAACGGGAGTTGGCGACGCGGGCAGGAGCGATGACTTCGACGTCGGCGGGATCTTGCGAGATGGAATTCGGAGATAGATTCCCGGCCAGCATGCGGCGGTACTTGCTGCGCTCGTCGAGGTTCATGTCTACGATTTCGAAGGCCATGTCTTGCGCGCGGGAATCGCGCATTAGCGCCGTAGCCTGCAAATTTCTCATGCCAATCTGCAGCCTTAATTGTACCTGCGTCCCGGGCGTCAGGTGCCGGCTGAGGGTGGCAACGCCTCCCGTCAGGCTGGCGGTCTTGATCTCCATGGAGCAACTTTCTTTGAGGTTCGTGCACACCGCCCTGACCGACTTCCTCAGCCGCACGCGCGTGTGCCGGCGCTGCCGTACAAATTTCGACGCGACTGGAATCACGAGCGGTGCAAGCGTGAGGTCTTCCTTGTCAATTCCGCTCTTGGGAAGATAGTCGAGAACCCACTCCGGATCGAGTTTCTCGAGCGCCTGCAGCGCTGCGATGCGCAGTTCCTGCGGCTGTGCCCAGCCAAACACTTTTTTCGCCTCGAGGAGGCGCTTTAGGGTGCTGGCCGATTCGGGCGCCTGAATCCTCCCCAGTGCTTCGATGGCTTTGACGCGCAGATACGGCCCGCCACCGGGGGGCAAGTCGCCATCAGCGAGGGTCAGCAGTTTGCCAAGCGCCTCGCGATCCGAAGTGACGCCGATCTCGTCGATCACCAGCGGCGTCACCAGCGGATCCACGTGATCGATCAGCTCAAGCAGGATATGGCACCTTCTGGCCGCTCCACTGGCGGAAATCTGCCGCACGATGCGGTCTTGCGATGTCCGCGGAAACTCTTTCATCCGGCCCGGCAGATATACCATGACCGATTCCGGATCGAGCCTGCTCAGCAGTCCGGCCATCTCCACGGCCTCGGCCACCGGCCCGCCGCGCACCGTGCTCCGGAGATACTGAACGGCCTCTTCGCCCAGATCGCCCGCCAAGTTCGCCACGTGTTCGGAATCCTCACGCAGACTGCAACGATTGAAACGCGCCGAGAGCTGCTCCATGGTCGTTTGCGGCATCAGTTTGAGAACGTTGGTCAGCCCTGCAGCCACCTGGCGCGCCTTCAGGGCTTCCTCGACAAACTCCGGCACGCGCTCCTCGATTCCCATCTTGGATCGCAGGCTGCGGGCGATTCCCGGCCGCTGCGACTCGACGCCGGCCACGAGATCGAGGGCCTGCTCCATCGCAGGAAAATAGCGGCTGGTGGCCGCTTCCTGGCTCAACCGCACGAAGGCCGCGCTCACCAACCCTTGCAGTTCCGAGTCCTGTTCCACGCTGAGCTGCAAACCCAGGTGCCGCAGGGCTTCGCTGAGCAGCCTCGGATCGGCCTTGGCATACAGTTCGGCCATCTCGGAAAGTCCCACCGCGGTTTTCTTCCGCGCCTCGGCCTCTTCGTTGTCCGCGCAAGCCGCATAATTCTGAAGAATGCTGATGGCCTCGGCGACGTTGCCCTGCTCGATCAATCCGCCCACGTAGGACTGCACGTTGCGCGGCGGAATACACCAAGCCTCTCCGGATAGGAGGACGGCGCGCTTGCCGCTTTCCGGCACCGCCGCCCAGAACTGCCGGTCGAGAATCTCGCGGTGCGACTGGACCAGCAGCCC
>DASZIA010000374.1:0-3094 GCA_035949535.1 Planctomycetaceae bacterium | reverse complement strand
TGAAATGGACGCCAAAAACGACAGACTGCCGGCCGTCTCCTGGATCGTTCCGACCGGCCCCGAATCGGAGCATCCGGATTACATGCCCGCGGCTGGCGCGGCGTTTGTCGCCCGCAAGATCGACGCCATCGCGTCGAACCCTGAAGTCTGGGCAAAGACGGTCTTCATACTCAACTATGACGAGAACGACGGCCTGTTCGATCACGTCGTCCCGCCGACGGCGCCAGAGAGCACGGCGGGGGAGTACATCCATGGCTTGCCGATTGGCGCCGGGTTCCGCGTTCCCTGCATTATTGTTTCACCCTGGACCGCCGGCGGCTGGGTCTGCAGCGAGCCCTTCGATCACACGTCGGTGCTGCAGTTTCTCGAGAAATTCACCGGCGTTCGCGAGCCCAACATCAGTGACTGGCGCCGGCAAACATTTGGCGATTTGACCTCCGCGTTCCGCTTCCACGAGAAGAGAATCCAACCGCCGAAGTTGCCCGACGCGGGCGGGTGGCTCGTCAAGGCCCGCGAGGAAGTCGCACATTTGCCCAAGCCATCAACGTTCGCCGGGCAGCAATCACTGCCGGTTCAGGAAAGACGGCGCTCCTGATGGCTCCGAACGCCTTCACCTGCCAGTAAGACGCGAGCTACGAGTCAGCGGGAATGACGTCCGGGGAGGGGAGGAAAAAGGGACGCAGCGAGCGCGCGGGGCCTTTTATGCGAAACGTTCGAGGGATTTTGGCGTCGCTTATCTGCCTGTTATCGTGATCGCGGGACACGGCGACGTTCCGATGGCCAGGGCGGTCATGCCCAAGGCGCAGCAACGCACCAGCCCCGCGACCGTCCGATCCCGATTCATCGCCTCCCCGGCTCCGTTTAGGAACGGACCATCATTTCATTCACGACAGCAACTCATCGACGGCAGCAACTCGTCGAGCTTGTCGTAGCCGGCGGCCACGCCGTGCTCCATGGGGGACTTGAGGACGGCGTCGCGAACCGCTTTTGACGCGTAGCACACGGTGGTCGTGGCTGTGGTCTTACCGTCTTGCTCGACGAACACGACGGTGTCGACGGCCTCGCCTGCGTACCAGGGTTGGTCGAACACCTCGGTGCAAACGATCCGTTCGGCAGGCACGATCTCGCGATAGACTCCGCGCATCCCCATCTCGGCGCCATCCGGGCCGCGCCACACGTAGCGATACGAGCCGCCCACCTTCAGATCGATCTGACAGACGTCCAACGTCCAGCCCCCGAAGACTCCGAGCCAGCGCTTGAGCAGCTCGGGCCTGGTCCAGGCCTCGTAAACCAATTGGCGCGGCGAAGGCGCGGGTCATCGCGATTTCGCGGTCGCTGGGCGTCGTGACTTTCAATTTGCCGGTGTTTTTCATCGGTCGTCTCCTCTAGCGCTTGGTGGGTCGCGGTTTTTTCTGCTGGGTTTTCAGCTCATCGAGCAGGGCGTCGAGGCGTCGGAAGTTTTCCTCCCAAATCCGGCGGTAGTTCTCCAGCCATTCGTCGGCTTCCGCAAGCGGCTTGGCCTCAATCCGACACGGCCGACGCTGCGCGTCGCGGCCGCGCGAAATCAATCCGGCGCGCTCCAGCACCTTCAGATGTTTGGAGATCGCCGGCTGACTCATCGCGAACGGCTTCGTCAGCTCCGTCACTGAAGCGTCCCCCGACGCAAGCCGCGCCAGGATCGCTCGCCGAGTCGGATCGGAGAGTGCGGCGAATGTGGCATCGAGACGAGCGGACCGCGTCGCTCCATAACGCGTTGGTTTCATAACTAATAAGTTATATAATGGCCCACGCTGCCGTCAAGCCCCTTTCCCCGCCGGCGATTCGAGAACCGTCGGCAAACGCGAGTTCCGCGTTCTCAACCTTTCGTTGCTGGGCACGGCACTGCACGGGTTAGCGCCTCGAGTTGAGAGGCCCCCGGCCGGGAACAGTCCTAACGGCGACGAGTGCGACGGACTTGTGGGCGTCGGATCGGTCGGCCTTTACGCTCGAAGCCGTCGCTTGTCGGCCACCTTCCGCCGTGTGGTTCGCAATTTCGCGGGTTGCGGATTGCCGCGCTCTTCGCGCGGGGCGATGGCATGGATCCGATCGGAAGTCGAAGGAAGGTCCAGGGGTGTCTCTCACGCGTCCTAAACGCATGCGGGTCGCTGGTTAGGGCGTCAGTTCAGCTCCTTGCGCAGCGTGTCGAGGCGCGCCTGAGCTTTTCGGGCAACATCGCTGGCCGATGGTGCCAGCCGCAAGACATCATTCCAGCACTCGATCGCGATTTGCGTTCGCCCCGTCCAAGGGATCGGATACCCGGCGGGCGGTCCGGCTGCGTAGCTTGAATCATGGCAAACCGCTTGCAAATAAGCGTAGCGCAGTTTTTCGGAGTTGGTGATGTCCCTCGACGGGACGGCCGAATTGGCATCGAACTCCCGCAGCAAGTCCCGGGCGAATGCGGCGGCAGGCGTCCAGGGCCACCGCTCGCGGATGCCTTCGAGTAGAAAGATCGCCATCGTCAGACCGTCCGGCGTTTGGAGCCGGTCGGCGACTTCAACAAGTAGTGCTCTTGACCACTCGTCTGGGATAGCAGGCCCCGGTAGACGACTGGCGGGAAATCGTTGCGCGGAGAGACGGCGTGCCGGCAGACCCGCCTCCAACCACTGAAAGACTTCCTCCAACTGGGCGGGCTTGGGAGCCTGGTGCCCGGTGCCCGGGTAGACGCGGAGCATCGATCGGACTCCGTGCTCCTTGATAAAGGGGAAGTATTCCAGTTCCAGCTCGTTGCGATTGAAATCGAACTCGCCGGTCAAGAGCGCGACGCTCAGTCGCTCGGCGGCTCGCTGGCGAAGCCAGTGCTCGGGCCGCATGCCCCAAGTCCCGACGATCGCAGCCAGGCCGCCGAACAGTTCCGGCAGGGCGTACGCGATGCGGGCGGCAGTGTTCCCCCCGCCAGAAATCCCGGTCAGGTACGTCCGGTCCGGATCGATCAAATAACGGTGGCGCACATCATCGAGGACATCGAGAACAATGCGGCGGCGGGCAGGGCGTTCCACTCCGCCTTCGTTGCCCGCATGATGTGGACCGGCGAAAAAAACTCCGTGGCGCTGGCAGA
>DASZIA010000373.1:0-6159 GCA_035949535.1 Planctomycetaceae bacterium | reverse complement strand
GCGCGATGAGCAAGTCTGGCTGGCCGTCGGGTCCCTGATGATTTTGGCGACCGTAGCGCTGGCCGGCGCCTTGTTTTATACGCGGGCCGTGATGATCCCGTTTGTGCTCGCGATCTTCATCACGACGGCCGTGTCGCCGATTGTCGATCGGCTGGTTGTCCGACTCCGGTTCCCCGGATGGCTGGCCATTTGCGTCGCGCTGATTCTGGTTTTGGCGATTCTCGTTCTGTTGGGAGTGGCCCTGGCGATCACTGTGCAGACGATTATCAACACGGCCGACGAGTACACTCGCCAGGTCACCGACCTGACCCGACGGCTCTTCGCTCAATTGCACGCGCACGGCTTAAAGGTCGACGAAAAGGCCGTCTTAGACCAGATGAAGTCGTGGCTGCCGGGCATCATCACGACGGCAGCGGGGACCGTCACCTCGCTGGTCTCGGACGGGCTGCTGATCCTGTTCTTCGTGATCTTCTTGCTCGCGGGGCGCGACCCGCACCAGCGGCAGACCGGCATCTACGCCGAGATTGAATCCGCGATCCGCGAATATATCGTCACCAAGACGGCCATTTCGGCCGTCGCCGGAGTTCTCGTCGGAGCAATTCTTTGGATGATGGGGCTGCGGATGGCGCCCCTGTTCGGTTTGTTGGCCTTCCTCTTCAATTACATTCCGAACGTCGGGCCGATTGTCGCCAGCCTGTTGCCCATTCCCATCGCGTTCGCACAATTTCAGAACCCTTGGATGGTGCTGCCTGTGGTGGCTCTGCCGGGGACCGTGCACATGATCATCGGCAACTTTGTCGAACCCAAACTCATGGGTAAGGGCCTGGAGCTGCACCCCGTGGCTGTGCTCCTGGCGCTCGCCTTTTTGGGACTGTTGTGGGGCGTGATCGGGATGGTGCTCGCCGTGCCCATCGCGGCGATGGCTCGCATCGTTCTGAGTCGGTTCACCACGACTCGCGCACTGGCAGAGCTGCTCGCTGGTCAGCTCCCGGGGGCCGAGCCGATGGTGCCCATGATCTAGTCGCGCCTCCGTCGAGGCGTTCGCAAACGAAGTGTCCGATGTTGGATTGGCGGGCAAGGAAGGAGTTATGCGAGAGTTCGTGAGGCGGCACGACCGATCGGTCCTGCTGGCTTATGTGGTTGCGGTCCTGGGGAGTGGCCTGGTCGTGAGCGCCCGGCTGGCGCCCGAAGGCACACAGCGATCGTTTTGGGCGTCTCTGGCGTTTCTCTGCGCCGTGACGGCCGCCGGCGCTCTCGGGGGTTGGAAGCCGGGCTTGTTGACGACGGCGTTGAGTGCTTGCGGCGCAGCCCTGTTCCTGGTGCGACCCTACTACACGTTTCGAGTCGCCAGCGGCAGCGACGCGATGCGGATTGCCGGCTCCGTCGTCGTCGGTATCGCGATCAGCGTTCTCTGCGAAGCGTGGCACCGGGCGCGGCAGCGCGTGGCCGAGCGCCAGCGCGGGATGGAACTGGCGCTCGAGCAGCTGCGAATTGTGACCGACAGCATGGCGGCTTCCGTCGCCCACTGCAGTCGTGATCTCAGATATGTCTGGGTGAGCAAATCCTACGCAGACTGGATCGGGCTGCCCGTCGATCAAATTGTCGGTCGTCCGATTGTCGAAATCATCGGCCGCGAAGCGTTTGACCAGCTGCGAAGCCGCTTCGAGCGCGTGCTGGCCGGCGAACAAGCGCAGTTCGAGGAGCTGATCGACATTCGCGGGCTCGGGCCCCGCTGGGCCCACGCCGTCTATGCGCCGACATCGGGCCCGACCGGCGCGCCGGATGGATGGGTGGTCGTTGTGATCGATCTCACCGAACGGCGACAGGTCGACGAGGCGCTCCGCCGCAGCGAAGAGCGTTTTGCCCGCTTCATGCAATTCCTTCCCGGTCTGGCCTGGATCAAAGATTTAAACGGGCGCTATGTCTACGCGAACGATGCGGCGGTCAGCACCTTCAATCGGCCGCGCGAGGCGCTGTACGGCAAGAAGGACGGTGACATCTTCCCCGCACACGAAGCGGCGCAATTTGCGGAAAATGACCAGAAGGCGATCGCGAGTCAGACCGGCGTGCAGCTCATCGAGACGCTCAAGCACCTTGACGGGCGGATCCATCACGCCATCGTCAGCAAGTTCCCCATCCCGGGTCTGGAGGGCAAGCCGGCCTTTGTCGGCGGCATTGCGATCGACATTACCGACCAGCTGCACGCCGAAAAACTTCGTGCCGATTCCGAAGAACGATTTCGGCAGATGGCGGAGAGCATCAACGAGGTCTTCTGGATGACCGACCCCGACGTGACGGAGGTGCTCTACGTCAGTCCCGCGTACGAGCGGGTTTGGGGGCGGACTTGTCGCAGTCTTTACGAAAATCCGCGGTCCTTCCTCGATGCCGTGCATCCCGACGACCGAGAGCGAGTTCGGGCCACGGCTTTCGAGCGTCATGGTCGCGGAGAGTCGACGGACGAAGAGTTTCGGATCGTGTTGCCCAACGGTGCCGTTCGCTGGGTGCGGGACCGGGGCTTTCCCATCAAGGACCACTCGGGCCGCGTCTTCCGCAAGGCCGGAATTGCGGAGGACATCACCGACAGAAAACTTGCCGAACAGGCCCTGAAAGACGCGGATCGGCGTAAGGATGAATTTCTGGCGACGCTGGCCCATGAACTGCGAAATCCGCTCGCGCCGCTTCGCAACGCGGTCGAATTGCTGCGTCAAGCGGGCGACGACCCCGAGATCTCGCTGGAAGCCCGCAAAATCATGGAGCGGCAGTTGGCGCACATGGTCCGCCTGATCGACGAACTGCTCGATATCTCCCGCGTCACCAGCGGAAAGTTACAGCTGCATCGCGAACGCGTCGAATTGGCGGCGGCCGTGCAAAGTGCGGTCGAAGCCACCCGGCCCCTCATCGAAGCGTCGGCCCTGGAACTGACGGTGACGCTGCCTCGCGAGTCGATCTTTCTCGACGCCGACCCGACCCGGCTGGCCCAAATCATCTCGAATCTGCTCAACAATGCCGCCAAGTACACCGAGAAAGGGGGCCGCATCTGGGTGAGTGCCCAACGGCAAAACGGCAGCGTGGCGATCTCGATTCGCGATACGGGCATCGGCCTGGCCAAAGAGCATCTGTCGCAGATCTTCAAGATGTTTTCGCAAGTGACCCCGGCTTTGGAACGCTCGCAGGGAGGTCTCGGCATCGGTCTGGCTCTGGTCCGCGGGTTGGTCGAATTGCATCAGGGCACGATCGAGGTTCATAGCAATGGGCCCGGCCTGGGCAGCGAATTCATCGTCCGCTTGCCGGTGCTCGATGTTCGCGACCCCGGACCCGCGGTCGCAGCCGGGTCCGACGCCAGGCCGAGCCTCGGGTCGAAGTGCCGTATCTTGGTCGTTGAGGACAACATCGACTCGGCCCAAAGCTTGGCGCTACTTCTCCGTCGAATGGGGCACGAAATCGAGGTCGCTCATGACGGTCTGGAGGCCGTGCAAGCCGCCGGCGCATTCCGCCCGCACATCGTGCTGCTCGACATCGGCCTGCCGAGAATGAACGGCTACGAAGCGGCCCGGCGAATCCGAGAGCAATCAGGGGGTGATCAGGTCGCGATCGTCGCTCTGACCGGCTGGGGACAGGAGAAAGACAAACAGCTCGCGTCGGAAGCCGGGTTCGACCATCACCTGACCAAGCCGGTCGAACCCTCCACGCTGACGAACCTGTTGGCCGCGATCGCCCCGTCGGTGTCCGCGGAGGTTTCGCGCAGACCGACGTCGGCCGGATGACGGCTGTCTCCAGACGCGGATCGCAGGAGCTTGAGTCATGCAGCTTGAATGAAATCGCCGCTTCGCCCTTCTTCGAGGGCTGACGCGAATGGCCGGGCCGGCTTGATGTGCGGCTCCCTGGGGCCTCGCCGTTCACGCAGCACGGTCTTCCACGCATCGGTGAGCGGGCGATAGGCTCGTTTGACGGGGCCGATCGGCAAAAGGATCACAACCAGATCGAGCAGCCCTCGCGAAAATCCGTGATCCACGATCTGCGTGGCGAAGAGCATGCTCAAGTAGCCGTGCATGATCAGCTGACCCACGATGCACCAGATCGGGCTGCCGATCGCGAGCCGATCGAAATCGATGCGCCGGTCCCAGTCGGGGCCGTACTTGGCATCGAGCCAGTCCGCCCCATTTCGCGCTCGGGTCAGCGCCCAGTCGGAATTTTCAACCACTGCCTGGTCCAACACACTTTCATTCAAGACGGCCGTGCTCATTGGGAATCTCCTGCGCGAGAAGTGAAGTGACGCATCGGGCGCCGCGAGTTGAAACGCGCGTGAATCCGATGGGTCGTGAGAAATGGACAATCCACTTCTGTGGACGCGCGGAGCGCTGGCTTTTGTCTGCGTTTGTCGCAGAATCTTTGGCAGGAGATCTTTTCAGCGCGCGGTGCGACGTTCGCTCAGCCGGCTTGCCTGGCCGCGAACTCTTTGACGTTGGCGAGCCGCTTGCCGAGCGGCGGATACCTCAGGTACTGCCGGAGGAACCAGCCGCTGATACCGGAATAGAGATACCGGGCTTCCTGCTCGAGATAGTCGTCGTTGAGCCTCGGGTGCAATGCATTTCCGCAGCCCAGGCGCTTGAGGGCCGTCGCCGCCGCCTCGGCGTCTCCTGCACAGGCGCAGCCACAGTTATCGCAAGTGAGTTCGCGCGCGGCCCTGTACCTGGCCGGCTTATAGCGCTCGAAGACACCCCTCCAACCGTGATCGAGCAGGATATGTGCTAACTCGTGCCCCAAAAAGAAACGCAGCTCCGCGGGCTGATCGAGAACTCCTTCGAGCGTCTCGGATAACAGCACGATGACGCGCTTCTGCGCGATCTTGAGCGCGAAGGCGTTCAGCATCCGGTCGTTGAGCACGATCACTTTCGGCCGATGGTCGACGTTGAACTGCGCGCAGACGTCGTTGAGAGCGTCGGCGATCTCGCGGAACTGATCGGACGTCGCCGCGGTGCCGATCGCCTGCAGTTTTCGTACGTTGTATTCCGCGAAGAGGCGGCCGAAGACCCAAACCAAACCGTACACAATCAAGAGCACCCCGTAGCTGCCCACGGCGAACACCGTCAAAACGATCACCAGGACGATCCACAAGAGCGCGCTCAGAATCATCACCGAGAACCGCTGCTTCCTCTCTTCTTTCGAGATGCACTGCCAGATCGAGCGGACGTTTTGAAGGCCGCGCGAGCGTGGCGGCTTGGCGGCCGGCTCCCGGATCTCATACTCCTCGGAGTCGGGCACGGCCTCCGCGAGCACATACTCATCGGGTTCGGGCTCGGCCACCGCGACCGGCCGTGGTGGCGATTTGGCTAGGGAATGAGTGCCATCGAACAAACCGCTCACGCGCGACGCGGTGACCCAGTTGCCCCCCCTTCCCTTGCGGACGCGGTCACTGGCGGAGAGCCGCCCTGCCGCAACCAGTTCGCGCAAGGCCGCGGAACTCAGGGGACCATATTCGTCGTGATCGATCTGGCAAAACCATTCGGTGGCCATTGAGTTGCTCCTCGATCCGGCTGTTCCATCGCGATTCTTGCAATGGCCGCCGCGCCGCGTGGAAATCCTTTCAACCACCGTACAGCGGCGAAATCCTCGGAGCAACAATTCCTTTAAAGCATCGGCTGAAGAAAATCGGATCGCCCGATGGGCCGTCAGCCCGATTTCTTCTGCTTCTTCACCGGCCGAGACGGCAGGCGGCGGGCCACGCTCTTGACTGGGGGCCGCGACTCCGCCGTTTTGGCCTTTTTACCGCTCGCCTCTTTCATGCTGCGTTTGAGCGCGTCCATGATGTTGACGATCGGCGGCTCTTCGACCGGCTGCGGCACGACGACTTGCTTGCCCTGCACCTTTGCTTCGATCAGCTCGCGGACGCGGTCGGTATACGCGTCGGTTCGTTCGCTGAGGTCGAGGCTGTCGTCGACCATCGACGAGATCAATTGCCGGGTCAGCTTGCGCTCGGGCGCCGTCGGACGCGTGTCGACCAGTTCCTCCTTGAACGGGGCCGGATCCTTCACCTGGGCCGCGTACTGCAGCAGATCGACGATCAGCAATCCGTCTTCTGCGCGCACGCGCGCGAGGTGCTCGCGGGTGGTGATCTTCATGCGGGCGATTGCGTTGAGCCCTTCGCTGGCCATCGCCTCT
>DASZIA010000372.1:0-37091 GCA_035949535.1 Planctomycetaceae bacterium | reverse complement strand
GGTGATTCTGTACGAGCTCTTGACGGGCACGACGCCTCTCGATCGGCAGCGGTTCCAAGAGGCCGCCTGGCACGAGATCGTGCAACTGATCAAGGAAGAGGAGCCGAAGAAGCCGAGCACCAAGCTCAGCGGGTCGGGTGCATTGCCCTCGGTTGCTGCCCAGCGAAACCTGGAGCCGGCGCAGCTGACGCGCCTCGTGCGCGGCGATCTCGACTGGATCGTGATGAAATCGCTCGAGAAGGAGCGCTCCCGAAGGTACGAGACGGCCAACGGCCTGGCCCGTGACCTTCAGCGTTACCTGGCCGACGAAGTCGTCGAGGCCCGGCCACCGTCCGCGAGCTATCGACTGCGAAAGTTCGTGCGCCGCAACCGGGGGCTTGTCGTCGCGGTGGGGCTGATCGCGATCGCGTTGATCGCCGGCATTGCCGGGACAACATGGGGAATGATACGAGCGGTGGACGCCCGAAAGGCTGAAGCCGAGCGGGCCGAAGGGGAGCGCCTCGCCAAGCTCGACGCGGAGGAGCAAAAAGTCAAGGCGGTAGCCGCTGTCACGGCCGAGCGGGCCGCCAACGAGCGCGCGCAAGAAATCGAACGAAAACGTCAAGCCGAATATGAGGCCAACCTGGTGGGTCAACTCACCAAAGCCGAGATTCGCGAAGTGCCAGGAATTGTCCGGGAAATGGAGAAAAGCCGTCGCTGGACTGATCCGTTACTGCGCCAGGAAGACGCACTGGCGCCCGAGAAATCCGACAAGAAGTTGCGTCTGGCCCTGGCGCTTCTTCCTGTGGATCAAAGCAAGATCGACGAATTGCGGGACGGACTGCTGCGGATCTCGCCGAATGAATTTCTCGTCGTGCGGGACGCCTTGCTGCCTTACAAGGACGGTGCCGTCGAGGCGTTGTGGAACGCCGCGTTGGATCCGAATTTGGAGGCGCAAAAACGGTTTCAAGGAACCTGTGCATTAGCGAAGTACGCGCCCAACGATCGCCGCTGGAGTCGACTGAACACGTTTGTGGCAGGTCATCTGGTGACTCTGGAGGCTTCGGCCCTCGTTCCTTGGCGCGAGGACCTGCGCCCCGCCCGAGACCAACTGATCGAACCTCTCACCCTCATATTTCGCGACACAAATCAGGACACTTTGTCTCGCCGCTTCGCCACCGAGACGTTGGCCGATTATTTGTCCGACCGACACGACGCACTTTTCAATCTGCTGGCAGACAGCGAGCGGTTTCAGTTTGTGGTCTTGCTGAACAAGTTGGCATTGCATAAGGACCTGGCGGTCGCCCTAGCCCGTGACGAACTCACAAAGCGTCCAGCAGAAAAGGCAACGGAGCACGACAAGGAAGTCCTTGCCAAGCGACAGGCCAACGCCGCTCTGGCTCTCGTCAGGCTCGGGGCGCCTCAGCACGCCTGGCCGTTGTTGCGCCAGACCCCCGATCCCACGACGCGAAGCTACATCATCGATCGAATGGCCAGTTACGGAGTCGATCCCGAGGTTGTGTGGGAGCGGCTGACTGTGGAGACGGATGCCTCCACCAAGGCCGCGCTGATCTTGGCGCTGGGCCACTATCCTCAGGACGTGTTTGCCACGAGGGATCGCACCTCGAGGGGGTCCCTGATCGTCGAGATTTACCGCAATGATGTGGACCCAGGCGTGCACAGCGCAGCGGCATGGTTATTACGACATTGGAATGCACACGATGCGATCAAACAAAGTGACGAAAAGCTCTCAACAGGAAAGGTGGAAAACGAGCGCCGTTGGTACCTGACTCATCAAGGTCACACGATGACCGTAATCGCGGGACCCGCAGAATTTACCATGGGCAGCTCACCGCGCGAGTCCGTACCCCGGACCAATCAAGCGCGACATCGTGTTGCGATTAATCACTCATTTGCGATCGGCACGACGGAGATCACCAATGAGCAGATGCACCGATTTAAGCCGGAGTACCGAGCCGATCGGCCGACGAAGGACTGTCCCGTGATTTATCAGACTTGGTACACGGCGGCTCAGTACTGCCGTTGGCTCAGCGAGCGTGAGGGCGTCCCGGAAAGCGAGATGTGTTATCCGCCGATTGAGCAGATTAAAGGGGACATCACGCTTCCCGCAAACTATCTGGAACGGTCCGGTTACCGGCTGCCGACCGAGGCCGAATGGGAATATGCCTCTCGGTCCGGCTCAACAACGGCTCGTTTTTTCGGCTCGTCTTTGGAATTGTTGCCCAACTATGCCTGGTACACGAGAAATTCGGACGAACACGTTTGGCCGGTGGGCACTCTCATGTCGAACGATTTTGGGCTGTTCGATATTTACGGCAACGCTCTGGAGTGGTGCCAGGATGCATTTGTGGGGGATTACGACAAGTCACCCGCAGAGAAGCTTCTGAATCGATTTGTGAGTCGGACCGACGACAGAGTGCTCAAGGGAGGCTCTTTTGCGCACACTGGCCTCCTGACCCAATCGGCGGACAGGTCATGGATGTCGCCCGATATTCAGACTGCGCGGAGCGGGTTCAGAATTGCGAGGACGATCCGTTAGGCCACGAAGGCTCGAATTTGGCGACATTCGCAGGGCAATTGCCTGCGCCGCGGCGTGAGCTTTACGGGAGTTTTTTCGGTTTCTTCGACAGGTCGCTTCGCCGAACGTCGCATGAAGAGATGAAGCGCTCAAGGGGAGTCCATGCCGATTGACCCCAGTCGCGTGCAGGCCGTCTTTCTAGCGGCCGTCGAACCTAAAGACCCTGTGGACCGGGTCGAGGTTTTGAATGCGCGCTGCGAGGGCGATGCCGAGCTACGAGCGCGAGTCGAGGAGCTCCTGCTAGCGCATGACCGATTGAGCGAGTTGCCTGGCGTCGGTTTCGGGGACGTCGCCCCCGGATCGCGCGCGACTGTGATCCAATCTGCAACCGCCTCGGCAGGTCGCGTGATCGCAGGTCGCTATCGGCTGCTCGAAGAGATCGGCGAAGGCGGCATGGGAACGGTCTGGGTTGCCGAGCAGACGCAACCCGTACGTCGGCGGGTGGCGATCAAACTGATCAAGCCCGGTATGGATAGTCGGCAGGTGCTGTCGCGCTTCGAAGCCGAGCGCCAAGCGCTGGCCGTCATGGACCATCCGAACATTGCCAAGGTGCTCGATGGCGGTGTCACGGACGAAGGGCGCCCCTACTTCGTCATGGAGTACGTCAAGGGCATTCCCATCACCGAGTTCTGCGATCAAGCCAAGGTGACCGTCGGCGGGCGGCTGAAGTTGTTCGTGCAAGTCTGCCAGGCCGTGCAGCACGCGCATCAAAAGGGAATCATCCACCGCGATTTGAAGCCGTCGAACATTTTGGTCTGCCTTTACGACGGTCAACCCGTCCCGAAGGTGATTGACTTCGGTCTGGCCAAAGCGATTCACCAACCGCTTACGGAACACACGTTGTACACGGCGCACGGCATGATGGTCGGGACGCCGATGTACATGAGCCCCGAGCAGGCCGATTTCAATAACCTCGACATCGACACTCGCACCGATATCTATTCGCTCGGCGTGATTCTGTACGAGCTCTTGACCGGAACGACGCCGCTGGATCGGCAGCGGTTCAAAGACGCCGTCGGGCAAGAGATTGTGCGAATGATCAAGGAAGATGAGCCGAGCAAACCGAGCACGAAGCTCAGCGGCTCTGGCTCTTTGCCGTCCGTTGCCGCGCGGCGGAGCCTGGAACCGGCGCAGTTGACACGCCTCGTGCGCGGCGATCTCGACTGGATCGTGATGAAATCGCTCGAGAAGAACCGCAGCCGCCGCTACACCACTCCCGGGAGCTTCGCGGAGGACATTGAGCGTTACCTGCGCCACGAGGCCATCTCGGCGCGGCCCCCTTCGCAGGCGTATCGGCTCAAGAAGTTTGCCCAGCGGAACCGCGCGACCGTGCTGATGGTGGCCGTGGTGGCCGTGGCGCTCGTGGCAGGCACGGCGGTTTCCGCTTGGCAGGCGTTCCGGGCCACGCGCGCTGAATCGGCGGCTTTACTTGCTGCCGAGGCCGAGAGAAAAGCGAAGGATGATGCTCTGGTCGCTGCCGAGGGCGAGAGAAAAGCGAAGGACGACGCTCTGGTTGCTGCCGAGGCCGAAAAAAGGGCGAAAGAGGACGCCCTGGCGCGCGAGGCAGAGACCAAGGCGGTGCTGGGGTTCGTGGAGAACCGGATCATCGCTGCGGCTCTGCCCGAGAGGGAGTCCGAGGGCCTAGGCCGCAAAGTCACCTTGCGCAAGGCGATCGAGTCGGCCCTGCCGTACGTTGACCAGAGTTTTCCGAACCAGCCACTGATCGAGGCTCGGCTGCGGCTGACAATAGGGCATTCGTTCATTCTCCTGGGAGACGCGCGAACGTCGGCCGAGCAGCTAGAGGCGGCCCGCGCGTTATATACCCAGCATCGCGGTGCCGACCACCCCGATACCCTCCAGAGCATGAACGACCTGGCCACCAGCTACCGTGCCCTCGGCCGGATCACCGATGCACTCAAGCTCTCCGAGGAGACGCTCACGCTGCGGAAGGCCAAGCTCGGTCCCGACCACGCCGACACGCTCATCAGCATGGGAAACGTAGCCAACAGCTACCGTGCTGTCGGCCGGCATGCCGACGCGCTTAGGCTCCGCGAGGAGACGCTGACGCTCCAGAAGGCCAAGCTGGGCCCCGACCACCGTGACACGCTTAAGAGCATGCAAGACCTGGCCAGCAGCTACTATTCCGTCGGCCGGCTTGCGGAGGCGCTTAAGCTCTACGAGGAGACGCTGGCGCTCCAGAAGGCCAAGTTCGGCCTCAGCAACGTCGACACGCTCAGGTGCATGCGCAACCTGGCCCTCACCTACGATGCCCTCGGCCGGCGCGCTGAGGCCCTTAGGCTCCGCGAAGAGACGCTGGCGCTCAACAAGGTCAAGCTCGGCCCTGACCACCCCGATACGCTCCGGAGCATGAATGACCTGGCTGGGAGCTACTATGGCCTCGGCCGGTATACTGACACCCTCAAGCTCGTCGAGGAGGCGCTGGCGCTTAAAAAGGCCAAGCTCGGCCCCGACCACCCCGAAACGCTTTGGAGCATGGACAACCTGGCCCTCACCTACGATGCCGTCGGGCGGCACGCTGAGGCCCTTAAGCTCCACGAGGAGACGCTGGCGCTCCAAAAAGCCAAGCTCGGCCACGATCATCCCGACACGCTTAGAAGCATGAACAGCCTGGCTGAGAGCTACTTTGGCCTGGGCCGGTATGCTGACGCCTTTAAGCTGAGCCAAGAAACGCTGGCACTCCGTAAGGCCAAGCTCGGGCGCGACCACCCCGATACGTTTGAGAGCATGAACAACCTGGCTGAGAGCTACTATGCCCTTGGTCAGCACGGGGCGGCGCTCAAGCTCTTTGAGGAGAGCCTGTCGCAGCGGAAGTCCAAGCGCGGCCCCGTCCACCCCAATACCCTTTTGGCCATGCGCGGCGTAGCAAAAAGCCTGGTCGCGGTCCATCGCGGTGCCGAGGCGGTGGCCGCCATCCGCCAGGCGGCGACGATTTGGGAGAAGCTCAACCGCACCGACTCCGACAGCCTGTACAAAGCCGCGAGCTTTCGGGCCCTCACCGCCGCGGCGCTCCGTGCTGCCGACAAGTCTGCCTCCGCCGGCCATGAGGCCGACGCCGAGGCCGACCGCGCTATGGCCTGGCTAAAGCAAGCCGTTAGTGCCGGCTACAAGGACGCGGCGCACATGAACAGGGACAGTGACCTCGATTCACTGCGCGCCCGAGAGGACTTCAAACAGCTAGTCGCGGAGCTGGAACGGGTGAAGACGAGCGAAAAGGCAAAGCCGTGAAATGGAGCCTGGGAGATTCGTGGAGATGTGGCTCTGTGCTGTGCTACGCGTGGCGAAACAATGGGCGATGATGGACTCGAACCATTGCCAAAAATACCGAGGAAACCGCCAACTGTGCAGGCAAGCGGTGCAAAATCCGGTGCAGTTTCCGGCGATTACAACACCGAGCTAGCCCAAGTGGTGGCTGCATGGCCGGAGCTGCCGGCAGATGCCAGGCACGAGATCTTCGCTCTTGTGCGGACAAAGCGCGGTCCGAAGGAAAGCACTCCCGAGCGTGGCTAAGCCAGCCACCAAAGAGCAGGAAGGCCGAACGCCTAACGCATCTCTCTCTTGGACGCCGAGGGGACAGTTCACCCAGAGTTGCTGGCTCGTTCTGGAGTGAGTTGCCCCGATTGAAGACTTATGACTATGCTTGCCTCGAGCTTCAGCCTAGGCGGGCGCTGACTCACCGGGCTTGTCGTATTGGGTGTACGGCCAAGCGAAGCCGTCGTTGACCATCTCGATGGTGACGAACCTGTCGCCCAGGAAGATGCGGCCAACTTCCAGTTTGTAGCGGTCGATGTCGATCACCTCGACGCGAACCGTCTGGCCAAACACCTTGTCGGGTCGTGGCAGAAGAATCGCAGAATTTCCCGAGTGGAACAAGCCCTTCCCCCCAGAGCGCTGCAGAATCCGGTGCAGCTAAGGGCGATTCCGCCGTCGTGAGGGACCCAGACCTAGCCCGCGTGGTTGCAATCTGGTCGACCCTATCCAACGCCGCCAAGGGCCGGATTATTTTATTGGCCTTGGTGAACGCGGCGGAAGGGGCTCCAGTCCCGTGCATTAAAGAGCGTTAAGTGGCGGCGGAATCCGGTAGCTCTCAAGCAATCTCTGCTTGTGTCGCGCGGCCCGGAATGTGATCATGGCGGCGAGAGATTCGGGTCGTGACAAAAAATCATGCGGCTTTCTTACTGGGCCGCATAAACTGCGCCGCGTGTTCGTCACGGCGGATGCCAGCGCGGGCGAAACCCTCACGGACCTCGGAGAGGACTGATGTTCGGGCCCAGGCGAGGTTTCACGCTGATCGAGCTGTTGGTAGTGATCGCGGTGATTTCCGTCTTGCTTGCCCTTTTGTTGCCGGCGGTTCAGGCGGCGCGCGAGGCGGCCCGCCGCACACAGTGCCGCAGCAACATGAAACAGATTGCGCTCGCGCAGCACAACTACCATGACGTCCACAAGCAGTTTGCGCCCGGGTTTATCCAACTGAAGGGCATCTTCTGTCCCGGTCCGATCTATGGCGCGCTGTCAGATCACACCGATATCAACTTGCACGTCTGGAGTGAGTTCCTGCTTCCCTATCTGGATGCCGCCACTGTTTACGAGCGGATCGACTTCAACAGTCCGAACTTCGCGCCCATCACCAATCCAAAGATCCCCAAAGGCGGTTATACGGGGCTGAACTCGGGGGGCCCCTGCTGCGTCTGCGCCCCATCGCGGCCCACTGCGGCGGCGATTCCGGTCTTTGTCTGCCCGTCGTCCGTGCGCACCTCGAACCCGTTTGTCGACTTCGAAGCGCAGGACTGTATGAATGGCTACTGCGGTGCGCAGTTTCTGCAGCGGTGCACGCCGCCATATCGGGTTCGCGGCGCCAGTGACTATCTTGTCCTGGGACAACTCGGCTACTGCATGCAGAACCTGTATGAAAAGATCCACCGACGCAAGGCGCCTGCGTGCCAGATCACGGGCCTTTACAACTATCGATATGGTGGCGTCTCTATTAGTTTTTCCGGCACGGCAGAGTTTTTTCGCCCGAGAATCGAGTTAATCATCGATGGCACACACACAACGATTCTGTTCGCCGAAAACGCCGGACGCCCCGACTTGTGGCAGCGGGGCGTCAAAGTAGGGACGGCCGGCCACATCGCGACGCCGCCGGCGATTTGCAGGGTGACAGCGACTTCCGGGAAGCCCTTCTCGTTCCTCGATAGCGGTTATAACGGCGGGGGCTGCTGGGCCTGCTTTGCGAATGGGTATTCCGAAATCACGGGCACCAGTTTCGATGGAAAAGGCCCGACATACCCGTCAAACGGCAAGCTGCCGACCTGTTTCATCAACTGCACCAACGAGCAGAATATGAACGCGATCTACAGTTTTCACGCCGGTGTGGGAGGAGTCGCTATGTGCGACGGATCGGCTCGCATGGTGAGTGAGGATCTGAGTTTTCTCGTGTTTAATGCCCTGCTCACTCCCCGCGGGCGAGAACCCGTCACCGACAACTTCTAGGCGCATCCAAGCCAGGTGTGACGTCCCCGCGGCGAAAACCGTCAAGACATAAGACGTTCAACGGGTCACCTGAGTGCTCGCAGCCCTAGTTGCGTTCCCTTTTCAGACTCCCAGAAAGCGAGTCAGAATCGCGGGCAGCGTGGCGGTGAACTCTGGCATCGAATCTCTCGACACGGCGATCGGTCGCATTGCGTGTGCCTCCGCACCCAGTCGGCCCTATCGAATTCTGGCTGACCCGCTGATACGCTGCTAAGTCGGCATTCGAAGTTCAGCGGGCGCTTCCCGCACGGGATTTTGAGGAGCGCCAGGATCGTGTCAGAAGAACAATTCCCGACGCATGTTGTCTGCGCGTGGGTCGCCCGCCGGAATTATCAACAGGTTACGGAGGATCATTTCACCAGAGCCAAAGCGGTGCAGAATCCGGTGCACCATACGTCGACGCAAGCCCACGCAGCACCGCATGAGGGAGAAGCCGAGAGCGAAGATAACTCGGATATTCGTTGGAGATGTGGCTCTGTGTGGTGCTACGTGTGGTGAAACAATGGGCGATGAGGGACTCGAACCCCCGACTTCTACGGTGTAAACGTAGCGCTCTAACCAACTGAGCTAATCGCCCGAAGTATTTGCCGCGGTTTAAGTTGCGATCAAAGTGACGTCGTCAGAACCGTCGCGGCTGTCTCGCTCACTCTAGGTCGGCCGGGATATACTGTCAATAAGCTGAGTACGCGGCAGAAGATCGACCGGCTCTCGGCGAAGTCCTTGTCGATAAAGGCTGCGAACCGGCCCGCTTGCGCGACGTTGGCGCTCGGATGCCCCTCAAAAAGCCGCCCTATAAATAAGAGGACTCGATAATCAGTCAGTCCAGAACCACCGCCCCCCGAGCCGATGCGACCCGCCGGCCCGCCGACGAGGCGCCGCCGGGGGAACTGCTGCGCGAGTGTGGAACCAGCGTTCGGGTGATCGAGGCGGCTGCGGCCCAGCTCGCGCCGGCCGTCACGCTGCTGGGCCTTCCCGCGCTCGAGGGGCGGGAATGGTATCGGCTGCTGCGAGAAAAACTCGTGCCTCAGCTCGGGGCCGACGCTTACCTCGTGGTTGCGGTTGTCGGCGGCACCAACATCGGCAAGAGCGTCATCTTCAATCACATTGCCGACAGTTCCCTGAGCGCGAGCAGTCCGCTGGCGTCGGGCACGCGAAATCCCGTGTGCGTCGTCCCAACCGGGTTTGCCGAGTCGCACGAGCTGCCGGCGATCTTTCCCGAGTTCGATCTGCGGCTCTGGACGAGCGCGAACGACGCGCTCGCCGAAACTCCCGACGACCGGATCTATTGGCGAGCGGTCGCGGACACGCCCCCCAATCTTTTGATCCTCGACACTCCCGACATCGACAGCGACGTGCAGATCAACTGGAAGCGGGCCGACGGCATCCGCCGCGTGGCCGACGTGTTGATCGCCGTCCTCACGCAGCAGAAGTACAACGACGCCGCGGTCAAGCAGTACTTCCGCAAGGCGGCCGAGGAAGGCAAGCTGGTGCTTGTCATCTTTAATCAGTGCCAGCTTCCGGACGACGATCCGTATTGGCCCTTGTGGCTCGACACGTTTTGCCGCGAGACGGGCGTCTCGCCGCGACTGGTTTACGTCGCTCCCAACGATCGGCGCGCCGCCGAGGAAGGCCGCCTGCCGTTCTTTGAAAAGCGACCGGACTCGTGGAAAGTCAACGGCTCTTCGGGCAAGACCGACGCGGCTGCCTCGCCGGCCAACCTGGCCCACGATTTGTCGCAACTAAAATTTGCCGAGATCAAGCTGAGCACGCTCTCGGGAGCGCTCACCCATCTGATGTCCGACGAGGCGGGACTGCCCGCATTTCTGCGCGAAATCGAAACCCGCAGCGGAGCCTTCGAGTCGGCCGCTAAGTGGCTCTCGTCGGAAAGTGTGATCAAGGTCAACGATTGGCCGTCGATTTCGACTTCGCTCATGGTGGGCGAAATTCGCGCCTGGTGGCGGCAGCGGCAACACGGCCTGGCCCGCCGCGTTCACGAGTTTTATGACACCGTCGGCAAGGGGATCATCTATCCGTTTCGGTTTGCCGGCGAAAAGCTGCGCGGCCCGACGATCGGCCGGCTCGAGCAATATCGCCAAAACGAATGGGGGGCGATCCTCAAGGTGATCGCGGACCTTTACGACCGGCTCACCTGGCTCTCGGACTCTGCCAATCCGCTGCTCAAACCTTTCCTCGAACGGATGCTGTCGGGTAAGTCGCGGGAGCAACTCTTGGAACAACTACGCGTCGACCTCGAGCGAGTTGACATCGGCAAGGAGCTGACCTTGGCCGTCGATTGCGAGATGCAGGCGTTCAAGGAGGGAAATCCCGATGTGTACAACATCTATCGCCAACTGACAAACTGGTCGGCCGCGATCCGTCCGCTCACGAGCGTCGCTTTTTTCACGATCGGGTTGGGGCCGGCTCACGAACTGGTGGTCCATGGCCTGACCCCCATCGCTGCCGACCTCGCGACCGGAACCGTCGCGGCCGCAGGCGGCGACGCGATGCTCTCGGGCGGCGTCAACCTGCTCGAAGCGCGTTTCCGCCGGCTGCAAACGGCGTTCACCAAGCGTCGCGTCGATTGGCTGCTCAAGCGTTTGAACGACCAGGTTTTTGGAGCCGTCCCCGGCGATCTGCAGGCGGCCGCGGAAGTGATCGACGGTGAAGCGTATCGCAACCTCGCGCAAGCCGCGTCTCGACTGGACAAACAGCTCGCCGACGTCACCAAGGCGTCCGCGGGAGGGCGAAGCTCCTGCTGAGCCGGCATTTTGATGTTTACACCGCTAGTCGCCAATTCATGCGCATGCGGCTCGGCAGGAGCCTCGCCCTCCCGAAGATGCAATCAAATAGAATCACGTCAGCATGACCACGCCCGAACTTGCCCAGCTCGAAGCTCTCTCGCAGGTCGATGAAATCGTCGAGCGGCTCACGCGCTGGACGGCGGAAGAAACCGCGTGGGAACCGCTGCGTTCGTCCCGCGCTTTGTTGAAGCGCGTGCTGTCGCGGGTCGACTCGCTCCGCGTTCGGCTCGAGGCTCCCTTGGTCGTCGCCACATTTGGCGGCACCGGGACTGGCAAAAGCACGCTCGTCAACGCGATCATCGGCCGCGAATGCGCCCGCACGGGCCGGCAACGGCCGACGACCACGCGGCCGCTGTTGATCGTGCACCCCAACGCCGACCTGAGCGCACTGGGCTTTTCGACCGAAGACTTCGATGTCAGCCGTGTCGACGCGCCGCTGCTGCAAGACATCGTGCTGATCGATTGCCCCGATCCCGATACTTCAGAGGACGACGCCAAGGGGAGCAATCTGCAGCGGCTGCACCAGCTCCTGCCGCACTGCGACGTGCTGATCTACACCTCGACGCAGCAAAAATATCGCTCGGGTCGGGTGGCCGACGAATTGGGCCTGGCCTCCAACGGCTGCCGACTGCTCTTTGTGCAGACGCACGCCGAACTCGATCAGGACATCCGCGACGACTGGCGACGCCATCTCGGCACCCATTACGACGTGCCCGAAGTCTTCTTCGTCGACTCATTGCGGGGACTGAAGGAGCAGCTGGAAGGCTCGCGGCCATCGGGCGACCTCGCGCGCTTGCAGCAAGTCCTCACGACACAACTCTCCGCCGCCCATCGCGTCCAAGTCCGCCGGGCCAACTTGATCGATCTCGTCCACTCGGCGGTCGAACACTGCCGCAACACGCTTCGCGATTACGATCCCGAACTCGACCAGCTCGAAGCGGCCCTCGAAAGCCAGCACGCGCGGCTCGTGCGTTCGCTGGCCGACAATTTGACGCGCGAATTGAAACGCAGCAGCGCCCTTTGGGAACGCCGGCTGCTCGCGTCGGTGACGCAGCTCTGGGGGTTCAGTCCGTTCTCCTCGATCCTGCGACTGTATAACGCGATGGGCGGGCTGATTGCCTCGTTGACGCTGTTGCGGGCCCGGTCGTCGGCCCAGATCGCGTTGGTCGGAGCAGTCCAAGGCTTTCGCTGGTTCCGGGCGCGCCAGCAAGAACAGGCCACCGAAGGCCGACTCGAACGGCTCCCCGCCACGAGTGCTGACGACAACATCCTTCGCGAGGCCCAAGTCCTGATCGCCGGCTACGCCAAGTCGAGCGGCTTCGACTCGGCCCTCGTTCAATCGGGCTCGCTGCAAACGCTTCGCAAACAGGCCCTGCAAGTCGAAGAAGAATTCCTCACCGACGCCAGCCGGCGGATCGACCAGATCATCGACGGCATCGTCGCGCGCAATTCGAGCTGGCTCACGCGGACTTGTTACGAGGTGCTGTTCGCTATCTATCCGCTGTTTGTGCTGTTCCGTGTCGGCAAGAATTTCTTCTTCGACTCGTTCGTATTCAACGCCGAGCCGCTCGCGACCAGCTTTTACATCTCGGCGGGCCTGTTCTTCATCCTGTGGTCGTGGTTGTTCGTAATGTCCTTCTGCCGCCGCCTCAGGCGCCATCTCTCCGGCGAGATCGAAGACCTGGCCCGCTCGCTCGCCGAACAACGAATCACCGGCGAGATGTTCCCCGCGCTCGCCGAGGCCTGCCGGCAGGCGCGCCTGCAACGCTCCCGCCTTGACGCGATCGCCGTAACCGTCACGGGTCTACGCCCCGAACGCACGGGCTCGTTCGGCTCACCAAGAGCCACGGCCCGCCGGTTGGTGACGGCTTAGCGGGCTCGTTTGCTCTCCCCGGCGCATCGATGGCCAACTGCCTAGCGCTCTTATAGCACGGATTTGCACGAACCCCGAAGGGGTGACGGTCTTCTGGCCACTGGCGCGAGCCAGTGGAAAATCCTGCTTGTATGATTGCATCCCGCGCGAACTTGTCGCACTCTTGTGGCGAAACGGAATCACCTTTGAAGAGCGTCATTTGTTGTGAATCTGTCGCCCCCTTCGAAGGCTTGACGATTTTTTTTGGCCCCTTAATCCACTGGCTCGCGCCAGTGGCTAGAAGAGCGTCACCCTTTCGGGGTGAATTCCGAGGCATCGATTGAAAGCGGATGTTTATTGGATCGATGGACCTTGGCCGGGGCGCTTGGGCATCCTGCCGCGGCCGAGAGGCGGGGATTGGCTCGACGACGAGATTCGGTCCTGCAAGAACGCCGGCTTGGATGTCGTGGTTTTGTTGCTGACGCCGGACGAGGCCACCGAACTGCATTTAGACGAAGAAGCTCAAGCGTGTAAGAATCACGGGATCGAGTTCTTGTCTTTTGCAATTCCAGATCGAGGCGTGCCGGCTTCGCGACGAGACGCATCTGAACTTTTGAAGCGGATTCATGAATTCCTGGCTGCCGGCCGGAGCGTGGCGATCCATTGCCGGCAAGGGATCGGCAGATCAGGACTGATGGCCGCGTCCCAATTGATTCTTTGGGGAACAAAACCCAGCGACGCCGTCACGCAGATTTCGCGCGTGAGGGGCTGCGAGATACCCGAAACGGCGGAACAACGAGCGTGGCTCGTCGATTTTGCCAAGACAGACATTCCCGAACTTCGTCATGTCGTCGGCACTGGCAGACAAGCGGCGACCGGATGAAAGGGCGCTCGCGGGGCAGAGCGTGTCCCAAGCGAACCGGGGACCGAGGTGAAACGGATGGTGGGCCGGCGTCCGCTTTGCGGACTTGGCCCACCCTACGGTTTGATCGCAGCGATCAGGCGGGTTGCGGCCCAGGGGCCGGCGCCGTACCAGAAGCGAGGGCCGAGCGAGCGGCGTTCGGTGAGCTTCAGCCCGCAAGACTCGAGTTCGCGGGCGTACGCGCGCGTGTGGCGGATGTCGGCGATCGCCAGCTTACCGCCCGGCTTGAGCACCCGGGCCGCTTCGCGCAGTGCCTTCGCGCGCTGGCCCGCGCCGGGCACGTTGTGAATCGCGAGCGAGCTGACCACCACGTCGAACGAGCCGTCGTCGAAGGGGAGCCGGCGCATGTCGGCGGTGTGCAGCTCGACTCGATCGGTCACGCCCTCGAGGGCCGCGTTCCGGCGAGTGACCTCTTCGGCATTGCCCGATTGATCCTTGGTGCTCCAAAGGTCGACGCCGACGGCCCGTCCACGGGGCAGGCGCTGGGCCGCCATCAAGAGCACCGCGCCGCGGCCGCAGCCGACGTCGAGCAGCCGCTCGTCTCCTTTGAGCTCGAGTCGATCGAGCAGCTCGGCCCAGACGGCGAATTTGCCCGCGCGGGTGGTGTAGGTGTAGATGCCCGCGTTGAGAAACAGCCAGAGCCCGGCAAAGCCCGGGGTGAAAACGGCAATTCGATCCCGCGTCGACGCCAGTCCCTCGCCGTCCCACAACCGCCACAGGCAGAGGGCGAGCAGGCAGGCGCCGCCGAGGGCCATCAAAAGCGGAGCGTAGGGTGCGTCGAAACCGTAGTCGCCGCGGCGCGGCGGATGCGGGCTCACGGGGGAAACCCCAGTCACTAGATAAGTCCAGTCACCAGGCAGCCGAACGATCGGGCACGATCTCGAGAACGAAAGGACTTCTCACGGAGGGCATTGTGCTCAAGCGTCGAGGACCAGTCAACGAGCGATTGCTGCAGAACCTGAGGCGGGTCCGCGATGCCGCCACCCAGCCTGAGGCTCGGGTTGTTTGGGGGCAAAAGTTTGGAAGTTGTTTCCACGCGCATGGAAACTCGGGGTCGGCGACCGCAGTCTGGCGTGCTAAAATGGCGGGATCCCCCCGTTGGGTGCGGAGGAAGTTCAAGGTCCGTGCGCGGCCCGCTGGAGGGACTCAAGAAAGGGCCCTCACTCCGGCCCTCTCCCGGAGTACTGGGCGAGGGTGAAAACGCGGGACTGGATCGAAGCGCAGCTGCCGCCGGGAAAAAGATCCCCGGCGGGGACGAAATTATCGTACCCGCCGGTGATGGGGATCCTTTTTTCAATAGGAGGAAAGGATCCCCGGCACCCCCGGACCGGCACGGACCAGGATTTTTGAACAGGAGGAAACTGAGGCAACAGAGGTCAGACTACATCGATCCTCCCCCCTCCGTTACCTCCGTTGCCTCCTGTGCGAAACTTCATTCCGTCGACGGCTCCGGGACCGTGGGACGGGACAAGTTCGTGGAATAGGGATCCGACTCGTCCCAGCGCACACAGATTCGAACCAGAACGTCACCAATGGCACCAAGAAAGCCAAGATCCCTGGGACAACTTCGCCGAATGACAACTTGTCCCACTCTAATGCTTGCTCGGAAAACGACTTAGGAAGAGGAACCGCTGGGACGGGACACGTTCGCGGATAAGCGGGCCTGGGTCCGGACACATTGTTTCAATAGGAAGTTGACCCAAAAAGTAGTTGACCCACCGCGCGGCGGCGAGACTTAGATCGTGCCGTCAGAACAAAGACGTGGATGAAAGGCGGCCTCAGCGGGACGGGAATCGGGACGTCGAGGCGGTTGGCTTCCAGGCTGAGGTCGTGCTCGCGGCGACCGTCTCGGTCGCTTGCGGCGTACGCGGCTCGTCGGTGCCGGTCGGCTCTGCGGATTCCGCCTGGCTCATCGTGGGTTGCAGCTGGTCCTTCGCCTCGCCGGTCAGATATTTCATGAACTTGCGGCTGGCGCGGTTGATGATCACGACCTTGCTGCCGCCCGCTTTGCGGATCGGCCGGATGATGCAAATCACTTCGGCCTCTTCCGTAGGGGCGGCCACGGCTGCGGCGGCCACGGCAGTGTCTGCGTCGGCCCGAGTCACCGTTTCCTCGCCCAGTGCCTCGGCTGCCGTGCGTTTGGCGCGGCCCTGCTTCAGTCCGGCCAGTTCGAGTTCGAGCTTTGACGGACCCTGTTCTTCGACTGCAACGGCGGGAGCGGCCGGTGGAGCGGCGGCGACGTCGATCATTCGGCCGCGGGTTGGTTGCGGCGAGCCGGGGATCAAGTCGGCAAGTCCGGCCTTGCGGAGGAGATCATGGATCGGCTTCAAGCCGGCGTAGACGCCCTTGCCCTCGGTCGGGTCGGCATTGGTGCAGATGCCGACCACGTGGCCGTTCGTCGTGAAGAGTCCGCCTCCAGAGCGGCCTTTCACGGGGATTCCGGTGCATTCGATCGTATCGGGGCCTTCGTAGCGGTTGAGCATGGTGACTCGCAGTCGCTCGATACTGGGCAGCTCGCCGCGGCTGCAGCCGATGCTCAGCAGGGTCTGGCCCCGCGCGACTTTGTCTTCGAGGCCGGCGACGGGCGAGGCCGTCACGTTGGATGTCGTCTGCAGTATCAGCAGGCCGACGTCGGCACTCAGATCAAATTTGACGATTGCGCCCTTGTAGGTGCGAAGGTTCCTGCCCTCGAACAAATCGACGACGATCTGACTCTGGGGTTTGACGTCGCGGAGGATATGCCCGCACGTGAGCACGACGCTCTTGCCGGCCGTGCCGTCGATGACGACGCCCGAGCCGAAATAGACGCCCCCTTCGTCGGTGACGCGAATGCGGGCGCTGGAAGTCAGCATCGGCACGCTGCTCGGATCGGGCGCGGCGTCCGGCTCCCCCGAGTAACGTGGAGCGGCCCCGCGGGCGACCGAATCTGGCTCGCCGCTCGACGTCGAGCCCGAGTCGGCAGGGATTTCGGAGCGCCGGTTGGCGCTTGGCGTCCAGTCGCGCCGGTCGCTGCTCCCATCGGCCAGCTGTGTGCCGGCGCCAGCCGACGCGCTCGGGCCGGAGTTCGGAGCGTCGATTTGCACCATGTCCGACTTCGATGGGTCCGACTTCGATGGGTCCGACTTCGTTTTCTTGGAATTGAACGGCGGCAGCGGAAGATGGAAGTCAAACTTGGGTTTGCTCTCGTCGTCGGCCAGGCGGATGGGCACCGACCGACGCGTTGGACGGTCCGCGGGGCTCGGCTGGGTGCGCCGGGGCAGTTGCGCGAGCATGGCCCGCAGTTTCGACTCTTCCTGCCCGCCCGTCACTCGCTCCCACTCTTGGCCGCCAACCACCAGCACGAAGGTCGGGACGAGCTGAATGCCAAACCGCTGCATCAAGTCGGGCCGCTCGTCGATGTTGATCTTCACGACCGGATAGCCCTCGGCCTGCAGCCGCTCGACGATCGGTATCATCATCTGGCAGGGGACACAATGCGTGCTGTAGAAGTCGTACAGCACGTCTTGGGGAGCGGCGGCCGCGGTGGCCAAACTGAGCAAGAGCAGGGACGCGTTCATGTGGGGGCTCCAGAACGCTGCGGGATGCAGCAAATGCGGAATCGCCCAGAAAAGAGGGCCGAGGGGACCGGGACAGGGACAGGGGCAGGGCCCGCGGGGAGACGAGACATATGAGCCAGAAAATCGGGCGAAGAATGTCCGCCGGAGAAGGGCGGTCGGCTGATCCCAATCGCAGGATTCCGACGCAACACGAGCCAGGCCTCCCTGCCTGTCTTGTAAAACTTTCAAGCGCGCGGCGCGTTTGTAACAACCGAAAGTCCGCGCTCCCTGCGGGCTCTCTCGGCAGCCATCTGCCGCAAGCTGTTACCACCAAAGACGCTTCGCGTCGCCGACTGCTCCCGGAGTTGCTGGCCCAATCCGTTCGCCCAAGGAGCGTGACCGATTAAAGCACGGCCTGTGCCACACCGGCAAGAATTGCCGTTCGCAGGAAGAGGGTCCAAAGTCCAAGGTCCAAGATCGGAAGAACAAGAAGTGTCCGGCGCGGGACCGTTTTGACTTTGGACCTTGGACTTTGGACCTTGGACTAAACCGGCGCTTGACCCGATCGCGTCCGGTCGGCTGTAATGAACAGACAATCACGGCGCACAGCCGAAGGAAGGCCCCATGGTCGAGCGGTCGATTCAGAGTCAGACGCTCCGCGAAATGCTCGTCGAGGCCGAGCGCCTCACTCGTGAGGTATCGGAGCACCTCGATCAGTCCTTCATCCCCAAGTGCCTGGAACTGACACGTCTGGTTCGCCCAATCAACGGCGAACCGCCCGATGTGCGGGCTTTGGAGGATGTGACGCTGCGCACGCAGTCCGCCCGAATTCTCGAGACCGACACCTTTACCGAGAATGTCTTCCAACAGCTTTCGGAGTGCTGTCAGGCAATCGAAGTGGCCGTCGGCAAGATCGCGTCGGAAGGCTAGCGATTCGCTTGGGCCAAAGTCCAGGGTCCCCAGTCAAAACCTGGCGCCGGCCCGCGGCTGTGATTCTCGACCTTGGAGTCGAGACCTTGGATTTTGGAATTTTTCCGGCGTCTCGAACCGCGGCAGGTCGCGCTCCTTACGAACGTCGTTAGGCTGCACGCCATCCAGGAGGATGTTGGCGATCACCGGCCCGCCGTCTTTCATCGTCACCCAGGCGACGTGGTCGAATTCGCCGTACTCGACGCCCCGCATTTTCGAGCCGCCCCCTGTCGTCGCCAACATAAAATAGTCGCGGCCGTGACGGACGAACTTGGCGTAGTTGTGCTCGTGGCCGACGAACACGGTGTAGTGCCGATCGCCGGCGGCCAGCGCGTCCTCAATCGGGGTCCAACCTTGAGCGACGGGGTCGCCCATCGCCTCGCGCCAGACCGGCTTGTGGAAGAAGACGAACGTCCAGCGGACGTCGGCGTTCTGGCGGAGCGTTTGTCGCAACCATTCCTGTTGCTCAGGGCCGAAGCGGTAGTCGACCTCCTTTGGCCGCGGCTCTTCCGAATTGAGGATCACGAACAGCACGTTGCGGTAACGGAACGAGTAATAGCTGCGGCCGAACTTCCGCTTCCAGTTTTCGCTCATCGGCAGGTTCGACATGTCGTGGTTGCCCGTGCAGAAGAAGAAGGGCATCTGCAGGCGGTCGACGTTTGATTCGAACTCGGACCATTCGAGGGCCCATTGCCCCGGATCCTCGCTGTAGCCTTCGATCAGGTCGCCCACCGACATCACGAACTCGGGCTGCAGCAGATTGATCATCCGCACGGCCCGCGAGAAGACGCCCGGCCGATGACCGCCGGTGCGGTCGGAGACAACAGCGAAGCGGAACGCATCGGGCCCCTCGTTCAGTTCGAGCTTCGTCCACGGATTGCGAGCAGCGGATTCCGCCACGAGCGCCGGCTTGTCGGCGGGCGAGTTATTCACGCCGCCGCGGGCCGCAAAGACAGTGATCGCGATCAGGACTGCGCCAACCGCCAAGCTATTTAAGAGGCGCTTCATATCAGTTCTCCGGGCGAGCGGCCGGTGTCAGCCGGCCGGTTCTTTGCGATTGATTTTTGATTCTTATCACAAATTTGGGAGAGGAATGCGAAAGAGTGAATTAAGAACCGGCGGGCTGACACCCGCCGCTCGCCGGTCACACCCGCTTCCCGCGCACGAACACGGCTTCGACCGAGCCGGGAAACGTGAGACCCTCGAACGGCGACCAGCCGCACTTTGTTCTCAGGTTCTCTCGCGTGATCTTAGTCGGCCGCGACAGATTGAGCACCGTGAGCGAGGCGGTGTAGCCCGGTTCGATCCGTCCGAATCTCAGCCCGCCCGCGTAGGGATTGACGAACTGACCGGGGTTATCGCTGCAGACCGCCGCGATCCGCTGGGGCGTAAAGCCGCGTTCGACGATCAGCCAGGTCACGAACGGGCCGAACGTGTCGAGGTGCGGCTGGCCGGACGGGCACTTGGATGGGTTCTGCTTTTCCTCGAGCGTCTGGGGAGCGTGGTCAGTGGCCAGATAATCCAATTCGCCGTTCCGCAGTGCTTCGAGCAGCACTGCCCGGTCGGACGGCCCGCGCAAGGGCGGATTCATCTGCATCCGGCCGCGGTTCGCGTCAGTGATCTGAGTTTCATCGAAGAACAAATGGTGCGGCGTGACTTCGCAAGTGACGGGGAGGCCGCGGCGGCGGGCCTCGCGAATCAGCGGCAAGCCTTCGCCCACCGAGTAGTGGCACAGTTTCCCGCGCAGGTCGTACTTCTCGATCATCGCCAGAGCGAATCGCGTGGCCGAAATCTCGCACATTGGCGGTCGACGCCGTTCGTGGGTTGGCTCGCCGCGGTGCGACTCCAACAGCACCGGATCTTCGCAGTGAAAGCTGACGTTCGCCCCCCGGTACTGTGCGAGCGTCTGGTCAAGCTGCTCGAGCGACGTGAAATAGAGATCGCCGACGCTCGGCCCCATGTAGACCTTGTAGGGAACGGCAAACGACAGCGGACGCGTCTGGGGACCGATCCCCGCGTAGAGCGTGATGTGGATCGGCACCTTGCGGCTTCTGACCAGATCCTGCTTCGCCCGATACGACAAATCGTCGATCGGCGCTGCCGGATTGTTCGGCATGTCGGCGACGTGCACCACTCCACCGTTCAGGGCCGCGGCCGACGCCGTGCAAAAGTCTTCTTTGTACGCTTCCTTGCCGCTCGGGTCGTCACGGGCATGGATGTGAATGTCCCCCATGCCGGCAAAAATCAGGCAGTCGTCGCCGAACTCGACGTCCGCCCGTCCCAGCCGCGGCCCGACTTCGACAATTTGCTCGCCCTCAACACGGATCTGCCCAGGCTCGACGCCCTCGGTGCTGACGACTCGGCCGGCGATGATCATGAGATTCCCGGTCAATTGCCTGTCTTCGCTCGCCAGCATACGCTACATGCGATGCGTCGCAAACCAAGCGCATCCGTTCGTCGACCTCCCGCCCCGCAACGCCAGCACTCAGAACCTTCCACCACGAGAAGCCTCCCATGAAGTCGCCCCGCTTGCTCACGCTCAGTGTTGCGATTTTTCTGGCACTGCCGGCCGCCGACTCTTTCGCGCAGACCATAAAAGGCTCCGCAGCGCAGACTGCGAGGCCAGGTACGCAAAAGGCTCTCATCGACGACTCGGGGCCGGATATCCGCGACGACCCGCGGTACGGACGCTCGCGTTTGTTGAGCGATCACTACCACCCCTGGACGCCCGCCGCCACAAAAGACGCGTGGGAGAAACAGGCCCGCGCCATTCGTGAGCGAGTGCTCGTCGCCAACGGTCTGTGGCCCATGCCGCCGAAGGAGCCGCTCGCGCCCGTCGTTCACGGCAAGATCGACCGCGGCGACTACACCGTCGAAAAAGTTTTCTTCGCGAGCATGCCCGGACATTACGTCACCGGCAACTTGTACCGGCCGGCGAAGATCGTCGGCAAAGTCCCGGGCGTGTTGTGCCCACACGGACACTGGGCCAACGGACGCCTCTTTGACGCGGGCGACAAGGAGGCCCAAAGCCAGCTCAAGTCGAAGGCCGAGACCAATATGGCGGGCGCGAGATTCCCTCTGCAGGCCCGCATGGTCGGTCTGGCGCGGCTCGGCTGCGTCGTTTTTCATTACGACATGGTGGGCTATGCCGACAACAAGCCTCTCGACCACCAAGGCGGCCTGACCGATGCGGAGGCTGAGCTGCGGCTGCAGAGCGAGTGCGGGCTGCAGACCTTCAATTCGATTCGGGCGCTCGATTTTCTGCTATCGCTCTCCGACGTCGATCCGCATCGCATCGGCGTGACCGGGGCGAGCGGCGGCGGAACGCAGACATTTTTGTTGGGTGCCGTCGATCCCCGTCCGACCGTTGCCTTTCCGGCGGTCATGGTCTCCACCAACATGCAGGGGGGCTGCGTCTGCGAGAACACCGATCTCCTACGCGTCGGCATCAACAACGTGGCAATTGCCGCGCTGTTTGCCCCCAAGCCGATGGCCATGAGCGCGGCCCACGACTGGACGATCGACATCGAGCGCAAGGGGCTGCCCGAGCTGAAGCAGGTCTATGGCCTCTACGGCGAGTCGGACAACGTCTTCGCCAAATGCTTCCCGCAGTTCGGCCACAACTACAACCAGGTCTCGCGTGAAATGATGTATGCCTGGTTCAACGCACACCTGAACCTGGGCCACCAGAAGCCGATCGTCGAGGAGGATTTCTGGCCCATCGACCCCGAAAATCTGCGCGTGTTCGACAAAGCACATCCACGCCCGTCTGATGCCAAAGACACGCGAGAACTTCGCGAGTATCTCTCAGGCGTTGCCGAGAAGCAGTTCGCCGAGTTACTGCCGAAGGACGCGGCGGGAGTCAAGCACTATCAAGACGTGGTCGGCACGGCCGCCCGCGTGATGTTCAACTCCGAGCCCCCCGCCTCCGCCGATTGGCGCGAGAATCCGCTGCACACGACGCGCCTCGACGACGGAACGGAAGTCGTCAAAGGTCGGGCCGTGCGGAGCGACGATAAGACTCAGTTGCCCTGGGTGTTGCTGCGTCCGCAGTCGTTCCGCGGCACGGCCGTGTTCTGGTTCGATGGCGAGGGAAAGTCGCACCTGCTTGGGACCGACGGTCAGCCGACCGAAGCGGTCCGCAAGTTGCTCCGCGCGGGCGAGGCGGTCGTCTCGGCCGATCTTTTCCTGACGGGAGAATTCAAAGAGTCGCACCCGCCCGCCAAGCCGCCCCGAGTCAACGAAAAGTACGCGGCCTTTACCTTCACCTATAACCCGACGATCGTTTCCAACCGCGTTCACGACATCGTCACAGCCGTCCGGCTGGCGACGAACCACGAAGCGCGAAAGATTCGCCTTGTCGGGACGGGCGACGCCGGTCCCTGTGTGCTTTTAGCCGCTGGGCTGTTGCACGATCGCATCTCGGATGTGCTGGCCGACGCGCACGGACTGAGCTACCGCAAGATTCCGGCCGCGACCGACCCGATGTTTCTGCCGGGCGCGCTCAAATACGGCGGGCTCGGCGGCCTGGCAGCACTCGCTGCCCCCACGCATCTCGACGTCTTCGGCGCGGCCAATGTTCCCGCCGAGGAACTCGCGCCGTTGTTGGCCGTCTATCATGCCGCGGGCGCTCCGCTGTCGATCGAGGCGCAGCCGCTGACCGACGAGATCGTCGCCCAGCGCCTAAGCCGCACGGAATAACCTGATCCTGCTCGAATGCCGTTGGGGATGGGTGGCCGGGGCGCTCCGCTTTGCGGAAGCCCCGGAACGTCGGCTAACCTGCTGCGATGGGCACAAAACGACGTCACCGCCGCTCAATAAACGAGTGCGGCCACGCCCACGAGTTGACGTTCAGTTGTTTTCGCCGGTTCCCGTTTCTGTCCAAGGATCGCACGTGCGAATGGCTTGCCGCCTCCGTGCGAGCTGCCTGTGCGGATTTGGAATTCTCGCTGTGGGCGTTCGTCTTCATGCCCGACCACGTCCACCTGATTGTGCATCCCGAGCGGCCGATTTACGACGTTGCCGAGTTTCTGTACGCGGTCAAGCAGCCGACGTCTCGGCGAGCGCTCGACTTTCTCCGCAAGGAATCCCCGGACTGGGTTGAGAAGCTGAAGGTTCGGCGTGGCCGACGAACGGAGTATCACTTCTGGCAGCCGGGCGCAGGATTCGATCGGAATATTACGGAACCAAGAACGCTCGAAAGAATGGTCGAGTACCTCCATCTGAATCCAGTCCGGAAGGGTTTGGTCGCTAGCCCTGCAGATTGGAAGTGGTCCAGCGCGGGCTATTTCTTACGAGGGCAGCAACTCCCGTCTTTGGGCGTCACCCCGATTCCACCGGAATGGACGATCGGAATGCCGAACGACTAGCAAGCCAACGGGGGCTTCCGCAAAGCGGAGCGCCCCCGCCCCCGTCCGCTGTTGGCCGTCTATCACGCCGCGGGCGCTCCGCTGTCGATCGAGGGGCAGCCGCTGACCGACGAGATCGTCGCCCAGCGTCTCGGCCAATGAAGGGGCAGAACGCCCTCTTTCGGATTCGGTCAGGAAAACGATCTCCGGCGCGATCATTTCATCAAAATTTGTCGCAATTCCATGCGCCGCAAGAATTAATCGTCGAAAATCGGCCCTCGCTCAAATTCCGCGTCCTGTAAGATAGAAAGGGGAGACCGTAAAGAGCCATTTCGCGATCCCATGCGACCTTGGAAACTGACTCCCGAAGCCTCACAAAGCCGGCGCATGCGACGCAAGGCGGCGACTTTTGCGCGGCACCGCCTGCGCGTTCTCGAATTGCTCGCTGGCAAGGCAGACGGGGAAACGGCTCGTCATCTCCGCGACTCGCTGAAACTCACCACTGCGAAAGTCAGGGCCATACTTCGATCCTTGCTCGACGAGGGACTGATCGTCCCCAGTTGGCTCGACAAGCACGAGCGGGAGGAGACGGGGTATCGCATCTGGGGTCCCCACAGATGACAAGACTTTCATCCCCGGCGGGACGGACCAACTTTTTTTGATAGGGGGGGAGAAACTGGTCCAGCGCGCGGAAATCGGGCGCGCCTCGAATAATCACTGCTCGGGTGCGGATGCCGTAAGATGGAATGTGGCGTGGTTGGGGCGAGACAATCGCGACGCGTGATCTCCCATGTCAAAATCAGGCATCATTTCACGGGTCGCCAGTCTGTTGGTCGCGGCCTTGTGGTTATGCCTGGCTGCCACGGACAGCATCCCCCACAGCGTCGGGGGGCCAATCGCCGGGGCGCTTGTTCTTGGGTTGCCACTCATCTGGTTTCCGGAAAGGATCAGCAGCATAACTCTCCCCATCGGCCGCGGACCTAGTTTCGAAACGCCGCCGTTCCTTGTTGCATTTGCCGGCTGGGTTTTCCTCGTCGGAGTTCCTCTCTTTGTCGCACTTTTATCGAAGGATGTCGGGCGCTGAGGATGTCGCCGGTCGAGGCGAGCTGCCTTAGGCGCGGCCGCGCCAAAAGGAGGTCGTCATGCGCGAGCTGCTTCCGTTCCTCTTCGACCCGGCTCGACGTATTCGGTACGTCGGCGATCGCGGCCGTGCTGCACACTCGCATTGCAGGTTGACTGCAAGCGGCTGGCCCGCACGAACACCTCTCAGGTGTCAGGCCGCACGTCGCAGGCGGATCGTGTCGCGCGAGAGTCCGCGTTTTGAAGCCGAGGCGACAAACTCGAGCAGTTTACGGCCCGCGTCGCTGGTCACGAGGTCCGACAGGTGTGCGACGATTTCGGTGTGGCCGATGCCCAAGCGATAAATGATGCGAAAGGCGGCCTTGATTTCCGTGCGCTCGAGCGCCGAGAGGCCGGCTCGCATCAGGCCGATGCGATTCTCGCCGACGACGTTCCCCTCCTGATCGGTCATGAAATACGGAGGAACATCCTGCACGATCTTGGAGAGCCCGCCGACCATGGCCAGCTCGCCGATGCGGACGTATTGATGGATCGCCGCGTTTCCCGAGATTACGGCGCGGTGTCCCACTTGGACGTGTCCGGCCAAGAGCGCTCCGCTGATGATCGTGACGTCGTCGGCAATCTGGCAGTTGTGTGCCACGTGCGAATTGGTCATCAGCATGCAGCGGCTGCCGATGAGCGTCTGCGTACCGGGCGCCGTTCCGCGATGAATCGTGGCTCCCTCGCGAATCACGCATTCCTCACCGATGCGGCAACTCGTTTCCGCCCCGCCGTAGGCGCGATCCTGCGGGAAATCGCCAATTACGGCGTGCGAATGGACGCGGCACCGCGCCCCCAGTTGCGTCTGCCCCAGGATCACCGCCGACGCACAAATCTCGCAGTCCTCGCCGATCGTGACCGGTCCATCGATCACGGCGTACGGGCCGATTCTCGCTGTTGGGTGAACGCGCGCGAGCCGATCGATGATGGCCGTGGAGTGAATCGTCATGCGTCTCCCAGGAGGTGTAGGGCCACAGGTGCGAATCGCGCGGGCGGCCGGCTAGAGGTGCAAATGAACGCGGCATTTCAGCCGTTGAGTGAGAGAAGGAGGCGGATGCTCTCCGAATGGTCGATTACTGTCAACCGCAGCTCACGTGGATGCGGCGCACTGCGACGCCGCCGGGCGACCCTGGAAATCAGCGACGGCAGCAGTGTTTGTGGCCCGCGCGGCTGGACTCATCGTCACGCCGCTAAACTACAATTCACAACTGACCCGCCGATCGTTAAGCGACAATTCAGGTCCCGAACGGACGATTCCTGAGCCTCAGGTGGACAGATTTCTACGAGCCGTTTCCGCCTCCCGCGTGCGCGCTTGTACCCGCAGGTCAGTACGCGCTTTTCTGACGCGCCAAACGGAGGCAACGGCCGGCATTCAACTGAGAAGTTTAGGCAGTGAACATTCCGTCAAAGAGTGTCGCAACCCGAAGCGTGGCAGCAGTTAAGAAGCGTCAAGCCCCTCGTGTGCGAATCTGGCATCCTGTAGTATGAAGGGCTGGTCGAATAGGCCTCGCCCAAACGGGCGTGGGGACCCAGAAATCGCGTCACGCAGGAACCGGACCCGATAACTCAGTCAATAATCCGACGCAGGTCGGAAATCCGACGCCGGGGCCCCGCAGAGGATTCCGCGATGGGTCGTTTCCCCTCATTTCTATTTCTGCGCGAGCACCGGGTTTTGACGCGACGATTCTTTCTTGGAGCCGGGCTGAGTTCGCTTGCCACGCTCAGTCAGCCGAGGTGGATCCGCGCCGCCAGCCCCCCGTCGAAGCAAAGGGGCCAGCGCCAACACCGGTTTGCCAGCTACCTGACGCCTCCCGACGTCTTCGAGGACGTTTCTCGCGGCAAGCCGATTCCCCACAGTCTGCCGGAGGATCGCAGGCGGGCCGTCGGCTTGACCCGCGAGACGTGGAAGCTCGAAGTCCTCTCCGACCCTGAGCATCCGGTGCGACTCGGCAAACCGCTCACGAAGGGCGAGGGAACGGCGATCGACTTCCCGGCACTGATGAAGCTAGCGGAAACACGGGCCGTGCGGTTCGCCAAGATCATGACCTGCCTCAATCTTGGCTGTCCGCTTGGGATGGGCATCTGGGAGGGCGTGCCGCTGCGTGAATTGGTGTGGATGACCGAACCGCACGAGGATCTGCGTCGCGTTTTCTACTATGGCTACCACAACGACAATCCGAAGCAGATGTTCCGCAGCTCGCTGCCGATCGGACGTGTGTTCGACGATTATTTCGACCTGCCGCCGGTCATTGTGTGTTACAAGCTGAACGGCCAATGGCTGACTCCTCGTCGTGGCGGCCCGGTGCGGATCGTCGTGCCTGAGCACTACGGATTCAAATCGATCAAGTGGCTGTCGCACGTCGTCCTGACAAACCTCCCGCATGCCAACGACACGTACGCAGAACAGGGCAACGACGTCGACAGCCCGATGAAAACGTTCGCCGCGACACTGTCCTACCCGGACGTCGCGAAGGCGGGCGAGAAGATTCCCTTGTCGGGCTACGCTCAGGTCGGAGTCGCAGGGCTGAGCAAGGTCCAAATCTTGATTCTTCCGGAAGACGACGAGCCGCCGGCCGACGATCCGTACCTGGCCAAAGCCCCCTGGCGCGATGTCGAGATCCTGCCGCCGCCCACAGGAAAGAACTGGGGAGGCGGATTGCCCGATGACCACCTGCCGCTGCCGATTCACGGATTTGATTCGTCGACCGGACGCCCCCGCAGCTGGCCGATGAAGCTCGCCTGCGTGCACTGGGCCGGCGTGCACTCTGGCTTGCCCGCCGGTCGCTACGCGCTGCGTTGCCGCGCCGTCGATGAGCGCGGTCGCGCCCAGCCGCTGCCGCGCCCGTTTGCCAAATCGGGACGCGCCGTCATCGAATCGCTCGCGTTCGTGGTGCGTTGATGCCGACGAGCGCAGATGCGAGACAGGGAAAACAAAGATCGATCGCGATCCCGGCCAAGCGGCCGCATTCGGTGCTTCAGGGAATCTTGGAGTTCCTTTTTGCCGCGCCGTTCCCAAGTCTCAATTCGTCCCTGGCCGGCTTCGCGCTCTTTGCATCGGTGGGGGCCTTGTCTCTATTTCTCAGTTATCGCCCACTTTGGCATACCGACCTCTGGGGACATCTGGCCTACGGCCGGTGGATTGTCGAACACCGTGCGGTGCCGTCGACTGAGCCATTGATGCCGCTCTGCCGCGCGGTGCCATTCGTCGACTTTTCGTGGCTGAGCGAAGTAATCGGCTATGCCACCTATCAGTGGAACGGACCCGAGGCGTTGCAGCTGTTGTACGCTGGCGGCGTCACGACCTGCGTAGGTCTTTTGGCTTGGGGAGTTTGGTGGAAGACTCGATCGAATCTCGCAGCAGCGCTGGCGGCGGCCCTCTACCTGTGGGTGGACTGGAAGCAACTCGCCATTGCGCGCCCTCAACTAGTGGGTTGCGTCTGCTGCATGTTCCTGCTTGTTCTCGCCAGGACGATCCGCCGCGTTGCGTTGCCGATTCCGCGGCTTCGAGTTGCGAAGAATGGGGGCTACGAGATTACCGCGAGCCTAGTCGAATCTAAGTTCCCCTTTCCTCTTACGAGCTTGGCGGTGGTGATCCTCTTCGCCGCGTGGGCTAATCTCCACGGTTCGTTCCTGGTCGGACTGGCACTCTTGGGCGCGACTGTCTGCGGACGAGCCGGCAACATGCTCCGACGGACGGGCAGCCTGCGCATCGTCTACCGCGACCGCGCCGCGCGGCGCGGGGTCGCGTTCCTGGTGATCGCGATGGCCGCAGTCCTGCTGAATCCGTACGGTTGGCGAATCTACACGGCGGCCTGGCAGCTCGCCGCGAATCCGAATCTTGCGGATCTTGTGGAGTGGAAACCGCTCGGCCTGTGGATGTCGCAGGCCCGCGCCGCTCTAGCCGTCTCGCTCGGGCTGCTCGCTGTTTACTCGCTGACGCCGCGACGAATCTCGGTTGCCGAACCGCTCTTACTTGTCGGATTCGGCGCGGCCGCGCTAACGGTATCGCGGATGATCGTCTGGTGGGGACCGATTGCGGCCTACTATGCGGCATTGCATGCGGCGGCAATCGCCAAGCGGCGGCGGCTCGGAATGCACTTGGTGCAGAAACTGCGACTGAGTCGCGTTTATGCTCTCTGTACGACACGGATGCTGCCGACCAGCTTTCCGGTCTTCGTCATCGCGTGCGCCGTCTTTTTGACGCCCATTTTCACGCACGACTTCTTAGGGCGTGCCTTGGAGTTTTATCGTGACCGGAATTTTTCCGTGCAGACACCCGTCGAAGCCGCCGAGTATCTGGTCGAGAATCCGCCCCGCGGACAAATCTTCAACACTCTGGAGTGGGGAGATTATCTACTTTGGGCGGGCCCGGCTCGCCTTCAGGTCTTCGCCGCGTCGCACGTTCACCTGATTCCGCGGCCGGCTTGGCAGGACTACGTGCGAATCATCACGCTCGACGACGGCTGGCAGAAGATCCTCGAGCGATACCGAATCAACACGGCAATCGTCGATGACGACCGGCATGCAGCGTTGGCCGACGCACTCCGCGAAGACGCGGCTTGGGCGGTCGTGTACGAAGACGCCCAGGGACTGATCTTTGTCCGCCGACAACCGCTTTGAACGCGCCAGTCGAAGCCGAATTGCGTTACCGGTTCTGGGGCTGCCCCGCGCCGATTGGCGGGAAGAAGAAGTCGTCCGGCCCCTTACACGTGTAATACGGGTACTGCACGATCGCGCCAGGAGTTGGGTTCGGCGGATAGACGAGCGGACCATGATCGCAGCACGTTGAGCAGGGGCCCAGTCTGCAGCAGCCGTGGGGATCGATATGGCATTGAGGGGCGTCGGGCGGGGTGTAGTGCGACCAGAATCGGTGATGAGGATTGTAAATGCAGCAGTGGCTGCAAGTCCCATCGGTCGAGCCGCACTCGGGGCACGGGTTAGCGGGGGTGCCGATGACGGCCCCCTCAGGCGGCGCTTGCGCGCGAACGATGCCCGGGGTCGAACTACAACCCGCAGAGGCCAGCCCGATCAGGCCGAGACACAGTCCCAAGAGAAGTTTTCCGTTCATCGTTTTGTCTTCCTGAGGGCTGGTTGATGGCAAGTGCCGACGGCGGCCGCGCGAGCGCAACGCCTGTCTTCTTTATCGGCCAAAGAATCCGCAAAATGTGGAGAATCGTTGTGGAAGCCATTTTTGGCTTCACCGGCAAAGTCCCGCGATCTTGCAGAATCGCTCTATTCGCGATAGATTACCGGGACGGTTTCGGGACCCGATTAAGTGTCGGTTTAGTGACATAACGGATTGTCGTGTAACGGGTTATATAGAGCGGTCTCGATCGGCTTGCGGGCGTTTTTGGGGGTCGACCAAATTCGCACGGTCGTGGTCGGGAGCGGTCACTGGCTCGGGTCCAGGGTTTCGCCCTAACCCATGTTCCCCACAATGGAGTGACGGGGTGTTCGTTTCAGCATCGACTCACTGCTTCGCAGACCGCACCTTCGAGGATGCCTGTGCGCTCTTTGTCGAGCTCGAGTTCGACAAGCTCGAGCTTTGGCTCTCCAATGACGGCCCGCATTTGAAGCCGGCCGAGGTCGCCAAGGATCCCGAGCAGTTCTTCGCCCGCTACCGCGAGACAACGCGGCTGACCGCGGTCGGTTTTTGCCTGGCCCATGACGTGCCCGCCGCGACGCTGGCCGGAATCACCAAAGCGGCCAAGATGATGCGCGTCACGCAGATCACGATCCCGGCTTCGCCCCTGGGTACGCCCTTCAACACCGAGGTCGATCGCCTGCGCGAGTTTGTCCGGCTGACGAGCGCGGACGGTATCCGCCTCTCGATCAAAACGGAAGCGGGGCACCTCACCGAGGATCCGCACACGGCCGTTGAGCTGTGTCAGGCGGTGCGTGGTTTGGGGCTGACGCTGGACCCCAGTTACTACATGGTCGGAAACAACTCCGGCCGATCGTACGACCAGGTCTTTCCGTACGTGTATCACACGCACCTCCGCGACTCGACGTCGCAGAGCCTGCAGGTGCAGGTCGGCCTGGGCGAGCTCGATTACACGCGGCTCATCAATCAGCTCAAGCGACAGGGATATACCCGCGCGCTCTCGGTCGACATCTTGCCGTTTCCAGAAAACGCGAACGAGCGGCCGCTAGAGCTGCGCAAACTGCGGATGCTGCTCGACACGCTGCTCTAGAGAAGCAGAGAAAGAGAACCGGCAGCACCCGTGGCTTGCCACGGGTACCCGCACCCGCCGCTCGCCTACTTCTTGAAGTCCGAGGGATTCCCAAACAGACCGCCGGGTGTGCCGCTGCCCGTTCCGCCACGCAACGGTCCCTTGTGCTTCCGCTGATAGGCCTCGACAGGGGTCTCTGGGATTGGCTTGGGCTCCTCGGGTTTCGCCTGCAGCGCCTTGAGCGACAGGCTGACCCGTTTCCGCTCCACATCGAGTTCGAGCACCTGCGCCGTGATCACTTGATTCGGTTTGAGCACGTCGGACGGGTGGCGGACCCGTTTGTGGTCTAGCTCGCTGACGTGAATCAGTCCCTCGAGCCCCGGCTCGAGTTCCACAAACGCCCCGAAGTCGGCGATCCGCGTCACCTTTCCGGTCACGACCGTGTTGGCCGCGTACTTTTCGGCGGCCGTCGTCCACGGGTTCTGGACGAGCTGCTTCATCCCGAGGCTGATCTTTTTCTTCTCAGCGTCGAGCGACAGGATCTTGACGTCAACCGTCTGGCCTTCCTTCACCACTTCCGACGGATGCTTGAGGCGGTGCCAGCTCATTTCGCCGATGTGCAGAAATCCGTCGACGGCACCCAGGTCGACGAAGACGCCGTAATCTTTGACTGTCTTCACCTTTCCCGTGAACGTCTGCCCGACTTCGGCTGATTGCCAGAAAGTGCCTTCCGCTTCCTTCCTTTCGATCTGCAAATAGGCTCGGCGGCTGACGACGAGATTGCGCTTCTTCGGGTTGACCTCGACGACTTCCACCCGCAGCTTTTGCCCGACAAAGGGTTCCAGGTCGGAGACAAATCCCAACTCGACCTGGCTCGACGGCAAGAAGGCCCGCAGGCCGCTCACTGTCACCTCGAGGCCGCCCTTGTTGGTGCGGTTGACCAGGCAATCAACGATCTGTCCTTTCGAGAGCGAGTCCCAGTTGCCGGCAATCCGCCGCAGCCCCTTGGGCAGGTTCAGATAGATCAGACCCTCTTCCGCGGCGATGCGGTCGACCAGCACCTCGATTCGCTGCCCCACCTCGGGTTTCTTCCCCGAGACGAATTGCCGTATCGGCACCATGCCGGGCGAGCGGTATCCCAAATCGAGAAAAACTCCGTCGCCGTGAATCGTTTGAATCTTGCCCGTCAGGTGCTGGCCTCTCTCGAGCAGCTCTTCCGGAGGCTTCTCTGCCGTTCCCTCCTCGCCCTCGACGGCACTGGCGGAGACCGACTCGACTTCGGCAAGCTCACTGCTCGCCATTGCCGCATCGATTTCCGCAGCCAAGGCAGCATCGAGCTGTTGGATTGGGGGCGGCACTTCAATGCTGCCGATGGCTCGGTTTGGCGTCGGCCGTTCCGGCGCCTGACGCGATTCGGCTGGCGCTGCTTCGGAGGACGCTGTTTCGGAATGCGCGGGGGGCGCTGGCGCCGGCTCAGTTGGAGCAGACTCAATGGGCGGTGCCGGACTCTGAGCTCCTGTCCCGGCCGCGGCGGATTCGTCCCCCACAGCGGGGTTCTCGTCTGACTCGTTTGTTGACCCGCTGCCGTCCTGAGCGACGGCGGTCGATCGTTCAGAAACGCGGGTGCGACCCCGACGATAAGCGCCCAGGGGCGAATTCTCGACGGCGCTGGCCATCTGAGTCGCCGCTGCGGTCTCGGCTTCCCCTTCTGCCTGCTCGACGGCAGCAGTCATCTGCGTGTGTTGTGTATCGAGCGGCTCGCGGACTGCCTCAGCCTGCGAGGGTTTGTTTTCGTCGCTCATCACGAACTCATTCTGCCGGCGATCGCCATCGCGCTAGGGCTCTACAATTTTTTATGACACGCGCGCAGAAAACCGCCATCGATCAGGCGCTCTGCAACGGTTTCAAGTGCGCGAAGGGACTCGCGGGAATCCGCGGCGGCGAGCCTTCGCGAACGTCCCGGTTCCGCACACAATTCGCTTGCGAGACCGTCGACGAACGCGAAATGACCGCGCCCGAATAAGATAGTCGATGACTCCGTAATACGCTACTGCGTAATGGCCTGTGCACGCGCGGCACACCACGCGTCCGCTGGCGGGCCGACGCCATCGCCGCAATAATCGATCCCAGGGATTATCGCACATTGCACCTGCCCTCATCGACTCACACACGCGATGACCGCTGGACCCCGTCAGACCGAAACCGCCAAATACGTTCGCAACCCCGAATTGTTGTCGGCGGCCAGCAGCCGTTTGTTGATTGTCGATGTGCAGGAGAAGCTCCTGCCGCCGATTCCCAACGCCTCGCGGCTGGTGCACAACTGTCGGCGTCTGCTCGACGGGGCGAAAGTCCTCGCCGTCCCGGTTTTCGGGACCGAACAATATCCGCAAGGGTTGGGCCCGATGACCGCGGAACTCGCCGACCGCATCGGACCGCGTCTCGACAAGGTGATTTTCAGCTGCGCCCCGGCCCTCGCGTGGGGTCAGGCGAGCGACGTCGCTGACGATCGCGAACAGGTCGTCGTGGCCGGCATGGAGACGCACGTCTGCGTGATGCAGACGGTGCTCGACCTGATTGCCGGAGGCTTCCGCGTGTATGTGCCCGTCGACGCCGTCGGCAGCCGAGGCGAGCTCGATTCGCGGATCGCACTCGAGCGGATGGCCGCCTCGGGCGCGACTCTTACCACGGTGGAGTCGGTCTTGTTTGAGTGGTGCGAAAAGGCGGGCACGCCCCAATTCAAGCAGATTCAAAAGTTGATCATCGAGGGTTGATCGTTGTCCGCCGAGAAAACTGCCGGCTCACCTGTCACCATCCCGCCGCCCCTTTGCCCGCCGCGCCGCGTGCTGATGGGTCCTGGGCCGAGCGATGTGTCGCCCCGCGTCCTGGCGGCACTCGCTGCTCCGACCGTCGGCCATCTCGATCCCTATTTTTTGCGGATCATGGACGAAACGCAGAAAATGCTGCGGGCCGTTTTTGAGACGACGAATGAGCTGACGCTGGCCGTGAGCGGCACTGGCAGCGCGGGGATGGAAACCTGCGTTGTCAACCTCATCGAGCCGGGCGACCGGATGCTCGTCTGCGTCAACGGCGTCTTTGGCGGACGCATGGCCGACGTCGCCGAGCGGGCCGGGGCACAAGTCACGCGTCTGGAGCGCCCGTTCGGCGAAATCTTCCACAAGGACGAAATTGCCGAGGCGGTCGAACGCGTTCGTCCCAAGGTGGTGGGCATCGTCCATGCGGAAACGTCGACCGGCGCGCAGCAACGTCTCGAGGGGCTCGCCTCGGTCGTGCACGGCAAGCAAGCCCTGCTCCTGGTCGACTGCGTGACATCGCTGGGCGGCCTTGCGGTCGAAGTCGATGAAAACGGAATCGACGCCGCCTACAGCGGCACTCAAAAGTGCTTGAGCTGCCCACCGGGTCTCTCGCCCGTGACTTTCAGCCCGAGGGCCGTCGCGGCGCTTGAGAAGCGCAAGACGAAAGTCGCGAGCTGGTACCTCGACTTGACGATGGTCCGCAGCTATTGGGGCCAGGACCGCGCCTACCATCACACCGCTCCGATCAACATGAATTTCGGGCTACACGAAGCGTTGCGGATCGTTCTCGAAGAAGGGTTGGTGCCTCGGTTCATGCGCCACTTCAAGAATCACCGGGCCCTCAGAGTCGGACTCCACGCCCTAGGCGTAGATTATTCGGTAGCCGAACCGCACCAATTGCCGATGCTCAACTCGGTGCTGATTCCCGCCGGCGTAGACGACGGAGCCATTCGCAAGCAGCTCTTGAGCGAATTCGGCATTGAGATCGGCGGCGGGCTCGGGCCTCTCAAAGGCAAGACCTGGCGGATCGGATTGATGGGAGAGACGAGCACGCCTTCCAACGTGCTCTTGTTTCTCGCGGCGCTCGACTGCTGTCTGGCGACGGCCGGCCATCAGGCCGTTGCAGGGGCCGGAGTGGCGGCAGCCAACGCGGCCTATGCTGCTTACGCGGGTTCGCCCGCGCAAAAATAAAACCCACGGGACGAGCCCGTGGGCTTTGAATTTTGCGTCGTCGCAGCCGATACCGGGTCGCGGCGCGATCCTCGCTAAAACACATCGAGAATGAACGCGTGCCCCTGGTGCCACGGGTGCGGCTCAGGGTAAAAGTTATGCCAAGCCGTGTTGTACACGGGAATCTGACGGGCCGGCGGATAGCGGTAGTACATATGGTCGTACTGCACGGGCTTTTGAAAGTTCGACGGATAGTAGACGTACGGGTAGTAGTAAAACCGCTGCCAGTCGCTGGGCTGCCCTTCGTTGGCTGCGGTCGCACGCTGCGGCGACACGCCAATTACGATGACCAGCATCAATCCCACGATCAGCGAACCAAGCGCCACGCGAATCCGCATGGATTCGTCTCCTTATACAGATTCGACTTGTCCAGTTTCGACGTCCTGGCTTCGCGCGCGGCGCGAACAGCCGTGAAGCAGCCCCGGATCGCGGGAAACGGCCGAACTGGCCGCCCCTCCGGGCATCTTGCTCCTTCATCGGCTTTTCGACCGCCCGAATAACAGGAAACTTCCGCACAAACGACACGACCGGCCGAGTCAGTTCATGCCAGTTCTCCCGACTGCCCAGTCACAGCCAGGCCAGGGAGGTGCGACTGTCGCAAATGCGTCGCGCGCGAATCTATTTGTGCGGGGCCGCCGGCTTATGGACGGCCTGTTGGCAGCGGCCATTGCCGTTGTCGCTCCGTCCCGCTGCGCGGCCTGCCGGCGCGAACTCCCGTTTCGAGGTCTTTACGAACTTCTGCCGCGGCTGTGCACGGGCTGTCGGGATGCGGCCATCGGCTCGGCCGGCGATCAGTGTCGGCGCTGTGCGGCCCCGGTCGGGCCCTTTCTCGACACTCAGAAGGGGTGCTTCCTCTGCCGCCGCGATCGCTTTCATTTCGAGTCCGTGATTCGGCTCGGAGTCTACGAGAACGAGCTGCGCGAAATGTGTCTGGCCGCCAAGCGACCCGGAGGCGAAGAGCTGGCGGCCGCGCTCGCAGAGACGTTGTGGGCCGAGCAAGGACTGGCTCTCTTGGCCGCGCAATCCGAGCTGGTCGTTTCGATTCCCCACCACTGGAGCGAGTCGCTTCTCAGTGCGCCCAAGGTGCCCGAAACACTGGCGAGCGTGCTTTCAGCCCGCTTGCGGGTGCGTTTGGGCACACCTATACTCGCGAAGGTGCGTCGCACTCCGAAACAGTCGAGCTTGCCCTCCACTCAGCGACGCGTGAATCTGCGGAGCGCATTCCGCGTGCCGCGGCGATTTGCCGCGCATGTCGCGGGCCGGCGAATCCTGCTGGTCGACGACGTGCTCACGACCGGTGCGACCGCGGACGCAGCCGCGCGAGCCCTGCTCGACGCGGACGCGGCGAGTGTCCGCGTGGCAGTCATCGCCCGAGGAGTGGGACTGAAGCCGAGCGCCGGACGGGCCGGCACGAGTCGTTGATTTCATGGAAATCCCTGCTCCTGCTAATCCGCTCGGTGCGAACGACGCTGCCGAAAAGGCAGCTGCTCCGCCCCCCAAAAAAGCGACGCCGACGCAGTTTTTTCTCAAGGGGTTGGCGATCGTCCTGCCGCCGATACTGACGCTGGTGATCCTGGTTTGGATCGGCCAGATGATCTACAGCTACGTCGTGAACCCGGTCACGACGGGCGTGCGGTTTGTGATCGCCGAGATCATCGACAAATCGCGACCGACCGCCGATTTTGTGCCTGCCCCCGGTTTGCCTCCACTGGAATTCTGCGGCAACGATTATCGGCTCCCTCATGAGCTTGCGGAACAATATGCCCACGACCTCGAAATCGGCGGGCACAAGCGGAGCGCGGCAGATTGGCAGACGGCCTTGGCCGCGGAGGCTTATGTCCCGTTTGGCGAGCGGGCCGTCCCATACCCTGACTTCTGGGTGGTGGCGTCGCGGATGCGTCCCGCGGACTGGCCGGCCACCGAGACCGGCCTTTACATGGAGCTGGTCACCTTTCGCTACTTCAAGAGCCTTGGTTCGCTCAGCACGCTCGCGACGGCGCTCACGATTATCGGGCTCTATTTTCTGGGCCGATTTGTGACGGCCCGAATGGGGCAGTGGCTAGTCAGCCGTTTCGAGACGCTGGTGCTCGCGCGGGTGCCGATCATCAGCAGCGTCTACTCCTCGGTGAAGCAGGTGACAGACTTTTTCTTCTCCGAGCGGGCCGTCGCGTACAATCGCGTGGTGGCCGTCGAGTTTCCTCGC
>DASZIA010000371.1:0-6836 GCA_035949535.1 Planctomycetaceae bacterium | reverse complement strand
CTTCGTGATCCTCTGGGCCTTGATCTTGTCCTGGATCCGCATCACCCCCTCGAGCAACGCTTCGGGCCGCGGCGGACAACCGGGAACATAAACATCCACCGGCACCACCAGGTCGACTCCCTTCACGACGTGGTAGCCGTACTTGAAATACGGTCCGCCACCAACCGTGCACGCGCCCATCGCGATCACATATTTCGGATCGGGCATTTGTTCGTACAACCGACGGACGCGGCTGGCCATTTTGTAGGTCACCGTGCCGGCCACGATCATCAGGTCGGCTTGCCGCGGAGTCGCGCGAAACGCGCCCGCGCCAAAGCGGTCGAGGTCGAATCGGCTCGCGCCGGTGGCCATCATTTCGATGGCGCAGCACGCCAGTCCGAAGGTCATCGGCCACACGCTCGATTGCTTGGCCCAGTTCATGGCCTGCTCGAGCGTCGTGGTGATGACGTTCTCTTCAAATCGCCCGTCGATCCAAGTCATGATCGCGTCCTGTGTCCCGTTGATTCCGCTGTCTTGACCGCAAAAAAGTCCATCAACTTTAGCAAGCTCGATTCACAATTCAATCAATTCCGCCGCTTGAGGTTCCGCTCGTCGCGAGGGCCGGCTCGCCCGTTTGAAACTCACCTGTCTGAAACTCGCAGCACGAATGCCCGTTGAGGCAGCACTGCGTGAGTCGCACGTCGGCGTTGAGCACCTTGCGGAACACGGCCTGCTCCAATTCGCAGATGCCCGGATCTTCGGAAGCCAGCTCGTAGTAGGGGCAGCTGTTCTCGCGCAGCACCGGCAACAATCCGCTGTGATCCGACTCGACTTGAAAACCCCGCTCCCGCAGGGTGGCAGCCAGTTCCGACAATCGCACTTCCAACGGAGCGGTCGGCGACACCTTGCGGATTTGCTCGACCAGAGCGTTCTCCACGCGGCTGGCCAACCGTTCGCGGACGGCGGGCTCTTCGATGTTTCGTATCTCACGCCACAGGATCTGAGCCAGCTCGGCGTAGTTGTCACCCATCTCGCACAGCGCATCGCGCGTCACGCGATAAACGTGGTGAGGTCGGCCGCGCTTCGACGGCACGAGCTCCCGCGAGACCAGGCCGCCTTCCTGCAACCGAACCAACCGATGGCGAACCGCGGTTGCCGTCACGCCAAGCTCGCGACAGATGTCCTGGATCGTCCCCGCGCCCATTTCGTGGAGGCGTTCCATGAACTGTCGATCGCCGGATTGGATGGAAAGCCGCATCAAAACTGTCCGCCAAGTCACCCTAAAGCTCGACAACTGCCATCTCTCTGGACACTCAATCTTAGAGACCCGCCCTCAATTTGACAATTAAATGTGTCAAAATTCCCGACATCGGGAATTGACCTGCGGCGCTCTTGATGCAAGCGCTTGTCGTATATAATGATCGGGCGATGCGTCACACCGGTTGAGCCGGCCGGGAAGGGAGATGACACTGACCCCACTAAGTCTTAAGAACGCCGGAAACGCACTCCAGATTGAGTGGAGCGACGGCTTGACCCAGCGCATACCGTGGCGAAAACTCCGCGACTCGTGTCCCTGTGCGAGCTGCCGGGTCGAGCGAGCCAAGCCGGCCAAGCCGCAGCCCCTGCTCGCGGTTCTCTCTTCGGCCGAGGCCCAGCCACTCGCTCCGGTCTCGATGCGGCCGGCGGGAAATTACGCCTACGCCATCGCTTTCAGCGACGGGCACAGCTCGGGGATTTATTCGCTCGAGCTATTGCGGCAACTGGGCGAATCGACTTCGCCGTGAGATCAGCTCTTCTTGCGAGCTGCCCGCAGAGCTTGCCTGAGCCGGGCGCGCCGACGGTATTTTCGCTTCTGCTTCTTCGTGAGTTTCATGGCGCAGGCTTCTCGGCAGCAATCGGAACTGGCCGATTTCGTTTCAATTAGACCGGCGGAAACGGACCGGCGGGGGAGTTATGTTACAAACTCGCCGCGGCGAACGGAAGTCGAGGCGTTTCGGTCAAACGCTTGACCAGAACCGTTGCGTAACAGCCTGGCGGGAGATCGAAGCGGAGGGTCAATTTCTTCCGCGCCCCGTCCGCACCGCCGGCCAGCTCGTCCACTCCGATCGACTCTGAAAGCGATTGGGGGCGAAAGACCGCCGCGCGACTACCGCGTGAAAAGAAACTGTCACGCGGGAATTTCACGCGGAGCGTGCGGCACTCGAGTCCGAACTCGGCCGCCACCCGCTCGTAGAGTTCGGTTCGCGGACCTAATTCGTGCCGTTCGCGAGCGCAAGGAAGCGGCAAAGGGGCGGAAAGAACCTCGACAGCGACCGACGGTCGCACAGTTCGATAGAACGGCAGATGCTGGCGGCCGATTTCGATTGGGAAAAGTTCGGTCGAGTCGACGGTGCCGCGGACCGTTTCCGCAAGAATGCGGTTCCAGAGCGCGCTTTGGAAGGCGCCCAGATACATCCGCCGGTCAGGTTGCGGAATGCGGACGAAGGCTCCGCGAAAATCGCCCGGCTGCCGGCAGAGGCGCTCGAAGACGGCACGGCCCACCGGCCGCACGGCAGACTGGCGGCACGCCAGCCAGTCTCCCCAGCGGTCGCGCAGCGCCCGTTTTTCGTCGCGCACGTCGCCGCGGTCGTGCTCGTTGGCTTCGGCAATCGCCAGCCACAACGCTCGCTCGTAGTCTCCTAGACACCAGGGCCTGGCGATGAAATCACCCGACTCGCCGACGGAGCCGAATCGTTGATCGTCGAAATAATTCGGGACGCCCTCCGCGATGACGCTCGGTAGTTCGCGAACGATCCGCTCCGCGTCACTCGGCTCAAGATCGCGCAGCACGATTTCGAAGCGGTTGGCGAGAATATCTTTCGACGTGAACTCGCGCGACGTTTGACCGAGATATTCGAGCGAGAAGTTCTTCTGCGCGAGCCGGCGGCGGGGACCCGACTCGATCGAGACATACTGCTGCGTGACCGCATGGCGATCCTTCAGCCCGCCGATCCCGACCGTTTCTCGCCGCAACCGCCAGGCTCGGCAGATCGCGTCGATCGCTTCAGGCGTTCCCAATGACTGTTTCGTCAGGCGATACAGGGAGAAGGGGCCGGCGTCAGAGCGCACTTCCGCGATTTCTTCCACGCGAAAGTCTTCGGGTTGGCACTTCACCTTCATGACACAAGTTTATCGGCTGCGGACCTTGCGTGCCGACGGCTCGCCTACCGCCGATTCGATCGAAATCGACAGGTCGCTGACGAGTCGCCGCCAGGTGCGCCGATCGCCCAGCGGCCACTTTTGATTGACCTCGATTTCGATGCCGACGTAGGAGTCAGCCGGCCATTTCGTGCGGAGTGTCGTCGTGAATCCGTCCGCTTTTCCCCCGTACGGATAGTTCATGCGGACGAGCAGATCGGGACGCTGTAATTGGAGACTTTGTCGAATCGACTTGCAGACGATGGCTTCGCCGGGACGCCTGGGATCGTACAGCAGACCGACGTCGGCGCGACGCACCTTGCGATCGAGCTTGGGGGTGAAGGTGTGGATGGAAAAGTGAACCGCGCGGCGACCATCGGCGATCGCCCGCGCCAGGTCGGCTTCGATCCGTTGCCGATAGGGGAAATAGTAGTCCCGCAAAAGTACATCTCGTTCCGCTTGCGGCAGCGATTTCGTGATCGCCGAGAAGAGGGCCTGGTGTCCCTTCGAACGGTTAAGTTCCACGAGCAGCCGAGTGACGGTGGCAAAGTGCAGCGGCGCTTTCAGTCGGCGGGCGCAGGCCCGCGCCAGCTCGAGCGAGCCCGGATCGTAACCGCGGTGGCTGTCTAAGATCCGTCGATGGGGACGGAAGAGGCCAGCATAAGCCGCGGGGACGCGGTTTCCCCCGTGTTCGCACGTGACGATGAGAAAATCACGCAACGCCTAAGAACATCCTTCCGGTCGCCAGGCACTCGCACAGTTGGCGATAGACGGCCCCGATACGCTCGCGTGACGGCCCGCCGCCGACAGACGTCAGGATCCGCCGCGCCAAAGGCCCACGTTCCAACAGAGTCTTTACAATGAAGCGAAGATTCGTGTGCCGCGAGCGGGCGTCGGGACCGAGGGCCTCGGCGAGGTGTTTCCAAAGATCGGCCGCCGTGACGGGCTCAGGGCCTTCCATTCCGAACACGCGCCGGTAGGTGGCATCGCTGATCAGTGCGCGATCGGCGTCCCTGATCGTGGCCTGGAGCAAACCGTAGAGAGTTTCGGTGTCCCAGGCTTCAAGGTGCGCCGGGTCGACCCAGCGGCCGGCCGTGAGGCCTTCGAGCACGTCGGCGATCAGAGCGCAAATTGCGACGTCGGCTTGCGGGCATTCTTGCACGTCGAGCACGCGGATCTCGATGGCGCTTCGCTCGAAGCGGGCGATCGCGCCGCGCGCGTTGAGCCACTCTTCTTGCAGCACCCCCTCCGCGTCATACGGCGCCACGTCGGCGTAGAGCGGCTCGAGAATCAGCCGGTGATACTCGGCTGAAGAGAAGACAGGTTCCGGCACCACACGGCCGGTGGCGGCCGGAATCCGGCGGCAATTCTGCTCGTACACGGCGAGCCGCGAGTCCATCATCCCGGACAAATGTCCGTCCATCAGGGGCGAACTGGCGGCGAGCGCGGGAAGGATCGGCAACAACACTCGGATCGCCGCGTGGAGTCGAGCGAACTCGGCATCGCCCTTGAAAGGGAGATTCAAATGGACGGCCTGTAAGTTGGCCCAGCCGTGCCCTCGGCAATCGAAGACGCGATTGAAGGCCTCGTAGATGCTGCTGTTGTCATGCGGCCAGAGCACCAACTCGCGGTGCGGATCCATCCAGGGATGCATCGCCGAGGGCATCAACCGCGCGCCCATCGGCTCGAGCACGGAGTTAATCCGCGTCACGCTGTCTTGGAAGGCCTGGGGCAGCGGGTCGAACGCCGCGGCCGGCTCGCTCGTTTTGAGCTCGATGACGTGCGCGGTCAACTCGTTCGACCACGTGATCTGGCCCGCCACGAAATCAGACGTGATTTCGCCGGCCACCGCTTCGAGCACCCTGTCGGTGACCGGACGGACGTCGAGCGATTTTGTATCGACGATCATGTACTCGAGCTCGACGCCGAACGCCTGAAACAGGTGCAAGGTTTCGGCGGAGCTCATGTGGCGGCGATTCCCGCTTTGCTGCGCTCGATGCGATCGAGGAAGACTTCCATGATGCGGTTATAAATCTCGTCGCGCAAGACCGCGTCTTCGACGCCGACATCGATGTTGGGATTGTCGTTGACTTCGATGACGTAGAACTTCTTGTTCGATTCCTTGACGTCGACGCCGTACAAACCGTCACCGATCAGGTTGGCCGCCTTGAGGGCCGCGCTGACCGCGCGCCGGGGGGCAAGCTCGACGGGGATCGTTTCGCATTTTCCGTAGCGGCTGTCGCCGTTGGCATCGGTGCGGACGATCTGCCAGTGATCGGCCGCCATGAAATACTTGCAGGCGTACATCGGCTTACGATTGAGGATGCCGATCCGCCAGTCGAACGTAGTCGGCAAAAATTCCTGCGCGACGAGCAGGTCCGAATCCTCGAAGAGCTGCGTCAGCTGCGCGTTGAGTTCGGCCTGCGAGGCGACCTTGACCACGCCGCGCGAAAATGAGCTGTCTGGCCGTTTGAGCACCAAGGGAAACCCCAGCTCTCTGGCGCAGTGCGCAGCATTATCTCGATGGATGACGATGGTCTTGGGCGTCGGAAGATCGTGGCGGCTGAGGAGCTCGGCGAGGTAGACCTTGTTCGTGCAGCGGACGATCGATTCGGGATCGTCGATCACGATCAAACCTTCGCTCGAGGCCCGGCGGGCGAAGCGATAGGTATGGTGGTCGACCGACGTCGTTTCGCGGATGAAGAGCGCGTCGAACTCGGCGATGCGGGCATAATCATCCCGAGTAATCAGCTCGGCGCGGACCCCCAAGCTTTCGGCCGCCCGAATAAACTTTTTGAGAGCATCGGGCTCAGACGGAGGCTCGGCTTCGTCTGGGTTGTGCAGAATCGCCAGATCGTAGCGCATCCGGGCGCGTTTGCGCTGGGCCCCGCGGCGGCCTTCAAAGTACTGACGGGCGACCTCGAGCACGAACGGCCAGTGCCCCTCCGGCACATCGCTGGCCGCGATCGTGGCCACGTTTCGGATCACCCACTTCTTATAGCGCCTGAACTGGACCCGCAGCAGGGGCGACTGAAACAGATTAAAGAGGTGCAGGCTCAGCCGCTCGTAGCGCTTGGCCAGGTTGCGACCGAAGTAAATGCTCAGGGTGAATCGCTCGGATTGAATGGGGCCCAAGCTGTGCTGGATCAGGTCCTCCAGCTCTTCAGAGACCATCCGCATCATGGCCTGCGAGCGCAGGTCCTGCAGGGTGGTGATGCTCGGGAGTGGCTTGTGGCCGCGGGCCTCGGCCAGAAGCGAGACGTAATAGCCCACCGTTTGATAGCGGTACGAGCGGCAGAGGTTGAAGACCTTGACGTTGCGGCCCTCGCTGAACTCGGGCTGCGTGAGGTACGCCCGGGCGTCCACAACGTCTACGTCGGGGATGCGAAACGGCCATTCCTTGTGGCTATTCGCGATGATGAGAATCCGCACTCGGTACTCGCTTGCGATTCGTCCGTGGCTCGATGATCAGCAGATTCGCGTCGTGCGTGACGATCCCCAACAGGATTGCGTTTTTGACGCGGTCGATTCCAAGGGCGTAGGTCTGCTCGGTGGCGAGTGGGTTGGGCTGAAGCGGATCAGCCAGCAGCACCGTGCGGTTCGACTGATCGTAGCCGCAGAGCACGACAAAGTGACCGACCGGGAACCCGCGCACGTCGTCCGGAACCGAGTCCCGTCCC
>DASZIA010000370.1:0-5355 GCA_035949535.1 Planctomycetaceae bacterium | reverse complement strand
GCCGCCCGCCCCTTGCCGAGTCATGGACTCGAAGCCGGCATCGATTTCGCCTGCGGTACTAGCCGGGACCACAATGAGCTCTCGCCCAAGCGCTCGTGCCGCTTCCTCGGCAATCTTCGATTCGGCTGCGGCGAGCCTATTCCGTGTGCTTGTTTATAGATGCCGCGTCTGATGGGTGTTGTTGTTGAGCTAACCGAGCAGGCCCGCATGCCCTCACAACAAACCATTTCACCATACCATCACCTACCGTCGTCCCGTTCACAACTGTACTCCGCGCACTCACCTGCAGGGTGCGCACGCGCCGAGCCTCGCAATGACTCCGGGGAGTCCGCTGATGCATTTAGGCCCTGGGGGCTACCTACCCACGAGGTGTCAGAGCAGACGAGTCCACGGACTTCTCTGAGTCACGGAGAGGCATCTTGCGTCCAGTCGAACGTCTCGATCTGGTTGAGGCGATCGCCCCACAACCGGACTAATGCATTGCAGCAAAGGGACGGGTGCAGTGGGTCTACTCGACCCGCTCGCCGGCCCGGCCTAGCATCGTTGGAATAGTGAGACCGGTTAGGAGGGTCCGCAGCATAGCGTTCATCGCGATGATGCGATTTGCCATGAGTCGGGCGGTCATCTGGTGAAATTCCGCGGCGACGGCGGGCTGCTCGCGATTTAGACGGAGTATCGATTCGCCGCTGATCACCCCGATGGCCGCGTCCGTATCCGCCACGAGCGAAGCCGAGCGTTTCCTGCCAGCGTAAAAAGCCATTTCGCCCACCAGAGTGCCGGGTAAAAACTTGCGCAAGCGCACGGATTGTCCGCCGCCAAGATCGAGATGCGCCGAAAGATTGCCGCGCACCAACAAGATTGAGCTATGAGAGTCGTCGCCCTGGCGGAATACCTGGTCACCGGCCTGTACGTCATGGAAGGTGAAAAAGGGTAACAAGACTACCGCTTTGTCCCGCTCCCCTACAAGGGCAACCAATGCCTCCTCGGCGCTAATCGCGTCTTCGTCCGCGGCAAATGGCTTGAGCAGTTGGTTCTCAACATACTCGATGGCCATTGCCGTGTTCGCGAAGCAGAGGGATTGGTTCTCGTCGAGTACATTAGCGGCCTGCAACGCTTTGGCGTTCTCTCGCGTCAAGCCCGAAAAGAGCAGACATATGTTCTCCGTGTTGGCGTAATTGTGCAGCTTTCGCAGCGCGAAATGTGCCGCAGCGTCCAGCCCATCAACATTCGCAAAGCCGAGAATGACGTAGTCGACTTTCTGCTCACTCGCCCCGACGCTCACCCGAATCCGCTCCAGGAGGCGGATTGCTGTCCCAAAAAAAATAAACCCCTGTATTTCAAAGGCGATAAAGCGCCCCCCAGCGTTACGCAAAATGTTCTCCGCCCGCAGCGGGCGTTCCACATCGCTGCGATAATCGCGTCCCGAGAGCTCGGCCTTGATGACATTCAATTTGCTGTATTGGATGAGAAAGTCAGCGGCGGCAATGAGAATTCCGACGCCAACCCCCGGTATAAATCCAGCCAGTTCGATGATCCCAGCGATTATCAGGACAAAGACATAATCGGTAGCGCTAAGGCGATAACGTGCCCGAATCAGCCATTCGTGCACAAGACCGAACGAGAACAGGATTAAAAGTGTGCCCACTACGATCTTGGGGACGAACCCCAGGAGAGCAAGCCCCGCCAGCCCAAGCGCCAAAGTGAACAGAGCGCGTAGGATCGGCATCAACCGGCTCGACGCCCCGAGCCGAAGATAGGTCAATGAGGGTCCCGCTAGGGTGAAGGCTGGGATGCCACCGACCAGGGCGCTCGCCAGATTCGCCAAACCATGCGCCCGCAATTCGTGATTTGAGTCCAATTCAATCCCGGCGCCTATTTCCAAAGCCGTCGTGGCGAGTGACGCGCCGATCGTACACACCAGAATCAGGGCGCCGATTTCATCCCGCGCCTCCAGGACGACGCTCCAATCGATTCTCGCTGTGGATAGCCACTTGATCGCATCGAAGGCGCCGCGCTCTGGGATGGATGTGAAAACAAAACCGCTCTCCCGCAGCGATTCGAGCGAAAAGGACCATGCTCCAGCAACAGCGTAAAACAAGACCAGGATACAGATGAGCCCGATCGGCAGAAGCATGGCGCTGCGAATGCGGTTGATCCCCCAATACAAAAGGCCAGCGGCGATCAAGGACGGCAGCCAGCGCAGGGTCATCTCCCAGGAGAGAAACCGGGGAAAGCTGTCCATCGTCAGCGTGACGCCCGACAGAAAGTGGATCGTGGCGCTCAGCATCAGCAGGCCCACTCCCGCCAAAAACCCCCCGACAACCGGGTAGGGGATGAGCTGGGTGTATTTTCCCCATTTCGAGATTCCCAGGAGCAGAAGAACCAATCCAAACGACCAGGTGGCGATAACAATGACGGTGAACATGGTCAAAATGGCCGCTTCGTCGTTGATCACGCCCATGCTAGCCAGCCCGCTCGCGAACGCTGCCAGAATGGCCGCTGACTCGTCCTGAGCGCCGCTCAGATTGCAGTAAAAACTGCTAAGGCAGCCGACGATGAGTCCAGATAGGGCGGTTCCAGCCAGGAAGGCCACGAAGGCCAGTGGAACGATATCCGTTAGGTGCCCGGAAAAAATCATGGCAGCGAAAGCTACCGTTCCGAGAACAGTTACGACGCTGGACAACGCCGCCAGTGATAGGTCCGTCAGGACCCTCTGCGCTGTTAATCGCTTGCGCTGCATTGCCTCAGCACCAGTCCCTGCAAAAGGCTTTGGATGCTCAACCCTAGCCCGCAAAGCTTTGTTGGATTGCGAGCGCCGCCCGCAGTGCCAAGGCGGCGATGGTCAGCGTCGGAGGATGCATCCCCGCCGTGGGGAAGACCATTCCGCCAACAACGAACAAGTTGGCATGATCGTGGGCGCGCAACTCCCGATCGACGACTGACTGGCGGGGGTCATTCCCCATGCGGGTGGTGCCGAGGATGGTCCCCGAACTCGTCACCATCGGGAGCGTTTCGACCTCGGTAGATTCAAGTGCAGCGAAGATGGCCTCGTGCCGACGAATCGCCAAGCTGAGACCAGCTTTGGCATAGTCGTCGATGCGGTAGTGGATGCGCGGTCTGGGAATGCCGATGACATCGCTTCGGGTCTCGTCGGGCACGATCCTGTTGGTCGCATCAGGAAGCGTTTCGGCCGTCGAGCCAAGAGTGAGCTCACGCTCGGTGCGCCACGCGATCTTGTCTCGCAGAAGCTCGCCAGCGAAACCCTGGTCAATTAAGGCGAGGGCTGTCGCTTGCGGCCCAACGTGTCGCCAGCCTTCGTTCGATACCGATGTGCCAATGGCAGAGTGTTTGCTGCGGAACGGGCCATCCCTGAATTCCGGGATGCCGGAAGTCACCACAGGTCCGCGGTAAGGATAGATCGGTGCCTTGGTTAAGCCGCGTGTACCCTGGTCGATATGGCTCATCAGATAACGGCCAACCGTATCGCTTGAATTGGCGACGCCTTGAGGCGTGCGCTCATCGCGTGACATCAACAACAGTTTAGGTGTCTCAATAGCGTGGGCAGCGAGAACGACGATGCGCCCCACGGCTGATCCGGCGCTGCCATCTGGCCGCCGGAAGTGTACGGCCGAAACGCGGCGGTCCTCGCCCGTCTCCAGCCGATACACTACGGCCGCAGTCTCGAGTCTAGCGCCGGTCTTCTCGGCCTTGGTGGCGTGAACGCTCGCATCATACTTGGCGCCGATCGGACAGAGCGGCACACAGCTCGCATTTCCACAGCATTGCGGCCGCTCGTCATAGAACATGCTGTTGCGAGCCTGCGGGAATACGGCCAGCGACATACCGAGCGGCCCCAACACGCCCTCGACGACGGTGTCGAGATAGCTGGGGGGAATAGCCGGCATCGGATAATCCGACGCCCGAGGTGCCCCCCAGGCGTCCGTGTTGGGACCTGCAACGCCCAGCACCCGCTCGGCGTAATCGTAGAATGGCGCCAGCTCTTCATAGCTGATCGGCCAGTCGATGCCGACGCCGTACCGGCTCTTCATCCGAAAATCACTCGGACGATAGCGCAGCACTGAGCCGGCCCAATGCCATGTTGAGCCACCTACACCACGCGTGTACATCCCGCGAAACAGGTCGAGGCCTGTGTTGATGTAGTAGTCATTCCAGGCATTGTACTGTGGGGCGGGCGCGTAAGGGGCGGGCGGATATGGCGAGCTCGCGTTCTTGTCCCTGGCGGCCAGAAACGATTTGAACGCCTCCACACGATCAATGCGCGGGCCGGCCTCCAGAACCAGAACGTTGAGCTTCGCCTCGGCTAGCCGCCAAGCGATGAGCGAGCCGGCAACACCCGATCCGACGACCACGACGTCGGCATTGAGAGCATCGCTCACCGCCAGCGCTCACGATCGCGTGCAGATGGTGGCTTCATGATCCAGTCACCGAACTCACCGCACGTGCCGGGCGCCTTGGCATACCCTGTCGCTCGCCACGCCAACGCCTCCTCGTAGGCGAGCACGCGCGCATTCTCGCTGGTTCCGAACAACCCCGAATACCAAATCGACACAATGGACGCGGCCACCTTCTGGAGGTCAGAGCCGGCGATGAGACGATCGACATCCTGAAGGGAAGCCGATTGCACTAGTTCGGCAATGCGCCTCAGCTCGTCATTGCTATACTGATCTGACAAGGCATTCTGGATAGCGTCGGCGAGCGCCCGGTCGTCGATGGACATCGCGCATAGCTTCTCCGAGAGCTCGACGAACTGATCGCGCTCGAGCGGCAAGGCCCCTGCGAGCGCATCGCTGTGCCAACCCGGTACGCTTGCGAGCGCAGCAGCGAGCAATCTCTGCAGCAGCTCACGGCGATCAGGACTACCAGCTGCAACATCCTGCCGTGCCGCGGAAGGGCATGACCGCGAAACGGCCGCACCATCGCAGAGTAGCGGGATGAACTCGCGCTGTTTCAATCGATGGAATTGCATCGCGTTTCCGGCCAGCCAGGACGCACTGATACTATACCGGATTGCTAAGGATCAGTCAGCGGGTATGAAAGCGACACGGGTATGAAAGCGATTTGCAACCAGACCACTTATGTCCGAGATGGGGCAATAGGCCCGTCCGGGCCCACGTATCGCCCGTGCATACGGCCCGCCGAGAGCCATTGAGCCGTTCCCGAGCCTCGCGTAGGCTTTCAACCGAACTTCGACAAGCCGTGTCAGCAGGCGACCACCGCCATGGAGGGGGGCGTCGAAAGGGGGACAGTGGACGGCCGCGATGCCGCAGGACTCTTACACAGACCTTGAAGAAAAGCTTGCGCGTGCGCAGCGGGAACGCGACGAGGCGCTAGAGC
>DASZIA010000369.1:0-21935 GCA_035949535.1 Planctomycetaceae bacterium | reverse complement strand
AGTCCGCCCGCCCACCAAGAATGATTTTTGCCCGTTTCCAATCTGCATGCGAGAAACCCCGTAAAGCGCTGCGTAAAATGAAGGTGCCATCCCTCATTTTCCCAGATCGGGGCTGACCGCAGAAGACCGAGTTTCTATGCGCGTGGAAACAAGTTGGAAAATAGTTTGGGCGGGCGGCCGACGATTTCGAGGAATCTCGGAGCCGCGACCGTGAGGGAGCGGGGTATTACAGGTACAAGCGAGCGTTAGACCCCGCTCCCTCACGGTCGCGGCTCCAAAACTCAATGCAATTCCCGGACAGACTCACCCAAAGCCAGTAGGGTGGGCCGAGGACGGCTTCCGTCCGCTGGCCCACCATTTCCGACGCGCCGGCCAAGCTTAAGATGGTGGGCCTTCGGCCCGAAGCGGGCCTCGGCCCACCCTACAAATCTCCGAAGAGCAGCCCGAACGTGAACCGCGATGCCTTCGCAAAGGTTGCGCCGATTTACAGCGTGCTCTTGGCGGTTTTCGTGTTGTTGTTCGGCGGAGCTTACGCCTGGCTGGCACTGCAGCCGACCATCGATCGCCCGCTTGTTGGATTCGCCGCATTCGGCAAAGCGAGCGTATTCGTGGCCGCCGTAGCACTTTGGGCAACCGGCCAGGGTCCGGGCTGGTTCATTCCGGGGGCCACGGGCGATCTGATCTTCGCCGCGATCTTTGTCTGGTGGCTGCGGGCAGGGTCAATGACTCGCTAGTGGTAGTCTCGTGCAAGTCAGTTCGGGTGGCTGGGGTCGGCGTCTTCGCCGCCCAGTGCTTCTCTCTGGGGGCGAACCGACGACGGTTCGACCCCAGCCACCCGCCGCCCGAAAATTTCCAGTAGACGCACGCCTACGACTACCAGCGTCCGGCTCTACTCCTCGGGTCCCGAGTCGGAAAGGTGTTTTTCGATTGCCAAACCCAGGCTGCGCATTTTGGCCCGCAAGGTGGTGCGCGAGATTCCGAGGACCTCGCTGGCCTGCATTTGGTTCCCTTTCACGTACCGCAAGACGGTTTCGAGCACGACGCGATCGACGGCCGCGGTGACCTTTGCGTAGATGTCTGTCTCACCGCGACGCATCAGCTCGCCGATCATCTCCGCAATCCGCAGGTCTCCCGATGCCGATTCGGTCTCGCTCGACTGACCGGGAGGCAAATCCCGCGATTCGTCGCGCAAATGCGTTGGCAGACAATCGAGCGAGATCACTTCGCCAGACGACTGTACGTAGGCGTGCTTGATGGCGCTTTGCAGCTCGCGAACGTTTCCCGGCCATGGATAGGCTTCCAAGACGCGGAGCGCCTCGGGAGCGACCGAGGTCACGCGCTTTCGTAAATCGCGGTTCAAGATTTTCAGAAAGTGGGCGATCAAGAGCGGCAGATCGTCCTTGCGGTTCCGCAAGGGGGGCAGATAAATCGTCACGACCTTGAGCCGATATAATAGATCGGGACGAAACTCTCCCGCGGCCGCTTTCCGTTCGAGATCCTGATTCGTGGCGGCGATCACCCGCACGTCGGTGCGAATGGTCTCCTCCCCGCCGACCCGCTCGAATTGCTGTTCTTGCAAAATTCTGAGCAGCTTGGGCTGGGTCGCGAGGGTCATGTCGCCGATTTCGTCGAGAAACAGGGTCCCTTTGTCGGCCTGCTCGAAGATGCCGATGCGACGGCGGTCGGCCCCGGTAAAGGACCCCTTTTCGTGTCCGAACAGCTCGCTTTCGAGCAGCCCCTCCGGCATCGCGGCGCAGTTGATGGCCAAAAACGGGCCCTGGCTGCGCTTGCTGTGCTGGTAGATTGCGCGGGCCACCAGCTCTTTGCCCGTGCCGCTTTCGCCCTGCAGCAGCACGGGGACATCGAGCGAAGCCACGCGGCCGATCGCCTTGTAGAGTTCCTGCATCTCGGGAGTATGACCGACGATGCGATCGACCCGGTCGTCGTCGGGCAGTTCGTCGTCTGCAAAGACGGCCGGCACGTGCCGCAGCCGGCTGAGCTCGATGGCCTTGTTCACCAGCTGGCGGAGTTGGTGGAAGTCGACCGGCTTGAGCAGGTACTCGAAGGCGCCCCGCTTCATCGCTTCGATCGCCGTGTCGGCCGTGCTGAAGGCCGTGATGATGATCACCGGCAGTCGGGGGTCGATGCGGCGAATTTCGTCGAACGCCTCGATCCCCGTCAGATCCGGGAGCCGCACGTCGAGAATCACGACGTCGGGGCGCTGCTGTCGGACGGCCTCGATTCCCAGTCGCGCCGTTCCGGCCGTCGCGACCTCGAGCGTCTCGGAGCTGAGGCTCTTGACCAGCGAATATTGCAGGTTCGGTTCGTCGTCAATGACGAGCAATCGGGCCATCGAAAAACTCAACCAATCACTGACGAGTGGCGGCTCAGGAATGCGCCGGGGCCGCAGGCACCCCCACGACGGAAGTTTCGGGAGTGGCAATTCCGGGCAGTCGAATCGTGAACTCGGCTCCGCCTAAGGGCCGGCTGACGGCGTCGATTTGCCCTCCGTGCGACTCGACGATGCGCTTGCAAATCGACAGTCCCAGCCCGATGCCGGTCGGCTTGGTTGAGACAAACGGCTCGAAGATCTTGGAACCCAACTCGCTCGGCAATCCGCGACCCGTGTCCGAGACAAGAACGGTGACCCAACCCGGCGATCCGTTGGCGCCCGCGCCGGTCGATTCGATCTCTACGGAGATGGTGCCGCCGTCCGGCGCCGCGTCCAGCGCGTTGAGCAGGAGATTCAACAAAACCTGACGCACTTGTCCCATGTCGGCGCGGATCGGAATTTGTCGTTTTTCGCCGGACGTGCACGAGACTTGGACTCCCTGCCGTGCGGCCTGAGCGGACACCAGGTCGAGCACCTGCCCCACGAGCAGTCGCAGGTCGAACGTCCGCCGCTCGATTTCCGGAGGCCGGGCAAAGTCCAAAAACGTTTCGGCTGAGCGCTCCAGCCGCGTGATTTCCTCTTCCAGCACGAGCAGGTCGCGTTCGGCGAGGGTCGGCGGGTCTGCCTCGGCGGCGGCCTGCACGAGGATCTTCATCGCCATCAGCGGGTTGCGAAGTTCGTGCGCGATGCCGGCCGCCATTTGCCCGACCGCGGCCAACTGCTCGGCACGCAGTGCCTCGCGGCGGCTTTCCTGCAATCGCTCGACGACCGCCCCGATCTGGTCGGCGATCTTGTGCAGAACGATCTCGATTTCTTCGAGACCCGCTTGGGCCGAAAACGTGATGGGCCCCACGATTTCGTTCAGTTTTCCGGCGGCATCTTGGATGGGCAGGCTGAGGCGGACGATCGACCGGCTGATGCCCCGGGTGATTCCAAAACCGGCGACCAAACCCGACAAGGGGCCGCAAATTCCCAGGAGGAGCAGGCCGAGTACCGCGCCGTTGGCGACTCGGAGGTTCTGGTCGTTGGAGTTCTCGATGTCTTCCTCGTTGGTGTTCAAGTAGACCTGTGCCGGCGTCAGCAACTTAATTTCGAGCACGTCGTCGATGAGTTGCTTGATTTTCTGCTTTCGCTCAGTAAGAGGAGTCTTCGCCCGCGAAATTTCGTCGAGCTTGCCAAAAAAAGCTGCGTAACCCTCCCGCAGTTGGGCCACGTCGAGTTTCTCCCGATCGGTGGCCGCTGCCTTTTCGGCCTCCTCAATCCAGTGAGTCACGTCCTGCCGGGCGTTGCTGGCCGCACGCAGCGATTGCTCGTCTCCCGTGCGAAAGTACTGATTGAGCTTGGTGCGCACGTCTCGAATGAGGATCGCCAATTCCTCGCCAGCCCGCAGACCGGCGACGTCTAGAGAGAGCTGCTTGGAAACCTTTTTGTACGAGGCATTCACCCGCCAGGCCGATGCCACGCCCACGATCAGCGGAATGGCGCTGATGGCGATGACCGGGCCGGCCACGCGGACAAACATGTTCGTCTTCACAGAATGACCTCGCAGTTCCGGGCGTCATGACCGGCCACCACAAGCTTACGCCAGTGACGGGAGCCGTTGTGCCAGGTCGGCACTTGCCCAGGTGGAATCGTCCCGACAGGATCTGCGCCGCGCTCCACCCGTGTCTAATCATATTGTCGCACGGTTTACATTGCCGCACAGGTCACCTTGGTGCCGAGGGGGATTGCCTTCGGGCCGGCGGCCCTGGCGCTTTGGGTTTGAGGTTGATATTCTGGGACGAACTCGGCCGGGCCGGAAATCCGATTGCGCGGGTTTTTCCCGGTGAGTCGACCACAAAATACCCAGAGAGATCGCCGTATGCAGCTGCTCGCGGGGACGTCGCAAGGCCCAGTTTTGATCGTGCATGGCGGAGCGCCCTCGCGGATGCTCGAGCCCGAAAAAGTGCTCGCGGCCGCACGGGCCCTCGAGGCGATTGCCGAAAACTGTTTTCCAGAGCTGGCGACTCGTTCTGCGTGCGAAGTTGTTGTCTGCGCGCTCCAGGCTCTCGAGCTGGACCCGCAGTTCAACGCGGGCCTGGGTGCGTCGATTCAAAGCGACGGCGAGGTCCGGGTCTCGGCCGCCGTGATGGACGGATCGCGCCAATCGTTTTCGGGCGTCATCAACGCGCTGCACGTGAAACATCCCTCTATGATCGCCCTGTCATTGCAGGACCGCCGTTCGCGCGTGATCACCCAACCCGGAGTGCAGGTCTTGGCCCGCGAGCTGAACCTGCCCGAGGAAGACCTCGCGACGCCCGAACAACTGGAGACCTTCCGGCGCCGCAAAGAGGTCGGTGGCTTCGACACGGTCGGCTGCGTCGTTCGCAACGCGCGGGGCCAGCTCGCCGCCGGCACGAGCACCGGGGGCCGATCGTTTGAATTTCCCGGACGTGTGTCGGATTCGGCGACCGTAGCGGGCAACTACGCGTCCGAAATCCTCGCGGTGAGCGCGACGGGAATCGGAGAAGAAATCATCGACGACGCCCTGGCCGCCCGACTCGAAACGCGATGCCGCGACGGAATGCCGCTCGAGCAAGCCGCCCGTCGCTGCTTCGACGAAGGCGTTGCCCGAGGCCGCACCTACGGCTGGATCGCCGTGCATCGCAACGGCGACTGGGTCTCCGCACACACCACCCCGACGATGAGCTTTTGCGTTCGCAGCGAGAAGGGATCGCTGGCCTCGTCGGCCCCGACGGGGCAGTGCGGGCCCTGATTCTTGGCCCGCCACCTGACATTGATCTTGGCCAGCCGATCCGAGGCTGCCCGCGTGGTGCTTGCCCTTCCCACCGCCCGAGCGTTTTTCTAGGATCGCTGGGCCGATTTGTAGTGCAGGCGGCTCGCCCGCAAAGTGTTTTTCTCGTGTTTTTAGAAAGCCCACCCTCGGACAAGCCGAGCGCGTCCGGGAATTCGGCAAACGGAATGTCGGGAACTAATGCCTCGAAGCCCCCGTAAAGGGGGCGCCAGATAGTAGCCCAGGGCGTAAGCCCTGGGTCTCGGGTTTTCGGTGTTTAAGTCCCGGAGGGACGACAGAGTCATGAAAAGCCAGTCGTTCTGTCGCCCCCTGTCGGGGGCTTAAGAGGACGTGGGGGGCGATTGTTTTCCCAGGGCTCACGCCCTGGGCTATTATCGGCAGCCCCTCCGGGGCCAAGAAAAGACACACGTCCGAATTACCCGACACCCTCGGACACGCCGGCAGTGCCACCCGAGCCCGAAATCTCCATTCAACAATCCAGTCAGAGAGCGAAAGCAGGACCATGGCGGAACAGAAAGCGACCAATATCACCTGGCACGATCACAAGGTCTCGAAGGCCGAGCGGTCGAAACTCAACGGGCACAAAGGGGCCGTCCTCTGGTTCACGGGCTTGAGCGCGTGCGGCAAGAGCACTGTCGCCAACACGGTCGATCATCTCCTGTATTCGCGCGGCAAGCACACCTTGGTGCTGGATGGCGACAACATCCGTCACGGGCTGAATAAGAATCTCGGATTCTCAGCCGCTGATCGCGCCGAGAACATTCGTCGAATCGGCGAAGTCGCCAAGCTGTTCTGCGAGGCGGGCACGATCGCGCTGACCGCCTTTATCTCGCCGTACCGGGCCGACCGCGACGCAGTTCGGGCCCTCTTGGCGCCCGGCGAGTTCATCGAAATCTACGTGAAGGCCTCCATCGAAACCTGCGAGAAGCGCGACCCGAAGGGCCTTTACAAGAAAGCGCGGGCCGGCGAGCTGAAAAACTTCACCGGCATCGACGACCCCTATGAGGCGCCCGAGAAAGCAGAAATCATTCTGGACGCCGACACCAAGGGCATCGACGATCTAGCGCACGAGGTCGTCGGCTACCTCGAAAAGCAGCACGTGCTGACGCTTTAGTTCGAAATCCGAATTCCTGAGGGAACCACCAAGGCACCAAGGACACCAAGAATTCAGGAAAGGAAGATGTCCTTAGATTTAACTTGGTGTCCTTGGTGCCTTGGTGGTTCCAATTCCTAAAGCAGCGGCCCCAGTAGCCGGGCCACATTTTCCAGCAGCCTCACATCCCGTCCGCGCGCCCGCCATTCGGTCATGTTCAGTGCGCGCGACTGGCTGGTGTACGTGGCCTGAAGAGCTTCCAGCCGGCTGGTAAACTCGCGGTCGTAAATCGCGAGCGTAATCTCAAAATTGAGATGCAGGCTCCGCGGGTCGAGATTCAGCGAGCCAAATAGGCTGTACTCCCCGTCGACGCAAACCGACTTGGTGTGCAGGAGACCCCCTCGGAAGAGCAGGACCTGAACTCCCGCCGCGACCAGGTCTCCCTGGATGGCGCGGCTCGCCAATCGCGCCAGTCGCGAATCGACCTTCTCGGGCATGATCAAAGTGACTTTGACACCCCGCTGGGCGGCCGAGGTCAATGCCTCCAAGAGGGCCTCGTCGGGGACGAAATAGGGCGTGGTCAGGATCAATCGCTGTTGCGCGCTATAGATGAAGGCAAGCAAGATCCGCTCGATGGCGTCCCGCGCATCCGACGGCCCGGAGGGAAGGACTTGAACCGGCACGGTCCCCTGGTGGTCCTGCGGCCGCACGTCGCCGGTGTGCTTGAGCCGCTCGAGATCTTCTTCGCTTTCGAGCGCCCAATCGCCAAGAAATGTGACACCCAAGGGTTCGACGGCCGGCCCTTCCACCCGCACGCACGCATCGACCCATTCGCCGACACCCGCACTCCGCTTAAAGAGCCGGGCGTCGACCAGGTTCATGCTGCCCGTGTAAGCGACCCGGCCATCGATGATGGCCAGTTTGCGGTGCAGGCGCAGATCGAAGCGCACGAAAATCAGCCGCCACAGCCGGGCCCGCAAAGCCGCTTCCACAGACACACCCGAGTCTTCTAGACGACGGACCCAGTCGCTGCGCAAGAACTCGCGGCTCCCCACGTCGTCGAGCAACATGCGGCAGACGACGCCTCGGGCCGACGCTGCCATCAGGGCCTCGGCAACTCGGTCCGCGATGCCGCCTGCGGTCCAAATGTAAAACTCGAGGTGGCAGCTGCTCTTGGCTTCATTGATCGCTTCGACCAGGGCTTTCAGCGCATCGGCCGAGTTCCCGATCAGGTCAAGCCGATTTCCCGCGGTGACTGGCATTCCGGTCATTTTCTGACACATCCGCGCCAGTGCTTCGGCGGCCGCCGGTTGCGAGCTCCAGTCGACTTCCCCCACATGCACCTGGTCGAGCCAGGTCTGGAAGGGAGCCCGCAGCTCGGCGGCCCGGGCCGCCCGATAGACTCCCAGCCTCAGCTCGCCAAGCAGCAGATAGGCGATCGCGCCGGCAAACGGAAATGTGACGACGATGAAGATCCAGGCCAGCGAAACGCCAATCGGCAACCGTCGCATGACGACGCGGATCGAAATGCCCAGCCGGAGAAAGAGATCCATGCACACCAGCAGGATCGTCCACCAATTGATGTTCTCCATGCGCGCTCTCGAACAAATTCCTGATTGAATCCAGTTACGAGCTCGTCGAGAAGACGTGCAAAGTGGACTCCTTGTGCCCGCGCCTCGAGGCCCCGCTGAGGAGACGGATTCTAGCCAAAGCCCTTACGAAAGACGATTTCGCGGAAGTCGGGGGAGTGGTCAGTTTGGAAGTCGGTCTGAGGGAGGCGGCTGGTCCGGGGCTTGACTTTCAGCCTGCGCACGCCGCTGAAGTGCCTCAATCGCGAGCCAAGCAATCCCCAGCGCAACAAAATCGCCAGCGAAGATGGCCCACATGCGATTTGGCATGCGGACGAAAAGATTGATAGTTATCCAGGGGATCGCCATTACGAAGCCTAGGAGGCACCAGAAGCGGATTCGCGTGATCAGGCACATCTTGTCGGTAGTGGGCGTGTTTCGTGAACGAATTTCAGCGTTTGGCATGCGAGTTTAGGTCGGGAGGTCTGCAAAGAATCGCAAGTACCAGATCAGCACGTCGAAGAGCGGAGGGAAATGGCTGAGGGGCCAGACCAATGGAAAGTATGCGCAGTAGACGGCGTCCCAGCATTCAAAGCGATCAGCGATCCACAACGCCGGTCCGGCTGAGAGTGGGTATACGACGAATACCGCGAGCAGAATCCAGCCGATCCATGCCCGCGACCGCTTCCGTGGCTCGTCCCCCATGCCGCGATTGTACTGGGGAGCGGCGGCAGAGGTCTTGACAGTTTCTAGGCACCGACGTCGGCGGATCCCTGGTGGGCATCAGACAACCAGCAGTGAACTCCTTGCCGCCCGGAGTCAAAGACGTCGCGATCCGATTTTTCAGCCCGATCTTGGGTCGACAACTCGCGCGAAATCGACTGGTCAAACGCATCGCCGGCAGGGCGCCCTAAGTTACGGATGGACCGTTAATTAGGCACCCTTCTGGAACGCGCTTGCAGTCCCGAAGCAGCGGCGCAAATCGTCCGATGAGGAACGCAGAATGACCATCGACGCCTGCGACCGCGAAGCTGTCACACGCCTGCCCCTCTCAGACGCGTTCCGACAGCCTGAACCCGAAGCAGAGAGGCTCGATACAACGCGAGGCGCCATCGAAACGCGCCGGGTCAAGAACCGACGAGACGTTCGCTTCTGTAACTTCGACGAGTTCCTCGCCGAGGCGGACCGGTTAGCCAACGGTCCCGCTCGACTTCTTGGCACTTGGACCCTGGCGCAGATTTTCGATCATCTCGCACGCTCGATGGACGTTTCGGTCGACGGCACGAACGAACGGTTTCCCTGGCCGCTGCGGATCACGCTCCGACTCGTTCGCACACGAATCATTGGAACGCCGATGAAGCCGGGATACCGCGTGCCCGAAAACGTCGCGGTCCTTTTGCGACCGGATCCCCACGTGGGACTGCGCGAATCGTTGTGGAAACTGCGCAGCGCGGCAATTCGATTTCAGGACGCGTCAGCGTTTCCGCCGCATCCCGCATTCGGCGCGTTGACTCGCGACGAGTACCGATCGCTCGCCCTGAGGCACGCCGAACTGCACCTGAGCTTCGTTGAGCCAATCCGCGATACGCTTGCCGGAACTTCGAGCAGCGTGCCGAGCCGATGAAACGACTCAGAACGGATTGCGGCCGGATGGCACGGGCGGACGAGCCGAGACCGTCCGGGAATTCAGAGTGTTTATTTCTGCACTGCCCTCGCTTACGCATCGGGTTAATGCAGGCAGGCTACCAACCCGATGCGTGAGCGAGGGCCCTGGATGCAGATCGAATTACCGGACGGTCTCGGACGAGCCGCCAGTGCCACCCGCCGAAGCGTCGATCGGCGCGCGGGGCCAATGATGTTCTCTCATTTCACCAACTCAATTCGCCGCCATTTCCCGAGAAAATGGCTAAACTTGGGGCATTATCTATAGCAATCGTTCCAAGAGTTCCGCAAACTGCGGTGCTGTTCGCGATGCGTTCTGGCTGACTGTACGTGGCGGGCTGCGAGCCGCATCCCGTTCGGTCGAACGCCCTTGGGTACGATCGGGCCACGTATGAAACGAGCTGTCGCACAATCGCGACTAGAGCAGAACAACTGGGGACCTCGGGCTATGACGCGATCCACGGCGTGCTTCGTCGTTTTGTTGATGCTGGCCATTGCTTCTCGCCCCTGCCAGGCTGACCAGATCACCTTGGGCGACGCGGCGAAATACGCGCTTTTCGCCGGGCCGAAGGTCAACTCCTTCGGTTTCAATGGCCCTTCCTCCATCATTGGGAATGTCGCCGTTGGAGAAAACGGAAAGATCAATTTTGCAAGCCCGGCCACGATCGTCGGGACCCTCTACGAAGACACCGGCGTGACCGGCTCAAACTCGGGGGTCGTCCCCACAGGCGGGATCGTCACAAACTTCAGTTTGTCGTCGGCGGTGACGGCCGCACAAAACGCGGCGACCAACGCAGCCGCTCTGACCGCGACGGGCACAGTTTTGGGGAACACAATCGTCGTCACCAACCCGAGCCAAAGCGTTACATTCAACGGCTCGGCGGGGCAGAATGTCCTCAAAGTGACCGACCTCAACTTGAACAACGGAAACTTTACGATCCACGGGACGGCGAATGAGACGTTCATTATCGACGTTTCGGGAAAGTTCATCGTCAATGGCTCGGCGAATATCCTTCTGACTGGTGGGGTGACCGCGGACCACGTCTTATTTGACATCACGGGCACGGGCCAAGATGTGTCCATCACGGGCAATACGACCAGCCTCGTGAATGGCACCATTCTGGCGCTCTCTCGGAACATCAGTATCCACGACCAAACGCTCGATGGAGCGATAATCGGCGCCTTCGGCAACTCGATGACTTTTTCAATTCAGGACACCTCGGGATTCCAACTCAACGGGGAAACGTTCAACCCCCCGATCAACCCGAATCTCACGACCCCGGCCCCGTCGTCATTTGTCCTCTTCGGTAGCGGTCTGCTCGGACTGGTGATCTTTGGCAAGCTACGACGCACGACACCCTAGTGGTGCGTCTATTGGAAAACGTTGGGCTCAGGGTGGCTGGGGTCGGCGTCTTCGCCGCCCCCAGTGCTTCTCTCTCTGGGGGCGAACCGAAGACGGTTCGACCCCAGCCACCCCACATTTTGCGGTAGACAGACCACTAGAGAGTGCACGGACCGCTTCAGAACGGATTGCGGAACTCGCCCGAACGCAGCCACTTGGGTCGCAGGGCCGTCCAAACGTCGGCCGCAAGGTGGTCGGTGACATAGCGATAGGGGAGCCAGCCATACCCGTCCTGGCCCCATTTCGGTCCCCACGAACTGCGAATCAAAAGAGCCCCGCGGGAGGACCGGATGCGTAGATCGTCGTCGTAGCCGACCGTACTCACGGCGTGCCCCGTGCGGATCGAGTCAAACCGGCTGGGAAAGGGAATTTCGGGCTCGCTGGTCAGCGAACTCGGGACCCCAAATCCCAAAGCGCAGGCGAACCCCGCCGCCAGCAGTGACCGGACTGTCTCCAAAGTCTGGACGCCTGACTGCATGGCCGCGTCGACCCGGACGTAGCGCACGTCGCGGTATTCGGCATTGAAGGCGTAGACGTACGGATCGGGAGCCCGCCCCAGCGCGGCCGGATCGTACGGCCAGAAGCGCTCGGGCGGAAGACCCAATTTCACCGCGGCCTTGAAGGTGATCCGCAGGCTGGCTCCCGCGCGGGCATCGTCGCAACCCGATAAGCGCAGCGCATTGGCATGCAGGAACAAGCGCGAGGGCGTAATGACCTGACCGGTCGCACGCCGCTCGAAATATTGAAACAGGCCAACGCACGCATGCGCCGAGCTGGTCCCGAGATCCTGTTGATCTTGCACCGGCAGGCAGTACTCGCGCCAGTCGACGCTCGCGGGTCTCGACTGACTCGGCAGGCGCAGCCGCTCGAGCACTCGTCGCACGCGCGAATGGCGGGTTGTGAAGTCCCGATGATCGGGAGCATCGCGTCGCCATCCACAATCGCAGAGATCGACGGCCAGCATGAGTCACCGAGGCCCGGTGGAGAGTTTTTGTGAGGCTCGAAGCGCAGAAAGAGCGCTGAGGTGGAATCTAGACGCAAACCCATGTCGAAGACTAGTGGGGACCGAGTGGCGATTGGGTGAAGCTGTCGGCGAGCGCTCCGCTGACTGGCACGCGTGCGAAGAAGCATCGTGCTGATGCAGTTCGCGCCACGAGCGCCCGCGCAACTTGATTTGGCAACCTACGCAGTCCGCTCACCTTCTCATCGCTCTACGTCCACCGAATCCCCACTTCATTGCCACTTGTTGACGGATAACACCGACATGAAGATGGGCAAGCACACCTTTCTTGTCGCTGCCAAACAAGTCGCAATCGCAATTTCGTGCCGGACGTGAGACTGAGGAGACGCTGAATATGCCAGGTCACAACGGGTCGTCGGGACAAAATGGCTCTCACACACAGCCGGGCACCAATGCGGCGATGCTCTCGGCTTACACGCTCGGAACTCTGTCCTTTGCTGAAGTGCGGGCCAGCATTTCGCGGCACCGCTGGATGGTGACGACGTTTGGGTGCGCCGTGCTTGTCGGTGCGATCGCTCTCGGAGCGATGTGGCCTAAGACGTACCGGTCGGAAGCAAAGCTCTACGTGCGACTGGGCCGTGAAAACGTCGGACTGGACGCCACCGCAAGTCTCGGTCACGAGATCTCCGGCCTGCAGATCAGCCGCGAAGAAGAACTCAACACGGTGGTCGAGCTGCTCAGAAGCCGATCGCTCTTGGAAAAAGTCGTCACCGTGGTAGGACCGGAAACGATTCTCAACCCGACGCACGAGTCGGGAGCGAAGTCAGCACCGTCGATTTTCAGCTACGTCCGGGCAACCCTGCAGCAAGGGGTCAACTGGCTCACAAACGACGGACCGCTGACGCCGCAGGAGAAGGCAGTGGCGGCCCTCCGACGGCAGCTCGACATGCAGAACGTCCGCAAGACCGACGTGATTCTGGTCGCGCATGAAGGTCCGAGCGCCGCGGCCTCGCAGCAGATCGTCTCGACGTTGATCAACCTCTACCTCGACGAGCACGTGCGGATGAGCCGCTCGCCCAAAGAGCACGCGTTTCTGGAGGACCAAGCCGCCTCGATCAAGAAGCAGTTGGTTCAACGCGAGACCGAGCTGAAGAGTTTCAAGGATCAGACCGGGCTGGCTTCGCCCGCCGAGCAGCGTCTGACGCTGGTGAACCAGATCGGCCGGCTGGAAGACGATTTGAAAGCTACGCTCGCCACGATTCAGGCGAGCGAAGCGGGGAACCGCGAAATTGTCGCCGAGCAAGGCCGGGCCTCCGCCGTTGACACCAAGGGTCACGAGGAGCTGCGGCTCATGCTGCTGAAAGAAAGGCCGGCCTTGGCCTCAGCGCGTGCCAAGTCGTCGCTCTTGCGGACGCAGCTGGCCGAAGCGAAAGAGCAATTGCGGATCCTCAACGGCAACGAAAACCGCATCGACCAAATGCAGCGGGAAGCTCAGATCCTCGACGTCAGCTATCGCAAGTACTCCGTCAGCCTCGAACAGGCGCGACTCGACCAATCGCTCGAGAGCCAGCGGATCTCGAACATCAATGTGGCCCAGCCGGCGAGCTTGAGTCTCCAGCCGGTGCGGCCGCAACGCTCGCTCTTCTTGGCGGCCGGCCTGTTGCTGGCCCTCTTCGGAGGTCCAACTCTGGCCGTGCTCTTCGACGCTTTTCGCTCCCTGTCGACATCGCGTCGCGAAGTTGGATATCGCATCGACGTGCCGAGCATGGCCCCCTCTCCTGCTCTCGCCGATCCGCGCCCGATCGGGGCTTAAGCCCGCGATTTGGCACGGGTGAGCTGAGCGTGACTGGCAACTTGTATCGCTGAATCGACAACCAGGGCGGGCCGGATGATCAAGACAGCCGATTCTTTGCGGGTCGATAGCGGCAATGGCCGCTTGGCGCTCTTGATGCGCGAGTCTGGGAACGCTTCCAAACTTCCCGGACCGCTCGAAATGCCGAAGCGCGCCGCCAGACGCCTCGTGCGAGTGGTCGTCCAAAATACGCTGCTTCGGATCGGCGTGCTTGGCCTGGGCCATCTCGCCGTGTTCTTGTTGGCCTATTGGCTGGCGTTCAGCCTGCGGTTCGATTTTGCCGTGCCCCCGGTGTCTGTCGGCATCTTCTGGGGCAGCGTTTGGTTGGTCCTGTCGCTCAAGGTCTGCATTTTCTACGCGTCGGGACATTTTCACGGCTGGTGGCGTTATGTGACGTTTGCCGACCTGGCGTCGCTGTTGCGAGCAGCGGTCCTCTCGCTGCTCTTTATCAGCACGGCCAATTATTTCCTCTTGGAGAGCCACATCCCGCGCTCGGTGGCGATCATGGATTGCGTGATTACCATCGTGCTGGTCGGAGCGCTGCGGGCGAGCTGGCGCTTGGTGCGGGAACAATTCTGGCCCCTGTTTCAACAGGACGACTGCCGGCCCGCCCTGCTCGTCGGAACCGACGACGCGACCGGACTGCTCGCCCATCAAATCCGCACGCATCCCCAATCGCGGTATCGCATTCGCGGTTTCCTCGATGTGACCGGTGCTCGGGTCGGCTCGAGCCTGGGCGGCATCTCGGTGGTCGGCAGCCTCGAGGATCTGCCGGCCGTCGCCGTCACCCGCCGCATCACCGACATCCTGGTGATTGCCGGCAGCCTGTCTGGCAAGCGGCTGCGAAGCCTGATGGACGCCTGCGACGAGGCCCAGTTGACGCTGAAAATCATCCCCGGACCGGAAGACCTTTTCGACGGCGGACGCGAAGTCCCCATCCGTAATATCGACATCAACGACCTGCTGCGGCGCGAGCCGATCGAATTGGACAACAGCGCGATCGGCCAGCTGCTCGAAGGCCGCACGGTGATGGTCACCGGCGCCGGAGGGAGCATCGGCTCCGAGATCTGCCGCCAGGTGTTGCGCTTCAACCCGCGGGCTCTGATCCTGGTCGGACGCGGCGAGAACCGCATCTTCTCGTTGGATCGGGAGCTCGCCAGCTTGGGCTCGTCGACCGAAGTGGTTCCGTTCATCGGAGACGTGACCGACGAAAGCCGCATGCGGCAGATCTTCAGCCGGCATACGCCCGACGTCGTGTTTCACGCCGCCGCGCACAAACACGTCCCGCTGATGGAAGCCAATCCGGCCGAGGCGGTGAAGAACAACGTCGGCGGCACTCGCTGCGTTGCCGATCTGGCCGACGAGTTCGAGGTCGGCTGCTTTGTGCTGATCTCCACCGATAAAGCGGTCTACCCGGCCAACATCATGGGCGCGACCAAGCGGCTCGCCGAGCGCTACGTCCTGGCTCTGTCCGAACGCTCGTCAACACGCTTCATCGTCACCCGTTTCGGCAATGTGCTCGGCTCGAATGGAAGCGTGGTTCCCATCTTCCAGGAGCAAATTCGCCGCGGCGGACCAATCACCGTGACCGATCCACGGATGACCCGTTATTTCATGACGATCCCGGAGGCTTCGCAACTGGTGTTGCAAGCCGCCGCAATGGGTACCGGGGGCGAGATCTTCGTGCTCGACATGGGCGAGCCGGTGCGGATCGTCGACCTGGCCCGCGATCTGATCCGCCTCAGCGGCCTGCCGGAACACGCGATTGAGATCGCCTATTCCGGGATCCGGCCGGGAGAAAAACTGTACGAAAAGCTCTGCATGGAGGAAGAGGAGACGCTTCCCACCCTGCATCAAAAGGTCCGTGCCGCCTACCATCGCCCCGATTCCTTGCTGTCCGTTCAGCGTGACTTCGCGGAACTCCAAAGCTGCCTTGAAGATACGGACGACGTTATTCGAGCTAAGCTTGAAGAACTTTTGCCCGAGTACAGCCCCGAGCGTCGCGTCAGCGTCGAAACAGAGCCATCGGCTGACGCCTCGCTCGCCTCTTAGAACCCTCGCATCTTGGACGCGGAATCTGAGACGCCCATCGGAAGAGGACTCAGAAGGACTCTGAACTGACTGTGACAATCCGCTCCGCCACCGCCGACTGCTCCGACCTTGCGATCGCCGAGCGCGAGACGGATGCGCCGTTGCCGCAAATCAGCTACGCAGTCGACGCCTCGGAACCTGCCTCCGAGATTCCCGCCGAGGTCTCCGCCGGGTCGTTGCGTTCCAACTTTTGGTGGATGCTCTCGGGCAACGCGGTCTACGCCCTCTGCCAGTGGGGATTGTTGGCGATCCTTGCCCGGCTCGGGACGCCCGCCATCGTCGGGCAGTACGTGCTGGCAGTGGCCGTCACCACGCCGATCACTGTCTTCTTCATGCTGCATCTGCGAGCCGTCCAGGCGACCGACACGCGGCGTGACTATCAATTCGGACACTATTTGGCGCTGCGGCTCTGCGCGATGGGGCTGGCTCTCGTCGTCGTCATCGGCGTCTGCCTCACCTCGGGCTACCGCGGCGATACGTTCCTCGTGATTGCCGCCGTCGCCGTGTCGGCGGTTTGCGATTCAATGAGCGACATCGTCTACGGCCTCTTGCAACAACGCGAGCGGCTCGACCGGATCGGACAGTCGATGATGCTGCGGGGAATCTCCTCCGTCATCTTGCTGGCCGCCGCGATCGCCAGTACGGGACGCGTCTTCTACGGAATTCTCGCCGTCGCCTGCGGACGACTCGTGGTGCTGGCCCTGTTCGATCTGCGCAGCGCGCGCAACGAGTTGGCGCGCGGAGTGAACCGCAGCCGTTCTGCGACGAGCCTGCTTTCGTCCCTCGCTCCGCCATCCATCAAACCGCGGTGGGAGCCGCGTCGGATTCTCGGGCTTGCGCGAGTCGCGCTGCCGCTGGGGCTGGTGATGATGCTGGTTGTGTTGAGCACCAACATCCCCCGTTACTTTGTCGAAAGCTATCTCGATCAGAGCGCGCTGGGCATCTTCGGAGCCATCGGCTATCTGAGCGTCGCCGGAACAATGGCGGTGGGCGCGCTGGGAGATTCCGTCACGCCGCGCCTGGCTCGCGATTACGCTCAGGGACGACGCCGGGAATTCGGGATTTTCGTGCTGCGGCTGGCAGGGCTCGGCGCTGCACTGGGAGCGGCGGGCGTGCTGGTCGCGCTGGTGGCCGGGCGGCCCCTTTTGGGGCTGTTGTACGGCCGGGCTTACGCCGAACGCAGCGACGTTCTGATTCTCACGATGATGGCGGCCGGCGTCGGATACGTTGCCTCGTTCTCCGGTTACGCGGTGACTGCGGCCCGCTATTTCAAGGCTCAATTGCCGCTGTTTGCGGCCGTGGTGCTCGTCACGGCGCTCGGCTGCTGGTGGCTGGTTCCGACGTGGGGACTGCGAGGAGCCGCCGTCGCTCTGGGTCTTTCCGCCCTGACGCAGCTGGTTGGTTCGGCCCTCATTTTGTGCTACGCGATTCGTGCAGATCGGCCCGCAGCTGACATCCCCGCGAGGTGCGCGTGATGGGCATTCAGAAACCCATTCGAGTTCTGCAGGTTCTCGGCGCCCTCAACCGGGCCGGGGCCGAAACCTGGCTGATGAACGTGCTGCGCCACATCGACCGCGAACAGTTTCGCCTCGATTTTCTAGTCCACACGACGGACGCCGGTGCCTACGACTCGGAAGTGCGATCGCTGGGCAGCCGCATCTTTCCCTGTGTCGGCCCGCGGAATCCGCTGGCTTACTCCCGCGCTCTGCGAAAGATTCTGCGGACAGAAGGCCCGTTCGACGTCGTGCATAGTCACGTGCACGCTTACTCGGGCTTCGTGCTGCGAACGGCCCGGCAAGCGGGCGTTCCCCTGCGGATTGCCCACAGCCATTGCGATACGTCGATGCTCGATGCTCGTTCGGGCGCGGCGCGGCGAGTCTATTTGGCCCTGATGAACTCGTGGATCCAAAAGCACGCCACGCTCGGCCTGGCTGTGAGCCGCCAGGCGGCGGTGTCGCTATTTGGAGCCAACTGGTCCGCCGATCCGCGTTGGCGGATTTCTTACTGCGGAATCGATCTCGGACTCTTCCGCGAACAGGCCGACCGCGCGGCCGTCCGCAACGAGTTCAAGATCCCGGCGAATGCCTTCGTCGTGGGCCACGTGGGGCGATTCGACTACCAAAAGAACCACAAGTTCCTGATCGAAATTTTCGCCACGCTGGCACAACGCCGGCCCGACGCGCGACTGCTCGTGATCGGCGAGGGGCCGCTGCGACCGACGATCGAGGAGCAGGTCGCCCGCTCGGGCCTTCAAGACCGGGTGATCTTCGCCGGGCCGCGACCCGACGTGCCGCGGTTGATGACGTCGGCGATGGACGCCTTCGTGCTGCCCTCGCACTTCGAGGGCCTGCCGCTCGTGCTGCTCGAGGCGCAGGCCGCGGGGCTTCCCTGCCTGCTCGCCGACACCGTTGCCGAAGAGACGACAGTGAATCCCGCGCTCGTTCGCCGCTTGTCGCTCTCGCAGCCGACTGAAGCCTGGTGCGACGAACTGGCCGGTCTGTGCCGCTCGCTTGAGCACGAGTCTCGCGATGAGGCGCTCCGCGTGATCGAACAAAGCCCTTTCAACATTCTCACAGGCGTTGCCCGGCTGCAGGAGTTTTATCGCGGGGCAACGCCGGCACCGGCGATGGCACTCACAAAGACAAGCCGCGAATCGCCTGCGTCGCCGTGGTCTGCCGCCGAACATCACGAGTCGCCCGAGCCGGAACCAATTGGCCAATGCGGCTAGAGATAGAAATAGTCCGATCATGATCGCCGCCGTGACAACTCGACACCGCGAAACGCCGCTGGAGCCGGTCCTACAGGCCGCCTTTGTGGTTCTGCTTACGGCGGCTGCGCTCGTTGCCCCGGCGATCGACCTGAATGATGCCTCGCTCATCTATCCGCTGTGCTGCTTGATCGTGGCACACGGCGTCTGGTCACTTTGGTCGTGGGCGCGAGTCACGCACAGCTGGTTCGATTGCTACAGCCTGTTCCTGGTGGCGGCCACATTGTTCAACGCGGGCCAGGCCTGCCTCGAGGTCTTTGGGCTCAACCAAGGGGACATGCTCGACGGTCAGTTTTCGGCGGCCACTTTGGTCCGGACGTTGTTCCTGGTTCTGCTCGGGCTCGCCGCGATGCATCTCGGAGCGCTCGTCGCAGCCGTTCGCTCGCCCAAACTCCCGGAGTCAGCGGGCATCGATGAAGCGTCGACACGAGCCAGCCTGCGGACTGTGGGCTGGGTCCTGCTACTGATCTCTCTCCCATTCACGGCCCTCGTGATCAAGGAGGAAATCGCCGTCGTCGCGTCAGCGGGATACTTCGCCCTTTATCAGCAGCAAGCGGCGACCGGATTGAATGCCGGCCCGCTCGTACTCTCGATCTGCTTGATTCCCGGAGTCTTGTTCCTGCTGGCCGGTGCGAGCCGCAACCGCGTGCAGCGGCTGATTGCCGTGGGCGTGATCGGCGGATACGCGGCCATTCAGTTTTATCTTGGCGTGCGGCACGAGGCAGCCATTCTGGCCGTCGAAGCGGCCTGGGTCTGGCATCGCCTGGTTCGGCCGATTCGACCGATCGTCCTCTTGGGAGCGGCGGCCTTATTGGTGGGCGTTGTCTTCCCGCTGGTCGGCGCTATCCGCAACACGAGCGGAAAGGACCGCTCGACTCTCGAATTTCTGATGGAGAACTACGTCACCATCGACAATCCGCTCGTCGCCAGCGTCAGCGAGATGGGCGGTTCGATGGAGACCGTCGCCCACACGCTGAATTTCGTTCCCGCGGAACGCGATTACGAGATGGGCGTCGGTTACGCCTACGCCGCCTCGACTCTCTTCCCCAACCTGTTCTGGAAGATTCACCCGGCGATGGAGCACGAGCTGCCCAGTAGCTGGCTGACCTGGCAGGTGGACCCCTATGCAGCCAGCCAGGGAGGCGGCCGCGGATTCTCGTTCATCGCGGAAGCGTACTTGAACTTTGGCTATATCGGCGTGCCGATCGTGCTATTCGGCATCGGATATTTCCTGAGCAAGCTCGTCCGCTGGACCGGTCTGGGAATGCGGCCCGATCGCGTGGCCTTCGTCGCGACGGCGGCTTGCTTCGCGATTTTCCTGGTGCGGGCCGAATTGGCGGTCGTGCTGCGGGGAGTGGTCTGGTACTCGATTGGGCCTTACCTCGTAACGGTCTGGCTGACGCGTCGCCGCACGGCGCAGAGGTTAGGACGCGCTGCGTTCGATTCGCTCGGCGGGCGGCTCGAGCAGTCAATTGGTCCTTCGTCGCGATTGAGCAGCTCGATCAGAAACAACTAAGGCAGCTGGGCCCATGAAGGTTTGTGTCGCACTCGAACAGCGGTTCTACGGAACGCCGGACGGCGTCGTCTGGACCGACGGTCCCTGCGCGCGGCCGTTCTGGGATCGCTATCTCGAAGTGTTCGACGAAGTGCAGGCGATCGCCCGGGTCAAGCCAGTCGAAAAAGCGCCCTCTGGCGTCATGCGTGCCGATGGCGACGGCGTCGTGTTTTCGCCGGTGACCTATTACGTCGGGCCGCGCGAATACCTGCGTAAGGCGGTCGCGGTCCGAAAATCAGTGGTGAACGGAGCCGGACGCGACGACGCGATTATGCTGCGCGTCCCGTCGAACCTGGCATCGGTTCTGGTTCCGACGCTCGTCCGCCGCGGGCAGCCGTTTGCCGTCGAGGTGGTCGGCGATCCGTACGACGCCTTTTCGCCCGGAGCGGTGAAGCATCCTTTGCGACCGTTGTTGCGACGCTGGTTTGCCCGCAAGCTGCGGCAACACTGCCGACAGGCATTTGCCGCCGCCTACGTGACGGCCGAGGCTCTGCAGCGGCGGTATCCGGTGGGGCCGAACGGCCGGAGTTTTTACTTCTCCGACGTGCAACTCAGCGGCCTGACGGCCCAAAGCCCGCGTCCGGCGACGCAGAAAACTTCCTGGAAACTGATCACTGTCGGCTCGCTCGAACATCTTTACAAAGCCCAAGACGTGCAGGTTGACGCCATCGCCCGCTGTCGGCAGCAGGGCTTGGATGTCGAGTTGATTCTGGTCGGAGATGGCCAGCATCGGTCTGCCTTGGCCCAGCGCGCCAGCCAACTGGGAATTGCCTCACACGTGCACTTCCGAGGTCAACTCGCGTCCGGCGAGCCGATTCGCGACGAGTTGGATCGGGCCGATTTGTTCCTTCTTCCGTCGCGGCAAGAGGGATTGCCCCGCGCGATGATCGAAGCGATGGCCCGCGCCCTGCCGTGCATCGGCTCGACCGTCGGCGGCATCCCCGAACTCTTGCCGCCGGAGGACATGGTGCCACCGGGCGATGCCGACGCGCTCGCGCGAAGGATCAGCGAAATCGTGTCGAATTCCCAGCGCATGCAGCGGATGTCGGCCCGTAACCTCGAACGAGCGGGAGATTTTCAGGAAGACGCCTTGCGCGAGCGCAGGATCGAATTTTACCGTTACGTCCGCGATCGAACCGAGGAGTGGCTCGCGCAGATCCAGAGTTCGAGCCTCGCAACCGCGAATCTTTAGAAGCTAACCAGCCCCCCCGCGTGGGGAACCGCCGGAAACAGAGCCCAAGCCGTGACGCAACAAAAAAAACTCGTGCATATCGTCACTTCGCCGATGACGGCGTGGGCGTTTTTGCGCGGGCAGTTGCGTTTCATGAAGGAACGGGGCTTCGACGTCACGTTGATTAGTGCTCCTGGTTGGGAGTTGGAGGAGATTGCCAAACAAGAAGAGGCAACGGCGATCGCAGTTCCGATGCTGCGCGAGCCGGCGCCGTTTAGCGACGCCGTGACGCTGGCGAGGCTGACAGCCCTTCTGCGACGGATTCGGCCCGAGATCGTGCATTGCGGGACGCCCAAGGCCAGCTTGTTGGGCGGATTGGCGGCCCGATTCGCCGGCGTGCCGGCGCGGGTCATGACGCTGCACGGAATGCGCGCTGACGGTCTCTCGGGCCGAAAGCGGAGCCTGATGCTGTTCCTCGAGCGGCTGTCGTGCCGCAGCGCTCAACGGATTTACTGCGTGGGAGAGAGCCTACGATCGCGGGCCGTTGAGCTGCGACTGGCCCCGGAATCCAAACTGCGCGTTCTGGGTGCCGGGACAGCCAACGGGATCGACGTGGAACGCTTTTCG
>DASZIA010000368.1:0-5998 GCA_035949535.1 Planctomycetaceae bacterium | reverse complement strand
GTTGTAGATTTCGCCGTTGAAGACGATCGAGATCGTTTCGTCCTCGTTGGCGATGGGCTGAGTGCCGCCGGCCAGATCGATGATTCGCAACCGCCGCATGGCCAGTCCGACTCGATCGCGGACGAAAAACCCGTCTTCGTCGGGCCCGCGGTGCAGCAGGGTGGCGTTCATCTGCGCGAGCTGCTGCCGATCGACGCGCATCGACGAGGCATATTCGTAGACCCCGCAGATGCCGCACATAATTCCCCCTCCGTGGAAAGACGCCGTCGCTAGGACTACGTCGCTACCCCGCCATCGACTTGAACCCGCCTCGTCGCGCCCCCCGCACAAAGCTCGCCAGCTGCTGCCACTCGTCGGGCGTCAAGAATCCGGTCAGCAAGAGCAACGCCGGATACGCGAGCGACAGCACCGCCTTGAGCGGACAGGCAATCATCAGATTGAGATCTGATGGAATCGCTCGGCTGACGACGATCAGAAACGCCCCGGCTAACCCCGCGTGCGCGAATCGACGGACGTCAAATCTGATTCGATAAAATCTGCGCGAAAAATAAACGTGCAGCGCGTTCCACAGCACGAACGAAGTCAGCGTCGCCCAGCCCGCGCCGAGCAGTCCGAATCGCGGAACCAGCAGAAAATTCAAGCCGATGTTCGCGGCCGCACAGGTGATCGCGATTCCCGAAATGTAGGCGGGCCGGTTGCCGAGGCTGATCCCGGCTTCAGTGAACGCGGCCAGCCCCTGCAAGGCTTGGGAGAAGGCCAGCAGCGGCACCACGACCGCGGCGGCCGCGAATTCCGGCTTCCCCCAGGCGAGCACGCGGATGACTTCGCTACTGAATACAGACAAAAACACGACCAGCGCGACGCTGGCGGCGCACACAAATGTCGTCATCTGCCGCAGGAACGCGCGTTGACGATCGGGGCTGGCTTCCATTCTGCGGATCGTCGGCCAGACGCCGCCAATCACCGGCGTGCCGATCGCCAACGTCACCAGGTTCCCGATGTTGCAAGCGAAGGAATACAGGCCGACCTGGTAGGTTGATCGCAGAATCATCTGTAAGACATACCGATCGCCGGCAATGATCAGGATATTCGAGTATCCCGAAGGCAAGGCCGCGTAGCCGAACCGCAGCGGTTCGCGAAGCACAGCCCAGTTCAAGACGGGCCGCACGTGACCGCGGAGCACGGGCAGGCAAAACAGCGTTTGAAAGAGGAGCCCAGAAGCCTGGCCGATAATAACCGCCTTCACACCCAACTGGGTGAAAGTCAAAAGCGCGATGGAAACGATGCCTGTCGCGACGACTCCTAGAAGCGAGGCGATGTTAAATACTCTCGCCCGCTCGAGCAGCAGCACAAACACGCCCGAGAGCGAAGTGGTGATCGAGAATACGACCCACAAGCCGTGCAAACGCACGGTTGCCGCCAAGTCGCCATCTTGCAGCAGCCATCGGGCGACCAAACCGCCGGCCAGATAGTAGAGCAAGAGCACGGCCAGCGCGTTTGCGATCACAACGAGCATCAGATTGAACACCAGCGCGTCGCGGCGGTCGACGTAGTCGGGCCGGAAATAAAACCGCTGCAGCGCGTAGCCGACGGGCGTCTCGACCGAGCGCAGCACCAGTGTCCCGCTGATGACCAACAGGGCCAGCACGCCGAAATCGCTCGGCGACAGGTAAAGCGCCCAGACGGCAAACAGCAGAAAGTTCAGCGCCTGCCTGCCGATGCCGGCAGCGGCGTAGCGGACCGTCAACAGCAGGGTCCGCTTGGATTCCCCCTCCATGGAGAACGTTCCTCATTGTTTGCCTGACCGGCAAACCGAAGCTCGCTAGGCTGCGTGAAAATAGGTGTTTCGCGTAGATGTGTCAAGATGCCCGAAGTCGACGGGCGGACTCCTTTCGCAAGCTTTTCCCGAAGTCGTCTCTCCCACGAAGCTGTCGATCTTATGCATCCTCACTGGTGAGCAAGTCCGGGAAAGTGCCTGGCAAAACATCGACAGAGCCGCCCCGTCGAACCGCTCTTGCCGCAAAAGAGCCGATATGTTTAATAGGGCCGCCGCATCGCGGGCCGGGCCCAGACCCTTGGAGAGAAGGAGATTCCCATGCTCCGCAAACTGATCATCGCCAGCGTTGTCGCGATTTCACTGCCCGTTGCCTCACAGGCGGGCGGGGGGGTGCGGATCGGTATCGGCCTCGGCGTTCCCGTGTACGGCGGCTATGGCTACTACGGGCCGTATTACCGGCCGTACCCCTATTACTATCCGTACGGACCCTATTATTATCCGCCGGCCTACGTCGCTCCGGCGCCCGTGTATGCTCCGGCTTATGCGCCGGGCCCGGCTCCGGTTTACACGCAGCCGGCCGCTCCTGCTTATGGTCAACCGGCCCCGATGTATTCACAACCGGCCCCGAACTCGAACTATCAGCCGGCTCCGGCCCCGATGTACAACTCGGGGGCGCCTTCGCCGAGCTATTCGTCGCCGTCGGGAATGTCACCTCAGCCGGCTCCCCTGCAACCGTAAGCGAATTCTGCGTGCCACGGCTGAGCTTGCTCGTTGCTCAGCCGTGCGCTTTGGGTGAGGTTCCCTTCCCAACTTCCGGGAACCGCTTATAATCCGGCCCTCCGTTCGGATCGCGTGGCGCTTGGAGGCCCTGCCGCCGTCCGTTCAACGGACTGGATGCCGGCCATGAATGGACTCGCGCCGCAGATCCCGACGCTCGACTTGTTGCCGGAAATCGACCTTCTGTGGACCGAAATTCAGTCGGCGATTTCTGAGGTCATCCGCTCCGGACAATTCGTGCTCGGGCCGCAGGTGCGGGCCTTCGAGACCGAAATCGCCCAATGGCTTTCGGTCAAGCACGCCGTTGCCTGCAATTCGGGAACCGATGCGCTGGTGATCGGACTGCGAGCTTTGGGAATTGGCCCGGGCGACGAAGTCATCACGACGCCGTTCACGTTTTATGCGACGGCCGAAGCGATCAGTCTGGTTGGGGCTGAGCCGGTCTTTGTCGACATCGAACCGCGCACGTTGAACATCGATCCGCGGCAGATCCCCGAGGCAGTGACGCCCCGGACGAAGGCCATCGTCCCGGTCCATCTGTTTGGGCACGCGGCCGATTTGGATCCGATTCTGGATATCGCTCAACGGCACAGGCTGGCGGTGCTAGAGGACGTAGCGCAGGCGTTCGGAGGGCACTATCGGGGCCGGCCGCTGGGAAGCCTGGGCCAGGCCGGTGCGTTTTCGTTCTACCCGACCAAGAATCTTGGGGCTTTTGGTGATGCCGGACTCTTGGCGACTAACGACGATCGTGTGGCCGAAATGGCCCGCAAACTCCGGACGCACGGATCCCTCAGTCGCGATCGCAACGAAATGATTGGATACAACTCGCGGCTGGATGAGATTCAGGCTGCAATCCTGCGAGTCAAGCTACGGTACGTCGACGACTGGAACCACGAGCGCCAGCGGGCGGCCGCAACCTATCGGCGTCTGCTGGCGGACGTTGCCGGGATTGTGCCTCCCGTGGTCGAAGACTATGCGGATCACGTTTTCAATCAGTTCACCGTTCGCATCAGCGACTGCAATCGCGACGCGGTGCAAAAGTCGCTCGCGGCAGTCGGGATCGGAACCAACGTCTACTACTCGGTGCCGGTGCATCGCCTGCCGGTCTATTCCGACCATCATTGCGACCTGCCCGTGGCGGAGTCGGCGACTCGCCGAGTCTTGAGCCTGCCGATGGGTCCGCTGCTTTCCAACGCGTCGATCGGGCGCGTAGTGGACGCGCTCCGCAGCGCCTGTGCGTCCGCATCCGAGGCGACAGTTGCAGCATAGCGAGAGCGGACTGAAACGGCCGATCGGACGGAACCTTCGAGCGATCCCCATGGCGACCCGGTTGACGCCTGCAAAACGCAAGGCCCAAGCGCTCGCGCTCTTGGAATCGCCCCAAATCAGCGCGCTCTTTGAAAAAGTTCGTCTGGCTTCCGATCCGACACCAGAGCCGTCGCTGCGAAAGAAAAGTCCGCTTCCCGCTGCCATCGGAATCGGAATTCTGTGCACGCTCGCCTGGTGGTGCTTTGGCGGACTGCGATCGGGGGCCCTCCGCGCGACCCTGCCGGGAGGCAGCCAGGCTGCCAATTCTGCGATTGGCGACGCTTGTTTGTATCGCGGCGACTTCTATCCGAATTCCGGCATCGAGACTCTGCGGCAGCTCCACATCCTCAAGACTGGCGTCAACGATGTCGCAGGTCCGGGGCTCGCCTCACGCGGAATTGCCTTCGCGGTACTCGCCAATTGGTTCACGGTCGCATTTGATTCGTACTACGCGCCGCTGGCATTGAATCTTGTCCTGTGTTGGATGTGCGCGTGGCTTGTTGCTCGCACGACCGGCGTCTTGTTTGGCGATCGTGCCAAGTCGCTTTTCGCGGCGACCTGCTTCAGCCTATCGATCGTCGCGACGTCGTCGGTGGGCGAGAGCGGCCCGCGGCTGCTGGGGCTGTGTTTTTGCTATTTGTGGACGATGCTGCTGGTCTCGAAGGATGCCGAGGACGCTCCCCTCGGTTGGCGAGGCGCGATCGGACTGGCGGCCTTGATGGGCCTCTGGTCGCTCGTGGACATCAGCTCGTTGGCAGGTCTCGTCGTCTACGCGGCTTTTGCCGTCAAACGCCGCAAACTGGGGCCAGTCCTGCTGGCAACCGTCTGCTGGGTCCTGCTTCCGATCGTGCAAGAACTGGTTTGGCGGCGACTCGGTTTCGCGGTTGAGCCGAATGTGGAGTTCGCCCGCATTTCGGCGGCGCTCCAGCAGCATGGGTCGCGGCTGGCCGAGGATCCCCTGGGTTACCTGGGGCTTCTCGCAATCGAATGGGCGAATCTGATCGTCGACGAGAATCCGCTGATTGTGGTCGTCGGCTTGCTGGGCGTCGGACTCGTGGCTCACAAATCCCGATGGCTGCTGCGGGTCTGTTTATTGGCCCCGATCCTCGTGCAGCTCGTGCTGCTCCCCACGACGCAGAGCCGCGGAGCCGCAGTCGTCGGGAACACGATCGTGTTGTTCGTCCTCGCATCGCACTACGGCGTGGAGGCCGGCCGACGGCTGCAGGCACGGTTTGGCGCGGAGGCATTTGCGGTGCCGCTCGTGGGATTCGCGGTCATCCAGGCCGCCTGGGGATACGCGGGCCTCTGCGGTTGGGACCTTCCCGCAAAATCGCTGGCCACAGGAGCCTTGCGTGAAGTGAACACCGCCCTGCCCACGAAGTTTGTGCGCTTTTCGGGCTCGGCTCGGGAGACACCGACGGTGCTGGGCGGACCAGTTCGCGGTCCAAGGTTCAGCCGCCTGGTCAAGGACCAATCGCGGCCGCCAATCATCGCAGTCCATCGTGTGGCACCGTATCGCGAGAACTGGTCGGGTCTGTCGGCGTTGCGTCGTCTGTTGTCGGCACAAGCACCGGTATTGATTGCCTTGTTGATCGCTGCGGCGTGTCTGATGCGCGTTTGGAACGGCGGAACCGCGGTGCTTTTCGCGAGCTGCATGGCGGGCGCCCTGTTGTGCGGCTCATCGACCGGCTTCGTTCCGCAATCGTTCGCGCAGTTCGATGGGCACATCGCAATCAAGGATGACGAAAAACTCGTCGGCGCCGTGCGGCTTTCGCCCGAATTCCTCGCCCAATTGGAAGACGCCAAGAGTCGTGGTGAGCAGATCGAATTCTTCGTGCGGCTGCAGGCGGTCAATCGGGCGGCTGAGCATCCGGCCGAGTTCCAAGTGGCAGAATGGAGTTCCGCAGAGCCGCGATTCGCAGTACTAGCGCAAGCATTCTTGGACTCCGTTCGCGCTCGCAACGGCCGAGTGGAGTTTTCGATCACGCCCGTCTCTTCGTCAAAAGGTGTGCGTTTGCACTCGTGGCAGGCAACGAAGGCCAACGGCGAGCGCAGCGCGCAGCTCGTGCATGCTGACGGAAGCCAGGCAGCGCTCGACACCTTTCCGTCCTTTGAGATCCGTGTCGTGCGCCCCAG
>DASZIA010000367.1:0-17783 GCA_035949535.1 Planctomycetaceae bacterium | reverse complement strand
GATCTGTTTGCGGACCGATTCGACATAGTCGTCGCCGCGCTGGCGCAGGTCGTCGAAGTTGAACACCACCTTCGAGCCCAGGCCGCGGACATCGTTGGCCTTGAGCAACCGGGTTTGTGCGAGAATTTCGGTCGGTTGCATGACGTGCGTGTTCTTGCCATTGGGGATGCGATGGAAAGGTCAGGCGATGAATTCTTCCTGCTCGCCGCTGGCTACCGTGATCTGGCCTGAATCTTCCAACCTGCGGACGACCTCGACGATCTGTGCCTGCATCGCCTCGACGTCGCTCACCCGCTGCGGGCCGGCGTATTGCATTTCTTCCTTGAGCAGCTCGGCCGCCCGCTCCGAGAGATTGCCCAGGATTTTTTGCTTGAGTTCCTCGGAGGCGCCTTTGAGGGCGATGGCCCACTGGTTGTTGTCGACCTCCTTGAGCACGGCTTGAATCGCCTTGTCGTCGAGCTTGAGGAGGTCGTCGAAGACGAACATCAGACGCTTGATTTCGTTGACGAGGTCGGAATCTTCCTGTTCGAGGTTTTCGAGCACGCCTTTGTTCGTCATGCGGTCGGTAACGTTGAGAATCTGGGCCACCAGTCGCACGCCACCCGCTTTCTCGAGCTGCTGGTTGAACATCGATTTCATTCGCCGCTCGAGACTCGCTTCGATGTCTTTGACCACCTCGGGGTTGGTCTGCTCCATGTTGGCCACGCGGCGAATGACCTCGATTTGCTTGTTCGACGGCAGTCCGGAGAGCACCTCGGCCGCCATGGTGGTCGGCAAATGCGACATGATCAGAGCGATCGTCTGCGGGTGCTCTTCGACGATGAACGTCAAAATGTTTTCGGCCCCCGTCTTGTGCAAGAAGCCAAACGGGACCGAATTCATCGAGTTTCGGACGTTTTCCAGGATCTCGCCGGCCCCTTCGGTGCCGAGCGACTGTTTCAATAGGTCATTCGCGAACTCAATGCCGCCCCGTTCGATCGGCACGCGCTCCCGGGCCAGGCCGCGGAATTCGCGAAGCACCGACTCGACCTGGTCCTTGGTGATGTCGTCGATCTGGGCAATTTCGAGCGTGACCTGCTCCACCATGCCTTTGGGGAGCTGGCTCAGAACCTCGGCCGCGATGGGCTTCTCGAGGGTCAGCAGTAAAATGGCGGCTTTGCGTACGGCTTCCATCAACGAGCCCCTTGCAGCCATTTACCGATGATGGCCACGGCCATCTCCGGATTGTCGCGGACCATGGTTTGCACCCTGTCGCGGTCGTTGAGGCTGGGCATCGGTTCCTCCTCGATCACAAGCTCCTCCTTTTCTTTTTTCGCTGCGGCCGACTGGACGGCAACCGCAGTACCGCTCGAGCCGCCGGAGGGAGCAGACACGGTAATCGAGGCCTCGGTCGGAGGCTCGAACGACGCGGCCCGAGGACCGGCCGACGACTTCAGCATCCAGAGGGCCCAGACGGCGAACAGCCCCAGTCCCACCGCGCCTCCCCACTGGCTCAAGAGCGAAGTGATCGTGTTCCAAGAGGACGACGTGATCTGAGGCGGCGGTTCGTGGACTGACACGAAAGAGCTGACGGTAATCGACTTCGGATCCGGATTCGGAATGGCGCCGGCGACGATGTTCTTCACCGCCTGCTCGGTTTCATCTTTGATCTTCTCGATCGTTTTGCCCCCCGCTTTTTGGCCAGGCGCGCTCTTCTGGGCTTCCAGCGCCTTGGCGTAGTAGTCTTCCGGAATCAGGACTGACACGGTGACAACCTTGGGCATGGCGGGCAGGCTTTTGACGTAGGTCGATTCGCCGCCGGGGCTCCGCGTGGTGGAGTTGTTTTCTTCCGTCACCTGACGGTTCTGCATGCTGGAGGGAGCGTTGGCGAGCGACCGGGGTTGGTTGGAGCGCAGGCCGGGCTCGGCCTGCACGGGCTGTTGGCGGTATGACTCTGTTCGCTTCTGTTCCGAGGTCTGCTGCTCGATGCTGCGCTTGAGGTCGTACTTGACGGTCTGGGTCGTCGATTCCTGGATCGGCTCGAGGTCGACGTTCACCGTCACGACGATGTCCGGTGAAATGTGCGCCAGTGCGTTCTTGATTTTCGATTCGTAGAGCTGCGAGGCTTCGCGCAGCAGGGCGAACTGCTTGCCGTTGAGCGGGTCGCTCTCGGACTCGGGCGTGTGCGACTCTCCTTTACGCTGGTCGTAGACGGTCACGTCGGTCGATTTCAGGTCGGGAATCGCGAAGGTAACCGCGTCGCGCAGGGCTTGGACTTGGCGTGTTGTCAGGTCGTGGCCGGCTTTCGGTCTGACGACAACCGTCGCCCTCATCCGCGCGTCGCGGGAAAATCGCGACTTGCCGGAGCTCGCCGGCGACCACAGCACGTCGGCATCCTCGAAATCGGGGCTGCCCATAATCATCTGAACCAGGTGTTTGGTCAAAAGTGCTTCGCGCGTCTGCTTCAGGCTTTCGGAAGATGTGAGAAACGGGTTCGTACTTTCGAGTTTCTTCTCGAGCTCTTCCGCCCAGTGAGTCGGCAGGGTGCCGGCCTGCAACAGGGCCGCGTTGTACTTTTCGACTTCGCCGGCGGGCGCGAGAATTTGACGTCCCTCGCTGCGGAATTTTGAAAGGCCCGCTTCTTTGAGCGCTTGCTCGGCGTTCCGCAGCTCATCGTTGGAAAAGACCTTTCCATACGACAGCGGCACCATCGTCGATGAGGAACCGTTCCAGGCGAAGAACAGGAACCCGGCTGGGATCAAGAGCGCGATCGCCAGAAAAGTGATCCGCTGGCTGGGAGCCAGTGAGTTGAAGACGGCCAAAAACTGCTCGAACGTCCGACGCATCTCAGATCCTCGGGAGGTCCAAGGTCCAGAGTCCAAGGTCGAAGGTCAAAATCACGGTGCGCGCCCTTCGGATTAGCTTTTAGTTTGACCTTGGACTTTGGACCTTGGACTTTGGACCGATTCTTCCTCACATCTGCATTTGTTTGATTTCGTTGTACGCATCGAAAATCTTGTTATGCACTTGGATCATCATCCGCAGTGCCAGATCGGCTTTTTTCATCTCGGTAAGGACTTCCACCTGGGTAACATCGCCGCCGGACAGGCTGCGTTCGACAGCCGACTGGGCGGACTGATCGAGCGCGTTCACCTGCCCCAACTGCTGTAGCAGCATGTCCGCGAACATCGGAATCTGGCTCGACGACGCTGACGTTCCTTGCAGCGACCCGAGCAGAGAGTTCGTGGACGTCGGTGTGTTAAAGGCATTGATCGGGCTGGTCATTTCGCGGCTCCTTCGCGGTCAGGCGAGACTCTCGGCTACGCCAGGATCTTGAGGCTCAGGTTGTCGATCTGTTTGGTCATGTCGATGGCGACGAGGTTCGCCTGGTAGGCGCGGCTGGCGTCCATCGCGTTGACGAATTCGGTCATGTAATCGATGTTCGGAAAGGAGACGTAGCCCTCCTTGTCGGCGTCGGGATGTCCGGGCTGATAAACGCGGCGCGGCGGAGTCGCCGTATCCACGCGAATCTCGTAGGCGACGCCGTCGGTGCCCGCGGGAGCCCCCTCCAGATGGGCCGCCGCAAAGGTCACGAACCGTCGCTGGAACGCGGACGTCTTGCCGTCGGCGTTCCGCGTTGTGTTCACGTTGGCAAGATTGTCGGCGATTGTGTTCATGCGCTGCCGCTCGGCGATCAGCGCGCTTGTGCTCACGTCAATCGGAGTGAACATCTCGAACGGCCCTCAAATTGGGTGATCAGACCTGTTCCCGGATGGCAGCCAGCAGCATGTTCATCTGGGACGTCAGCAGGGTGATGGCGAAACTCTGCATCGAGAGGTTTTTGGTCATCTCCATCATTTCGCGCTCGATGCTGCGGTTGCTGTTGTCTTGAAAGGTCAAGCTGGGCGATGCGACCTCTTGCGCCTGAAGCAGCTCGGGCGGAAGCCCGGCAGAACCGGCCGACGCTTGTGCGTTGCGTGCAGTGCCTCCGTGGATCGCGTCTCGGAGCGACCTTTCAAAGTCTTCCACCGGCAGGTCGCGGCGGTGGTAGTTCGGCGTGTCGATATTCGCGACGTTTGCGGCGAGCACTGTGTTACGGCGCTCACCGAAGATCGCGATCTTTTCCAAGAGCGGAATTGTGGTTCCGTCGACAATTGAAGGCATCAGGCTCTCCTCAAAACAGTTTCTCACGCGGCGCGATGCGCCGGTCTGCAATCAGGCCGCGCGCGTCAGCCGACGATTCGAGCCCGGCCCGCCGCGGGGGGGATAACCGTATTCCCGGAGTTTTCCGGAAAGCGTGCGGATGCCGATCTTGAGCAAGCGGGCCGTGTGCTCGCGGTTGCCCTGGCAACGGGCGAAAGTCGTTTCGATCAGCTTGCGTTCCATCTCTCGCAGCGAGAGTGCCGACGATTCCTGTTGCTCGGCGAGCGGTCGGGCAATCCAAGGCTGCAGCATTTCCGCAGTCAACAAGGCTCCTTCATCGAGCGAGCAGGCGCGTTCGATAACGTTTTCAAGCTCGCGAAGATTGCCGGGCCAGTCGTGTGTCCGCAGCAGGTTGAGCCCTTCGACACTCAATCGCTTGACTGGCTTCCCTTCGACGACCGCCAGGTGATTGAGCATGTTTTCGGCGAGGATACCGATGTCAGAGGACCGTTCGCGGAGCGCGGGCACGTGCAGCCGGCAACCGCTCAACAGTTCATACAGGGTTGTCGAGAATTTTCCTTCTTGAACAAGGATCGCGAGATCCGAGTGGGTCGCGGCGATAACCCGTACGTCGACCGGCCGCTGTTTGCCGGTCGCCTGGCAGGTGTACGATTGTCGTGACAGGATCCCGGACAGTTTTTTCTGGATTGCGACGGGCAGCATTTCAACGTTCTTGAGTAGCAGGCTGCCCCCCGCGCAATTCGCCAATCGACCCGGCGCTCCGACTTCGCTCGGATCGTAGCTTTCGGCCGTGGCCTCGCCCAGAAGCTCTCGCTCGAGGCTTTCGGCCGAGTGCACGCGGCAATCGAGGACGATAAACGGCCGGGTCGCGCGGCGGCTGGCCAAATGCACCAGCCGAGCAACTTGCTGCGTTCCGGCGCCGGCCTCGCCCTGAATCAACACGTGCCCGTCGGCATCGGCCGCCTGACGGACCGCATCCCGCAGCATGACGGTCGTTTCCGACTGTCCGGCGATCTCGTTCAGGACGCGCGACTGAAGCTGTCGCTTGAGCGAGCGATTCTCAGCCTGCAGCCGGGCCTTCTGTGCGGAGGCGAGCAGCAGCTTGCCGAAGAGGGCGGGCGGAGTGTCGAGCGGCACGACGTCGATATTGCCTGGACCGTCCGGCGACAGCGGCTCCTTGGTTTCGGCGAGCCGGACGACCTGCGTGGCAGTGTTGCGATTCTGAATCCCGGCACACAACTCGGCGACGTCGGCATCGTCCCAGGTCACGTCGACGAGGCAGATCTCGAACGGTCGTTCGGACACTCGCTTGAGCGCCGCGGCCCGGTCAGCGGCCACATCGATTTCGAGCGCGGACTCATCGGCCGCGGCCAACTTCTCGATCAAGAGCGCCGGCTCGCTGCAACAAAGCAGGAGCCTCGCTGTCTGGGTGGTCGGTCGCTCTGGCGCGATCGCAGTCATAGGGGTTGATCCGTCGAAAGGTGAGGAGTGGAAACGAGAGGTGAGGAAACGGAGAGGAGTGCGGATGGCAGAGTCGGAGTAGGAAGAAGTGAGGCAAGAGGCAAGAGAAAACGATTGGTAGAGACGATCGAACGTCTGTGGGAAGGGTTTCGTTTTGAGAGATTGAAGGATGGGGCAAGCGACGAACGGAATCAGCCGTTGGTGTTCAAGAAGCGATGGTTGAGAGTGGGGGTGGTGTCAGCGTAGATCTGGTTGACGTGGACTCCCTGCGATACGGATTCGAGTTGGCGGCGAGTGATTTCCCTGCGCTCGGTCAGGCGGTCTGTGCCCTGCTTTTCGGACTCGAGTAGCTCGGCGAGGATGGCCTCGGTATCCGCAATCAGGGCTTCGCAGTCGGTGCGGAGCGTCGGCAAACCGGTATCGCGCAGTAGCGTCCATTGCCGGCTGAGTTCCGGGTACCGCCGCTTCACTTCGTCGAGTCGGCCGAGAATCCGTTGCTTCTGGGCCAGAGTCGACATCAGCTGCGTATAGTCGGCCGCCTCGATGAATCGGTGCTGCCGTAGCGAGAGCTCCAATAAGTCGCGGCAATGCTTGCGGCGATGCTGGAGGACGTCGCGAATCTCTTCGAGGGTGGAGAGGGACATTACAGTCTCGCGATTAACAAGGAAGCGAGTCGGTCGCCGGGACGCTTCGAGCCCGGACGCACGCTCGATGTGGTCGAAGGCGTGTTGGGGGTCGGCGGCGGAGCAACTTCGTGCTTGGGGGCGTCGCGCAACGCTCCGGCCCATTCGAGCCAGGTCCGCCATTCATCTCGATTCATCAACGTTTTGTCGGCCCCAAAGGCTTTTTCGGGCAAGTTTTTGTGTATCAGCATCGCCTGGATGGCTACGCCGCGCGCGTCGATCGGCTTGCCGAGGCGGTCATAACAGTTGGCCATCTGAATATAGGCGAGTACAACATTCGGATCTTCGACGTAGCGGTTTGCCGCGCTCGTATAGGCCTCGATGGCTTTCTCGAACTTTTCCATCGCATACAAGTTGTGAGCCCGCTCGAAATAGGCGTCGCGCAGCATCCGCTGACCGAGCAGGTCCAACAGTCCGGCGGTCTCCTTCGATTGCAGATTCTCGATCAGGATCTCGAGCTGATCCTGGGCCTCGCCCAATTGGCGTTGAATCTCGGCCTGCAGCTCTTTGCGTGCGTTGTCGGTCTCCGCTTTCTTGAGCTTTTGCCGCGGGAGCACGGCCCGGTCCCGCAACGATTTCGCCAGAAGAAAACGGGCCTCGGGCGCTTCGGGACGATTGGGATACCGCGCCACGAACTCCTCGAGGCGGTTGATCGCGTCGTCCAATCGCTCGTACGCGGCGGGGGGACGCGGACGCAGTTCTTGGGTCGGCGCCGCACTGACGGCCCCGTCCGCTGTCGGTTCCGCTTTCAGTGTCATGGCGATCTCGAATTGGATCCGACCCAGGGCAAACAACGACGCCTGCCATTCGTTGGCTGACGGATCGAGATGCGGCTCGTGCAGGACTCGCTGCCAGGCAGTAACGGCCTTATCGGGTTTGTTGCGCTCCACCTCGCACGCTCCAACCAGGTACATCGCCGCAAAGGCGGCAATATCGGTCGGGAATTCGGCGAGCGCGCGCTCGAAGTGATCCAGAGCCTCGTCGAAGCGCCCCAGGTCCATCAGGATTTCGCCGCGACGCACGTAGGCCAGCGGCAGCCGCTGCTTGGGTTGCGTGTTGATGTAGCGCGTGACCTGAACGAGCGCATTTTGAAAGTCGTGCCCTTTGCGGTAGTGCTCGGAGCTGATCCAAAGCACGTCGGAGTATTTGGGGGATTCGTGCAGCGCTTCCGCCAGGTCGGCGTAGGAGCGACCGCTTGTTTTCCAGCGTTCCAGAAGCTCGGCATTCCGCTCCTGCCGCACGAGAAAAGGGCGACCGGCGATCTCGGCCTCGACCTGCTCGGCCCACAGTTCGTTGGCGGCCGCCAAACGCTCCAGCGCCTGGTAGGCTTCCTTGGGTGGAAACAGGGGCCGCATGTGTCGCGCCAGCTCGACGGCAAATTCGTAGGCCCGCGTCCGCTTGAAATCCTCAAACGCGGCCATGACGAAGCGCCGAAATTCGTCGAGCTGCAGCCAGCGGTTAGTGAACCCACTGGGGCGCAGCTGCTCGAGCGCCTTCACGTACGCGTCGAGGGCCTCTTCCCACCGCTGGGCTTTCCGCAGGAGTTCGGCACGTCTCACATTGCCCGCCAAGCCTTCCGCTCGGTCGGGATAGCGGCGGACGACGTCCGCGTAGCGGCGGAGGGCATTCTCATAATCGTGGTCGGCCTCGTACGAAACACCAAGCAGATACAGCGCCTGCCGCGGATAGAGGCTGTCGAGTCCCGATTCATTCGCCAGCGATTCGAGATCCACTCGGGCCTCTTTGAATCGACGTTCCGCGATATTCACCTGAGCGCGAATCAACACCGTTCCCTGCCGGGCCGACGCCTCGTTCGACACCTGGCTCATTGCCGCGCGGGCTTGCTCGCCGTCATGGAGCGCCACAAATGCCTGAGCGCGGCGAAGCAGTGTGCGGTCGCGTTCCGCGGCATCGAGATTTGTTTTGCTGAGGACGGCTTCGTTCAACTTGATCGCCGCCATCAACGACGACGGCGTGTGCATGTCGATGTCTCCGTCCTGCAAGGTCGCGGCCGCCTGGAAGAACTCGGGGGGCGGGCTCGGTTCTTTCTCTGTCAAAAAGTCGTGAACCACCTGTTGGAGCGGCTGCTGAGCGCCGGCCACGTCGCCGATCGCGTAACGAGCAATGCCCAGCGTGAATTGCCCGTCCAGGCGGTGCTCCGCGTCGAGGCTGTTTGCTGCCTGTTCGAGATGAGCGGCTGCCGAGCGGAATGACTCGAGCCGTTGGCGATCGGTCTGCTGCTGGGCCTTGCGAAATTCCACAATGCCGAGGATGTACGGCACCGCGCCGCCGAATTCGAGATCGCGATACCGTAAGCCGTCGAGTTCCGAGGCGATTTTGCGGGCTTCGACCGTCGCCTGGGGATTGTCGCGATCTTTGAGGCACTCGAGGGCCTGCGCCAACAGCACGGAGGGTTCGGGACGCGTGTCATGAAAGAAATACCAGTACGACCCAGCACTCAAAACTGTCAGCGCCGCGGCCGCTCCCGCAATCTGCCACTTAAATGCCTTCAACAAGATGAGCATATTCCCGACGGTTCCGGGCGCCGCAGAAGTCGCAGACGACTTCTCAGCAGCCGGACTGTGCTCGCCTGATTTTGAGGCTTGGTCGGCCATGGGGATGCAGGTGGGGCGCGACGAATCCGCCGAGGTGTCACCGGTTGAAAGCGAACGATGAACCGCAGGGGAACGCAAATCGCGTTCGCGCAGTGTTGAATCGTTCGGATCGCGCCAGTGACTGGGCGATTCGACTGCGAAACTTGATATCGAGTTGGGAGATTTGACGGAGAGAGAGAAGAGAGGGGCGTGTGATATCGGCACGGCCAAGTTTCGTCAACAGGAAACCGGCCGAAACTGCGCCTTGGCAAACGAGATCGCCTGGATTGTGAACCGACGGCGACTGGGCGGCGGTGCGTTGGCCCCGATTGGCGTGCACTCTACAATCCGAGCGGGGCACGACTTGTGTCTTATGTGGGGCCCCCGAGCAGTCACGGCGGTCTTTTTGCCGGGGTTCGTCTTCAGGAGTTCGTGTGGTGAAACTGGCGCATCGGCCGGTCGTCCTGATCATTCGCGACGGTTGGGGCATCAATCCCGCGGGTCGGGCCGGTATTGAACGAGAAGCGGACGCCACGCTGATGGCGCGCACTCCCGTCAACGACGCGCTAAGGGCAGGGTGTCCGCATGCCACGCTCGATCCCGGAGGCGAAGCCGTTGGGCTTCCGGCCGGCCAGATGGGCAACTCAGAGGTCGGCCACTTGAATCTCGGCGCTGGCCGGATCGTCTATCAAAGCCTGAGCAGAATCACCAAGTCGATTCGCGAGGGCGAGTTCTTTGAAATCCGCACCTTGGAGGCCTTTGTCGGCAACCTCAAGGCCCAAGGCGCACGGCTGCATTTGATGGGGCTCTGCTCCGACGGCGGCGTGCACAGCCACATCGATCACTTGTACGCCTGTCTCGAGCTGGCCAGACGCAATGGCCTCTCTGAGGTGTACGTCCATTGTTTTATGGATGGCCGCGACACGTCACCGACTGCCGGAGCCGGCTATCTGCGTCAGCTGCAAGGGCGGATGAAACAGATTGGCGTCGGAACAATCGCCTCGGTCATGGGCCGCTACTATGCGATGGACCGCGATAATCGCTGGGATCGCGTGGCCGCAGCCTACAACGCGCTGGTCCTCGGCGAAGGCACGCAGCGAAGGGATGCGGCCGCGGCTTTGGAGGAATGGTACGCGAACGGCAAGACCGACGAATTTATTCCATCAACCGTAATTCGGGCTCCGCAGGCCGATCCTGACAAACCGCTCGTCCGCGACGGTGATGGGATTTTGTACTTCAACTTTCGAGCCGATCGCGCCAGGGAACTGGCTCAGGCCTTCATGCAGGACGACTTCACCGGGTTTGAGCGCAAGCGGCGGCCGCGGGTCAACTTCGTCTGCATGACGGAGTACAAAGACACCTTCAAATTGCCGGTGGTCTTTCCGCCGGAGTCGATGCGGAACATTCTGGCCGAGGTTCTCGCGTCGCACGGACTCAAGCAGTTGCGGATTGCCGAGACGGAAAAATACGCCCACGTCACCTTTTTCTTTAATGGCGGAGTTGAGGAGCCAGTGGCGGGTGAGGACCGCGTGCTGGTTCCTTCTCCGAAAGTTGCGACGTACGATCTCAAACCCGAGATGAGTGCCGCCGAGGTCACCGCCGAGCTGATTCGTGGGCTCGAATCGAAACAGTACGATGTCGTGATCTGCAATTACGCGAATGCCGACATGGTCGGCCACACCGGCCGCATTCCGGCCGCCATCAAGGCCGTCGAAACGGTCGACGCGTGCGTCGGCCAAGTGGTCGAAATCCTGCGCAAAATCGGTGGCGTGGCGCTGATTACGGCCGACCACGGCAACGCGGAAAAGATGCGAGAGGCAAACGGTCAGCCCCATACCGCGCATACCACGTTTCCCGTCGAGATCTTTTATATCGCCGCCGACCAAGCGCACTGGAAGCTTCATTCGGGCATTTTGGCGGACGTCGCGCCGACCATGCTGAGACTTCTGGGAATTGAGCCGCCGTTGGAAATGACCGGCCGATCCTTGCTCGAACCGGCCCAAGCGGCGCGATAATTGCAAATCCCAACGCGGTCAAAACGATCGGTCATGGAGGCACTGGGTCATCTTTCCTCGAGCTAGCGTGAGACTGTTCAAACGGTTGGAGTCGATCCCCGGACGGTTGGCCGACTTGATCGTCGGTCATCCGCCGATCGTGCTGGCAATCTTGCTGGCAGCGACGGCAGTTGCCGGCTACTCCGCGCGGAACCTGCGCTTCGACTTCAATCCCGACGCCGTCTTCAGCAGCGACAATCCCGAGATCGCCTACGCCGCGCAGTTTCGTCGCGAGTTTAGCTACGACGACACGGTGATCATTATCGGACTCCAGGCGCTCGGAAAAGACGACGTGGTGACGGCGCCGGCCCTCACGTGGCAGGCGCAGATGGTCCGCGACCTCGAGCACCTTCCCAAGGTCAAGCGTGTCGAGAGCTTGATCTCGATGAAAACGCCGAGAGTCACTCTTGGTCTCAATCCCAAGTTGTCGTACGAGCCGATCATCGATGAGATCCCCGTCAGCAAAGAGTCCGCGGAAGTGCTCCGCGAGCGGCTCGCCGAGACCGAGTTGCCGTTCGGCTCGCTAGTGAGCCGCGACTATAAGATGGCGGCCCTGCTCGTCGTGTTCGACGCGACCGAGTCGAACTTCGATGCGATGCGGTCGATGGTGCGACAAGTCGACGCGACGCTTGCCCAGCACGCGCCGCCGCCGGGCGACAAGGTTCTCGTGAGCGGCCTGCCCGTGCTCCGCGTGGGTATCGTGAACGACCTGCAGAAGGACCAGGAACGGCTGATGCCGCTGGCCGGCGTGCTCTACTTAATCACGCTTGCGCTGGCCTTCCGCAGCATTTCTGGCAGCTTGCTGCCGCTCTTCGCCGTCGGGCAGGGCCTGATTTGGACATTTGGCGTGATCGCGTTCCGCGGCCAGCCGCTCAATATCGTGAGCAACATCCTGCCCTGCATGCTACTCATTAACGGGGTCTCCAATTCGATTCACGTGCTGACCCGTTATTCCGAGGAAGCCCGTCCCGGAGTCTCCCGCCGCGACGCCGGCCGCCGCACGATTCGGCAAATGATAGTGGCCTGCCTGGGCGCGTTCAGCACGGCGGCCATCGGATTTTACGTGCTCAAGACGGCCAGCTCGCCCGTTCTGCAGGAGTTCGGCACGCAGGCGGCGATGGGGCTCTTGTTCCTGTACCTCACAGTGATTCTCACGCTGGGCACGCTGTTGCCCTACTTCCGAGCGCCCGCGTTCCAGGAAGTCCGCGTGTGGCAATGGCTCTCAAGCGGACTTGCCCGCGTCGGACGCGCGATCGTTGAGTGGCGCTGGGCCACCATCGCGGGATTCTTGCTGATTGGGGGCGTTTCGCTCTGGAGCGCGCGGACGGTCGAAATCAATTCCTCGACGCTCGAGACCTACGACGAGAGCAACCCGGCCATTCAGACACTGCACGCGCTCGAGCAGCATCTCTCGGGACTGCTGCCTTTAGAGATCAGCCTGCAAGCCGACGAGCCCGGGCTCTTTTATCGGCCGGACATTTTCCGCAAGGTGGCCGTACTGCAGCAATTCGCCAGTCAGCAGAAGCCCGTCCTTTTCGCGCGGTCGTACATCGACTACTTCAACGAGATCAACAGTCGCTTCGTGCCGGATGAAAAGCTGTCACAAGAGTTGCCCCGTACGGATGCCGAGGGCGTTCGCCGCATCGAACGAGCTCGCATCTTTCTCGGCAAAGTGGCCGGAGAAATGCGTTATCACGAATTCATGTCCCCCGATGAAACGCATCCGCGAATGCTCCTGAAAATTCGGGACGTCGGCACGCGCGACACATTGGCCTTAGCCGACACTCTCAAGGCGAAAATGGCAGAACTCTTTCCGCCCGGCTCGGGCATCACCTATCGCTTGACGGGCGACGCGTACGTGAGCGCTTTGGGGCTGACGGAGATGATTCACGAGCTGCTGTTTTCCATCCTAACGGCTGCGTTCGTGATCTTTGGATTGATCGCCGTCCTGTTCCGCTCACTGCGAATCGGCCTGATTACTATTCCCCCGAACGTCATTCCGCTCGCGGTGACCTTCGGTTACATGGGGCTGAGGGGGTTCGATCTGAATGCCGGCAACGTAATCGTCTTTACGATCAGCCTTGGAATCGCCGTCGACAACACGATCCACTACATCCTGCGGTTCCGCGAGGAGTACGGCCGCGACCCCGACATGCACCGCGCGACCTGGAAGACACTGATCGGCAAGGGGCAGCCGATGTGCCTCTCGACCTTCTTGACGGTGATCGGCCTGGCCGTGCTCTTATTTTCGGACTTTCTGCCTACGCGCCGGTTTGCCGAGTTGTCGATTGTGACTCTCACGGGCGCCCTGGTCGGCGCCCTGTTTCTGCTGCCCGCCTGCGTCGCCGTCCTCTGGAAGCGTCCGAAACACTCCCGCCCAGAGCCGTCAGGCGAGCCCGATTCGCGACCTCTTGTCGCAAAGGGCCTGCCAAGTTGACAGCTTGCTCACTTGCTTGGGAATGTGGCGATAATCGCAAACATTGTGATACCAATAAGTTGTGGCGTAGCGTCTTCACCGGCACATTGATTGCTTTTCGCACTTGCCGCGGACATACTTTCGACCGGCGTGGCAGTCGCCCGCAGAGTGTCAGTCGAGTCGGGTAACGGGCCCAAGTCGGAAAACACCGGCGCCAAGGGTTCCGGCGCACCAGTGAGTTCAATAGGCGTCATCGCGCGGAGCGGCACTCAAGTCCGCTCTGCCTATCGCACTGAGGAGAAGCTGTGGCGAAACTCTTGAGTTTTGACGAAGAGGCCCGCAAGAGCCTGTTGGAAGGTGTCTCAAAACTGACGAGGGCTGTCAGCAGCACTCTTGGCCCCCGCGGACGCAACGCGGTGCTCGACAAAGGCTGGGGCGCCCCCAAAGTGACGAAGGACGGCGTGACCGTTGCGGAAGACATCGAGCTCGAGGACCCGTTCGAGAACATGGGCGTCCAGCTCGTCAAAGAGGCCGCCTCGAAGACCAGCGATGTCGCTGGCGACGGCACGACCACTGCGACGGTGCTGGCCGAGGCGATGTACCGTGAAGGTCTGCGATTCATCGCGGCCGGCGCTGCTCCGATATCGCTTGGTCGCGGCGTCCAGAAGGCGATCAACAGCGTCGTCGAGGATCTCAAAAAGCTCGCCAAGCCGGTCGAGGCCAAGAATAAGAAGGCCATCGAGACCGTGGCAACGATCGCCGGCAACAATGACTCCGAGATTGGCCAGATTCTCGCTGACGCCCTGATGAAGGTCGGCAAGGATGGCGTGATCACCGTCGAGGAGGGCCGCCACATCACGACCCAGGTCGAGTTGGTGGAAGGCATGCAGTTCGATCGCGGCTACCTCTCGCCGCACTTCGTCACCGACGAAGACCATCAAGAGTGCATCTTCGAGAATTGCCGGATCCTGATCTACGAGGAAAAGATCAGCTCCGCCAAAGCCTTGGTCCCGCTTCTGGAGAAGATCTCCAAGGCGAACATCCCGCTCTTGATCATCGCCGAGGACATCGAGGGCGAGGCGCTCGCGACGCTCGTCGTCAACAAGCTCCGGGGCATCCTCAAAGTGGCCTCCGTCAAGGCGCCGGGCTACGGCGATCGCCGGAAGGCCATGCTCGAAGACATCGCCGTGCTGACCGGCGGGAAGGCAGTTTTCAAAGACCTGGGGATCAAGCTCGAGAATATCGAGATGCAGGACTTGGGCGTCGCGAAAAAAGTGATCATCGACGCCGAACACACGACGATCATTCAGGGCGCCGGCTCAAAGTCGGCCATCGAAGGACGCGCGGAACAAATCCGCCGCGAGATCGAGCAGACCGACAGCGAGTACGATCGCGAGAAGCTGCAAGAGCGCCTGGCGAAGCTCGCCGGCGGTGTGGCGCAGATCCGCGTTGGGGCGGCGACCGAAACGGCCATGAAGGAACGCAAGGACCTGATCGACGACGCATTGGCCGCGACGCGGGCCGCCATCGAAGAGGGGATTGTCCCCGGCGGCGGTGTCGCCCTGCTCCGTTGCGGCGAAGGGATCAAGAAGCTGCAACTCAAGGGTGACGAGGCGCACGGCGCGAGCATTGTCGCCAACGCCTCCAGCATGCCTTTGCGGCTGATTGCTCAGAACGCCGGCCTCGATGGGGCCGTCGTCGCGAACAACGTCCGCAAGGCGAAGGACAAAAACTACGGCTACGATGCCATGGGCGACCGCTACGGCGACATGTTCGAGTTTGGCATCGTCGACCCGACGAAAGTCGTGCGGACCGCGCTGCAAAACGCAGCCAGTGTCGCCTCGCTGCTGATGACGACCGATTCGATCGTCGTCGAGGAGCCCAAGAAGGAAAAAGAAGGCGCGGGCGGCGACCACCATCACGACATGGGAGGCATGGGCGGGATGGGAGGTGGCATGGGAGGAATGGGTGGCATGGGTGGCATGGGCGGCGACTTTTAGAGCCGCTGCGGCTGTAAGGCGAGAAGTTTGCAGCGCGAGCGGGGGCGGTTGGCGCGCGGCGAGTTGGAACCAAACACAAACCTCACATCAAGCGAATCGGAGTCAGACGAAGATATGGCCCTCAAACCCTTGGATGATCGCGTCGTTGTCGAACCCACGAGTGCAGAAGAGCGGACAGCGGGCGGCATCGTCCTCCCCGACGCAGCTCAAGAGAAATCGCAGCGCGGCAAAGTCGTCGCAGTCGGCCCGGGCCGAATCCTCGACGGCGGTAAGCGGGCGACGGTTGCCGTACAAGTGGGTGATGAGGTCCTGTTCGGCAAGTACGGCGGGACGGACATCGAAGTTGAGGGGAAGGATCTGAAGATCCTTCGCGAGAGCGACATTTTGGCCAAGGTCGTGAAGTAACGGTCAGACAATCGGCTCAATGGCGGGAGGGCGAGGCTCTTGCCGAGCCGCCTTACGAGCGAACAAGAAATAAGAAACGGCTCAGTGGGAGCTTCGCCCTCCCGAAGATATTTCCGAGCTGGCCGATCCGTGAATCAAGGAGTCTCCAGAAGTGGCGAAACAACTGTTGTTCGACGACCGGGCCCGAATCAAGCTGCAGCGCGGCGTCAAGATCCTGGCCGACGCAGTGGCCGTCACCATGGGGCCGACCGGCCGAAACGTGATCATCGATAAGAGCTTCGGCAACCCCGTCGTCACCAAGGATGGGGTGACCGTGAGCAAAGAGGTCGAGCTCGAGGATCCGTACGAGCACATGGGGGCCAAGCTCGTCAATGAGGTTGCCTCGAAGACCAGCGACGTCGCCGGCGACGGCACGACGACCGCGACCGTGCTGGCCCGCGCCATCTATGACGAGGGGCTCCGCAGCATTTCGCTCGGCTCAAACCCGATGGTGGTCCGCCGCGGAATTGAGAAAGCCGTCGAGGCGGCGATTGACCACATTACGAAGGCCTCCAAGCCGGTCGAGTCGAAAGCTGAGATCGCCCAGGTCGGCGCGATTTCGGCCAATAACGATCAAAAGATCGGCGAGCTGATTGCCGAAGCGATGGAGCGAGTTGGCCGCGACGGCGTGATCACCGTCGAGGAAGGCAAGGGGAACGAGACCACGCTCGAGTTCGCGGAAGGCATGCAGTTCGACAAGGGCTACATCTCGCCCTACTTCGTCAACAACCCGCAGAACATGACCTGCGTGTTGGAGAACAGCCTGATTCTGATCTACGAGAAGAAGATCTCGAGTCTGCGGGACTTCGTACCTTTGCTCGAGAAAGTCGCGCATTCGGGCCGGCCGCTGCTCGTAATCGCTGAGGACGTCGAGGGCGAGGCGCTGACGGCCCTGGTCGTCAACCGGCTCCGCGGCGTGCTCAATGTTTGCGCCGTCAAAGCGCCAGGCTTCGGCGATCGCCGCAAGGCCATGCTCGGCGACATTGCCGTTCTGACCGGCGGCACGCTCCTCTCCGAGGATCTGGGCATCAAGCTCGAGAACGTCGAGATTAAGCATCTGGGCCAGGCGAAGAAGGTCGAGGTGACCAAGGACGCGACCACCCTCATCGAGGGGGCCGGCGACAAGAAGGCCATTCAGGCCCGCATCCAGCAGATCCGCACGCAGATCGAGCAGACTGACAGCGAGTACGACCGCGAAAAGTTCCAGGAACGGCTCGCGAAGCTGACGGGCGGTGTCGCCGTGATCTCGGTCGGAGCGGCGACCGAAGCCGAAATGAAGCAGACCAAGGCCCGCATGGAAGACGCGCTGCACGCCACGCGTGCGGCGGTCGAGGAAGGCATTCTCCCAGGTGGCGGCGTCGCCCTCTTGCGGGCGATCGAGGCCGTCAGAGAGGTGAAAGGCAAGGGAGACGAGAAGATCGGCATCGAGATCGTCGCGCGGGCACTCGAGGCTCCAATCCGGCAGATCGCTTCCAATAGCGGCACCGACGGTTCGGTCGTGGCCGACGAGGTTCGCCAGAAGGCGGGCAACATCGGTTACGACGCCAACACGGGCGAATACGTCGACATGTTCAAGAAGGGGATTGTCGATCCGACCAAAGTCGTCAAGAACGCCCTCTTGAACGCCTCTTCGATCGCCGGGCTGATGCTCACGACCCAGGTTCTTGTCACCCGCACCGACGAGACGGGCGGCGGAGACAAGCCCAAGGTGGAGGGAAGCGTCCGATAGGCCTTTACCCAATGGCGTAGAATTTAGATGACGCACCCACGGGCCACCGGCCAACGGTGGCCCGCGTCGCTGCGGGCCAGATTCAGACAGACGCGGTAAACCGATCTTGCGGAGTCCAGCGGGATTCCACTCAAATATGGTTTCGATGGCTTCGAAAAGGGACTATTACGAGGTCTTGGGCGTCGCCAAGGACGCCAGTCCCGAACAAATCAAGAAGGCGTACAAGAAGGCCGCCATCGCCAATCACCCCGATCGCAAT
>DASZIA010000366.1:0-5100 GCA_035949535.1 Planctomycetaceae bacterium | reverse complement strand
CGCCGACATCGGCCTCTGGGAATTGAACGAGGCATTCGCCGTGCAGGTGGTCTACTGCCGCGATCGACTCGGCATCGATCCGGAAAAGCTCAACGTCAACGGCGGCTCGATCGCCATCGGCCATCCGTTCGGAATGACCGGTGCCCGGCTGGTCGGCGTCATCGCAAACGAAATGCAGCGCCGCAGAGTTCGCTACGGCGTGGTGACGATGTGTGTCGGCGGCGGACAGGGGGCGGCTGGACTGTTTGAGCTCTGCGGCTAACTCTTAGGAACCGCGACTTTGCAAAACGAGGACGACTCCTATGGGATGGTGGGTGGTTTCCAAGAGGGCTTCAGCACGAAGTCGTTGTGCGTGAGGGTGCCGTTACCCCGATCGATGCCAAGCCTTCTGAGAGTTGAGCCAAAACGCAGGTCGATGTAGTTCTCATCACCATCCCTGCCGATGCCTCCAACCCCTACAACGCCCACTCCTCCCTCTTTGACCTCGAATCCATATCCGCGCAGGTAACCGTGGGGTCCGGCGCTAATGTCGTGCGCCGCCTGAATGCCGCCGCTAACGCTAACATTTTGTGCCTGAAGACTTGCCACGTCGATTTTATCCGCCCTGATTGTGCCAACGTCAATTCTGCCGTTGCTTCCCTTCATGTTGCGTAGTGTTTCCTCCACATCCGCAAGTCGCCCGGCAAAGCCCATGGCTGTTGAGCCCTCAGAAACGCGCGCTGACAGATCTACATCAACTTCTCGTTCGACTAGGATGTCATCGCCAACATAGACTGCCGAGTCCATGAACGTCGCGTCACTGTCAAACTGACTGATGTTGACGCGTTGCACTTTGATACTTTTCGGTACGACCTTTTCTCCTTCAAAGGATGCTTCCATGTTGTTTCTCGTTCAAGAAACTCTTGATCTCGGTTTCATCCGCGTCAGCCTCGACCTTGGCTTTACCACCGAAATAGCCGAGCACCTCACACCCTGTGTCCACAAGAAAGTGTTTCACGACGTGGTAGGTGCTAGCCCCTTGGTTTTTGTGAAATGCCTTCTCAAATGCTTTTGTCACTTTGTCTGGCTTTATGTCATCGGCGTCGTATGTAGCTCTCATCTTCTCTGCATTAAATTGCATAACATCCGTGTCGTTGCCTGATTGAAATCGATCAATCAGCTTCTGAACGAGGTCGGTGCGAAAGCGGGCTGGGTCTTCGATATACGACACGGAGGTTATCTGCAGATGGATGTTCTCTGTTAGCTTGCGGAGATCGTTGCGGTGGATATAGACGTTTCCGTGATCTCGTTCTGGAATGCCGTCCAGAGCGGCGAAGAGATGGGACGTCCTTAACATGTTGAACTTGATTGCCTGCTTGTTTTCAGCCTTCTTTTTGGTCCCGTACTTGTACTTGCAGTGAAGGACGGAATTGACCGACTTGAGCCAAGCTTCAAGCTGCTTCGAGGTGGCCTCGCTTGGGGCTGTGCAGACAACAGTGACGGTTGGAGCGGCGCCAGGATTAAGAGTCGTCGTTTGCAAAGTACCGAGTCCCGGCGGGATCGCATTTCGGAAACTGACGTCAATGGAGTCGACGCGGAAATGCGCGACGTTATTTAGCAGCGTTTGTGCCGCCGCGGGATGTACGGCAAGCAATTTCTGGTAAGCGCGGTTGTTCGCGTCGGGCGTCCCAAAGGCAAACGAAAACGAGACATTCCAATTGGTGGTGCCATTCGGAGCACGGGCAACAAGCAGCTGGCCGTTGGCGTCGACCGGCGGCAGGAAAAGGGGCTCGTATCTGAATTGCCACTGTTCCGTCGGATTCGTTGAGTTCTTTAGCATTGGGAAAACATTGAATGTGGTGCCGCCGATTGTGAAATTCGCAACCGTGTTCTCTACGATCGCGCCGAGGTCTTGGGCCAATGCAGAATTGGAGAATGCGAGGAAAAAGGAGATAACAGCAACCGTAAGGCCCGCAAATGTCTGTTTCATGGCTTGTCCTTTGGCGAAGATAGAGACAATCCGAGTTGTCCGATCAGCACCTTTGCCGCACAGCCGCAACTTTGATTATCCCCCATTGGGCGCGCGGAAGAACTCGCGTCCGCGAGGGGGGCGGAAATCATTTATGCAAACCGGACACCCACCTCGTCCGAGGCGGTCAGTTGGGATCGTGTTGCCGCAGTCCCTGATGCAACCCCGAGACCCGCCCAGCCACACAAACTTGAAGTCGGGTCAGGAAAAGCATTTTGTGGACCTCCAAGGCCGGATTCAATAACCTAAACAGGCTATGCGCGTGCTGGGGCGCACCGTGTCAATTACCTCCGTCCCAAGCGGGAGCTTGGGACAGAGGGGCAATGGCATTGGGACGCTGTCGAACAAGTCGCGGGACAAGCTGCGCTTCCCCAAGAGCCGCGCACGACAGTGAGCGATCCCGCGTGGCGGCCTATTCCGGCTCCCGAAAAGAAAATACACCGCGTACTTTCGTGCGCGGCTTCTTCGAGCCTCACCCCGCATCTTTTCGTGTGCCGCCCCTCGATTCCAGTTATAACTGTGCGTGGCAGACGCCTTGCAACGGGGAGGGACAGGCGATGGCCAAGCGGGTGTTGGTACTTTCGGCAGCAGTTGGGGCGGGGCATTTGCGGGCGGCGCAGGCCGTTGAGTTGGCGCTCAAGCAGCTCGATCCGGAGGCCGTCGTCAAAAATGTCGACGTGCTCGAGCTGACGAACGCCGCCTTTCGCCGCGTCTACGCCAAGGCCTACTTGGATCTCGTCAACAAGGCGCCGCACGTGCTGGGCTACTTTTACGACCTGATGGATCGCCCCGTTTCACCCCGGCGCACGTCGGACCGCTTGCGGCTCATGGCCGAAAAACTCAACCTGCGGCCCTTTCTGCGGTTCCTCAAATCCGAGCCTTGGGACGTGATCGTCAACACGCATTTCCTGCCGCCGGAATTGATCGCCTCGCTGCGCAGGCAGGGGAAGCTAGCGACACCGCACCTCACTGTGACTACGGATTTCGAGACGCATCGGCTGTGGGTCAATCAGCCTTGCGACCATTATTTCAGCGCCACCAGCGAAGGGGCGGCGTACCTTCGGCACTGGGGCGTCCCGCCCGGCGATATCAGCGTGACCGGTATTCCCATCCATCCGGTTTTCAGTCAGCCGAAAGACCGGGCCGAGTGCCTGAAACGGCAGGGACTACTTGGTGACCGGCCAATCGTCGTTCAGATTTCCGGCGGCTTCGGCGTCGGGCCGATCGAAGAGATCTTCCGGGGCATTCTCGCGATCGAAGTGCCGATCGAGATTGTCGTCATCACAGGCCGGAACGAAACGGCCCAGCACCAGCTCGAGGCGATCGTGGCACCCGAACGGCATCGCGTGAAGATTCTGGGATTTACGGATCAGATTGATGAGCTGATGGCTGTAGCCGACCTCGTAGTCTCCAAGCCGGGCGGACTGACGACCTCCGAAATCCTGGCCCGCGGCGCAGCGATGGCCGTCGTCAACCCGATCCCCGGCCAGGAGAGCCGAAACAGCGACTTTCTGCTGGAGAAGGGGGCCGCCGTGAAGATCAACAATATCGCGACGCTCGCACACAAGCTGACTCCGCTCTTGGAGGATCCCGCGCGTCTGGCTCGCCTCAAGGAGAATGCGAAGCGGATCGGTAAACCGCAAGCGGCCTTCGACATTGCCCGCCGGGCGCTCGCGTGGCCGGCAACGCATTCCACCGTCCCAACAACACCAGGGAGAACGTCCGATGGCAACCGCTAATCCGGCGATGAACGAGGCGGTCTACCGACGGGCCGGGCGCGCCTTGACGGCTGCGCAGGTGATGACGCTCCAAGGTACGGTGCTGAAGACGGCAATCCTGCTCGTGATCTTGATGGCCGTAGCCGTATACACGTGGTCTCAGGCCATTGCCGGCTCTCCCCTCACGTATGGCTCGCTGATGGTGGGCTCTATCGGTGGCTTCGTCGTGGCCCTTTTGACGATTTTCGTTCCGAAGGCGGCTCCCTTTTCGGCCCCGATTTACGCCGCTCTGGAGGGGCTGGTCCTCGGAGCAATTTCTGCGGTATTTGAGGGGATGTACCCTGGCATCGTGATCAAAGCGGTCGGATTAAGCATCGGAGTCCTCGCAATCATGCTTTTTGTGTATGGCACAGGCATCATTCGAGTCACCGAGAAACTCAAGATTGGGATCGTTGCCGCGACGGGCGCTATCTGCCTCGTGTATTTGGTGGACATCGTCGCATCGTTTTTCGGGACGCGGCTACCGTTCATCCATGAATCGGGACTCCTGGGCATCGGATTTTCGTTGTTCGTCGTAGTCATCGCGGCGCTGAACCTCGTCCTGGACTTCGACTTCATCGAGCGGGGCGTCAATATGCAGGCGCCCGGGTACATGGAATGGTATGGCGGGTTCAGTTTGCTCGTGACGCTGGTCTGGATGTATCTCGAAATCCTGCGCTTGCTGGCGAAGTTGCAAGGCGGTAGTCGGAATTAAAGTGAGCCGCGGCGGACTCGGCCGCTCATTGTTACGCAGAGACGGTGCTCATCGCTCCAGATCGGCCAAATTTGGCCGTGCTCGATTCGCCGCTGACGGTTTGTCACAGCTCGCGGCGGGTCAGTTTCGGCCCGCAATAATGCTGCGACGATGCTCGCGAGCACGCGTCCTACGCCAACCACGCCAGGCACGACTACTCAAGTTCGATGCCTTTGATAACTTCCTGCCCCTCGCGCGTGACCAGGGAATCGTAAACGGTGGTCCGGATGTCGGGCGAGATGAAATGAACCGATCCGTCGCCAAACAAGTGCATGACGCCTCGGGGGTGCATGCTCGACGGGCCGTAGGCGCAATCGATCCCCGACCCTCCTTCGAGCATCATCCCGCCAACCGGCTCGAAATACGGCGTGAAGTTGAACGCGAGCTGCGGCAGTGCGTAATCGGGAGGATTGGTTTGATCGTAAGGATGCGCGGCCAGCGAGCCGGTGCCGCCGTCGATCCAGACCGCTGCGTCGGGTTCGCGCGTCTCGACAACGAAAATCGTGTTCGACGTGCCGTCGCGGACGTCTCGGATCCGCGTCGACGACTGGGCATAGAAGACTCCGTCAGGCTGCAGGTAG
>DASZIA010000365.1:0-8337 GCA_035949535.1 Planctomycetaceae bacterium | reverse complement strand
GGCGGCTGGCCTCCCCGGGCCGGATCCGATGACGTACGACATCGGGACGGGACAGTTTGTGTGCAGGGGCAATGCCCCTGCACCCGGTGCGGCCGGCGTCCGAGAAGGTGGGACGCGTCCTGCCGCGGCTGGGTCGACCTGCCTGAATCTGGACCTGATCCGATTGTTGGAACAGGGACTGGGACAGCCTGTCGGAAATGAAGCGCCGGCATCGCATCCCCAGCCTGAAGAGCCGCTTGCTGCGTGTGCGGCTCCTTCACCGTCACCCGCGCCCGGCTCGGAGGCGTCGTCCGCGCCACAATCGGGACGGGACACGGGACGGGACATGGGACGGGACATGGGACAAGAGTCGGGACGGGACACGGGACTCGAATTCGCTTTCATCGCGTCGGGCATCTGACGGCGCCGGGCAAAAGTACGGCTGGCGGAAAAGACTACTCCGGTTGGCGCGCGTTCCCTATCCGGCTCTGCCGTCGTTCTGGGATGCTCTAGAACCAATGACGACGGCCGGGTACCCGCGAGCGGGTGCGTCGACTTGGGAAAAGTGTGTCTCGCCACCATCTCCCATGACGACTCGTCCATCCGATGCCCACTCTCAACGACTGGCGGACAAGCCGCCAGCGCCACCCACCGTCTCGGATTGGGACTGGACACGAGTCGAGGGATTTGTCCCTGGCGCCCGTGGCCCCCAGAAACGGAGGCACGCTACACTAACGAGCGGTTAATCTGCATACCTTGCGATGTGCCGAGCGGTCGTCGAGAATGCGCTTACGCATTTCCGGCCTACGGATGGGCTGGCTCTCTTGCCTCTCCTCTTCTTGTTGCTCGGACGCGCGAATTTCCATGCGCAGACGTTGGGTCAAAATCGCGGCCGCGGTCGCCGCCGTGGTTCTCCTTCTAATTGTTGGAACCGGGTTTTGGGTCTGGAGCCTGCTCGCCGGAAGCCTTCCGCAGGTTGACGGCGATTATCGCACCGCGGGCATCGCGCGCGACGTGAAGATCGAGCGGGACGGCCTCGGAATTCCGACCATTCGCGCGGCCAACCGCAAAGATCTCGCCTTCGCGACCGGATTCGCACACGGCCAGGACCGCTTCTTTCAGATGGATTTGTTGCGGCGCAATTCGGCCGGCGAACTGTCTGAAATCGTGGGAGCCGGCGCCCTGGACGTTGATCGCCGGGTGCGCGTGCACCGCTTTCGCAACGTGGCCGAGAGGATTTTGTCCGCCGGCGACCCGAACGAGCGGGCCCTTCTCGAGTCGTATGCTGCGGGGGCTAACGCCGGTTTGCGGTCGCTGCACGCAAAGCCGTTCGAGTACTACCTGTTGGGCGTTGAGCCCGCGCCTTGGAAAGCCGAAGACTGTGCGCTGGTGCTGTTTTCGATGTTCCTCGACCTGCAGGGTGACGCCTTCGAGGCCGAGACCACGCTCGGATTGCTGCACGACACGATGCCTGCGCCCATGTTCGATTTTCTGGCTCCGCGCGGAACTGAATGGGACGCTCCCCTGCTCGGCAAGCCGTTCGAGACTCCGCCTATTCCGTCCGCCACGGTTTTCGACACGCGAAAGAGCAGCCTCGTTCCGGTTGCCCAGCTGCCGCCGCTCGACCGCGCGCCCAAGGAACCCCCCTTCCATATGGGGAGTAACAACTGGGCGATCTCCGCCAAGCGGACCGCGGACGGTCGAGCGATCGTCGCCAACGACATGCATCTCGGAATCCGCGTGCCGCACATCTGGTATCGGGCGTCGTTCGTTTGGCCCGAAGCGGACGGTGCGACGACTGATCAGCGAATCACCGGATTGACTCTGCCGGGAACGCCCGCAATGGTTGTCGGCAGCAACGGACACATCGCCTGGGGTTTCACGAACACGCAGGCCGATTGGGCCGACGTGGTGATCGTCGACGCCGATCCGCACGACAAAGAGTCGTACCTCACGCCGAAGGGTCCGCAGAAATTCGAGCACCATCCCGAGAAGATCAAGGTCAAGGGCGCGCCGGACGCCGTTCTCGACGTGGTCGATACGATTTGGGGCCCGGTCATCGAAACCGATTCCAAAAATCGTCCGCGGGTTTGGCGCTGGGTGGCGCACGACACCGAAGGCGTCAACATGGGGCTGCTCAAGCTCGAATCGGCGCGGACGTTGGAGGAATCACTTCGGCTCGCAAATCTTGCCGGTGCGCCGGGACAGAATTTCGTCGTGGCGGATGATAAGGGCCGCATCGCCTGGACCGTGATGGGGCGATTGCCGCGCCGCATCGGCTTCGAGGGCCGGCTCCCCAGCTCGTGGGCCGACGGGTCGCACCGCTGGGATGGGTATCTCAAGCCGGAAGAATACCCACGGCTTATCGATCCTGCCGACGGCCGGATTTGGACCGCGAACGCCCGCGTGGTCAGCGACGATCTCTTGGCCCGCCTGGGCGACGGGATGTACGACCTGGGAGCGCGGGCCCAGCAAATCCGCGACGACTTGCGCAAGCTCGATAAGGCGAACGAAGCCGACATGCTCAAGATCCAGCTCGACGATCGCGCCGTGTTCCTCGAACGCTGGCGGAAACTGCTCTTGGATACGCTCGACTCCGAGGCGGTCGCTGCCGACCCGCGCCGGGCCGAGCTGCGTGCTGCCGTCGAAAACTGGGGGGGCCGCGCCTCGATCGACTCAGTCGGCTTTCGAGCCGTCCGCGAATTTCGCCTGGCACTCGTCAGTCAGCTTTCCGACGTGCTCGTCGCGCCGTGCAGGAAGGTGCAGCCGACGTTTTCGATTGCCGGCCTCGATCGCACGGAGGGACCGGTTTGGAAACTCGTTTCCAAGCAGCCCGCGCATCTAATCGATCCGCGTTTCAAGAGCTGGAAGGAACTGTTGCTCTCTGCGGCCGACGGAGTCGTCAGGAATTCCACTAAAGGCGGCACGCGGCTGGCCGACTACACTTGGGGGAACTACAACGCAACGCGGATCGCCCATCCGCTAACGATGGCGGTGCCCTCGCTTGCGCGCTGGCTCAACATGCCCTCCCAAGAGTTGCCCGGCGACTGGGACAACATGCCCCGAATCCAGACGCCCGATAAGGGAGCGTCGGAGCGAATGGCTGTTTCGCCCGGACACGAGAGCGACGGCTATTTGCACATGCCCTGTGGGCAATCGGGGCATCCGTTGTCGCCTCACTTCGGCGACCAGCACGCCGCCTGGGCGGAGGGAAAGGCCACCCCGTTCATGCCGGGACCGGCGGAGCACACGCTGGTGCTGAAGCCGGCCGCTTGAAATCCGCAACCTCGATTCACACGAACGGACAGTCACCAAAGGAGAGTGGCGGACTCGTTCACACGTCGCACACGCGGACGGCCTGGCGAAGACCCTCAAGCGGATTGCGGGTTGGAATGAATTCCTGGCCGACGTAGCCCGTGTAGCCCATTTCCAGAAGCTTTTTCATCAGCGGCGGGTAGTGGATTTCCTGATTGTCGTCGAGCTCGCCACGACCCGGATTGCCGGCCGTGTGCACGTGCCCCAGGATGTCTTTCGTCTGCTCGAGCCGCCGAATCAGGTCGCCGTGCATGATTTGTACGTGATAAATATCGAAGAGCAGTTTGACGCGCGGGGAACCGACGCGACGAATGATCTCGGCCACGCGATCGAGGTCGTCTCCCTGGTAGCCAAAATGACCCTTCATCGGGTGCGAGTGATCGCGGCTGTTGAGATGCTCGACGCAAATGTTTACACCTTTGCGCTCGGCATACCCGGCAATCTCCTTCAGTCCGGCCACGCAGTTCGCGATCCCCTCTTCGAGCGGAATCTCGCCGCTGGCCGGGTCGTCGGCATTTCGCCACTTGTAGCCGACGAAGGCAATCACGCTGGGAACTCCGGCGGTCGCGCATTGGTCGATCGTCTCGCGGGTCCGCGCCAGCAATTCCGCGCGGTGAGCCGGGTTGTTGAATCCCCGTTTGAACGGGGCTCCGGGCATGCCGTTAGGAGCGATCGCGCAAGTGAGTCCGGAGCGGCGGAGAATCGGCCAGCTCTTCGGTTCACAGATTTCCACCGAGACGCAGCCCAGTTGGCGGGCCACATCGCAGGTGCGCTCGATGTCCCACTTTTCGCCGGCCGAGTTGAAGCACCAAAACACGATCGATTGGCGGATCCGGCCGCGAAGAGGTGTCTGCTCATCGCTCGATTCGGCCGCCAATGCCAGTCCGGAAACTGCTGTGGCGGCTGCGGCGGCGATCGAACCCTGCAACAACTGGCGACGTCCCAACTCGGACGCGGGCCGCGTTTCGTCTGATGGTGTCATGCTGCGATCTCCTTGCGAGCAATCTTATCAACCTCAACCATTTCGCGGATCCAGTCCCTCATTTCGACGGTGCCGAAGAGGCTGCGCCGGTCTCGAAGGTCAACGTCGCCCCGTTGGCGATCTCTTTGTGCGCGACCCAGGTGCGGTCGAGCACGGCACCGTTGAGGCGCACTCGCTCGGGCGTCGGCCGATTTGCAGTCTCCCGATTGCCCGTGATGACCAGATGATGATTCCCCAACTTGACCTCGGCTTGTTTCCAAAGCGGGCTCACCAATTCATAGCGATCCGAGCCGGCTGTAGGAAAAATACCCACAGAACTGAGAACGTACCAGGCGGAGAGCGTGCCTCCGTCGTCGTTCCCGTCCAACCCGTTTTCCTGGTCGCCATACTTGTGCGCCAGAATCCAGTGCACCCATTTCTGCGTCAGATCGGGACGACCCGCCGCGTTGAACAGATACACGGAATACAAGTCGGGCTGATTACCGTGCCAGTAGTAGGCATTCGGCGGCACGTTGACCTGCGGTGCCGAGTGGGAAAAAAACTGCTGAAGTTCGTCGATGAAATACTCCTTGCTCTTAAATAATGAGATCAGCGCCGGCGCATCGAAAGGCACTCCCCATCGCCACTGCAGGGCGCTTCCTTCGACATAGGCGTGGGTATATTTTCCGCCGCGATCGAGATAAGTCAGCAACAGCGGGCGGAAGTCCTCGGAAAATGTTCCGTGCGAATCCCTCGGCTGAAAATACTGCGTTTGAGGGTTCCAGAGCTGCCGATAGGAGACAGCGTGCTTGGCGAACAGTGCCGCATCCTCGGTGTGTCCGAGCGCCTCGGCCAGCCGGGCGATGCTGTGGTCGGCATAGGAATACTCGAGCGTCCGGGCGACCGATTGCTTCATCAAGTCGGACGGGCAATAGCCGAATTTGAGGTAGTCCTCGACGCCGGCCCGGCCCGAGAATCGCGAATTTATGGGCGGGCCCAGAGCCGTTTTGCGCATCGACTGATAGGCCATTTCGACGTCGAAATCGCGGATCCCCTTGAGGTAGGTGTCGGTCAACATGATGTCGGCCGGCGTCCCGAACATCGAGTTGGTGTACCCGTTGCCAGAGGGCCAGCGCGGGAGATATCCGCCTTGGCGGGCCATTTCGACCAGCGAGACCGCCATATCGCGCTGTTCGCGCGGGGCGATCAGGCAGAAAAGCGGATGGACCGTGCGAAACGTGTCCCAGAGCGACATGTCTGTGTAGTAAGTGAAACCCGCCGCGCGGTGCACTTTGTTGTCAAATCCAAGGTAGTCGCCGTTGACGTCGTTGAAGGTCGTCGGCATCTGCAGCGCGTGGTAAAGGGCCGTGTAAAAGATCGACTGGTCTTTTTGTGTCCCTCCTTCGATGCGAATGCGGCCGAGCCGGTCTTCCCACTGTTGCTTCGCGCTTGCGAGCACCGCGTCGAAATCAAGTCCCGACGATTCGCGGTCGAGGTTTTCGCGAGCGTTCTCGACACTGACATAGGAAATCGCCACCTTTAGCTCGACTGCGTGGGGGTCGGGCTTCTTGCCCGTGTCTTTTCCCGAGCCATTCTCATGCGGGTCTTTGTTATCGAACCACAACGTGGCGCCGACGTCTTCGCCGACTGCAGTACCCTTGAGGGGTTGAGAGACTCCATCCTGCCAGGTTCCGAAACTGGTGAACGGCCAATTGGACCGCGCGATGAAGTGAATCGGAATGCCGCCGTAGCGCCCGGAGAACGTGCCGTTCGTGCGCACAGAGCCTTCGACCTCGCGGGCTCCGGCGATGACGCGAACGTGGGCATCCTTGCATTTTCCGCGACCCAGTACGCTCGAGACGTGAATCAACAGACGGGGTTTGTCACCGGCCGCGAAATGGTAGCGGTGCACGCCGACCCGGCACGTCGCGGTCAATTCGATGCGCAGATTTCGCTCGGGAAGCGAAAGGGCGTAGTAGCCGGGAAAAGCCGTCTCGTCCCGGTGAGAGAAGGATGCCCTCAAGCCCCGGCGGGACGCTTCTTCCGAGTCATGGCCCGCCACGGGAATGACCATGAAGTTGCCGCCGTCGACCGCGCCGGTGCCAGCCAAACGCGTGTGACTGAAACCCAAAATCTTTGTGTCCCGATAGTAATAGCCCGACGTATTCGTCGCTCGCCGTCCCGAGTCGGCAATCGAGTCCGGGGAGAGCCGCACCATCCCGAACGGCACCGTCGCGCCGGGAAACTCATTCCCGCAGAGATACGACACCCCGCCCGTCCCGATGAACGGGTTCACGTGCTGGCCCAACTCGCCAGGACGCGCCTGCGCAGCGGCGGGAAGGAGTTCAGCCGCGGTAGTCAAAAAGGCGCCTGCGAGGCCGCACGCCATGCACAGAACGAGCCGCATGAGGCCCGTGATCCAGACCTTGCGATCTCTCCAGGAGCGGGCCAAGCGCGGTTCCAGGTCTTGCATTGCCTGACTAGTCCTTACTTGATTCGATTCCAATATGCGCACCCGAGAAAAGTAACAGGTATCTCACATCGTGAGCCAATTGCTACGGATAGTTGACTGTTGGTCACTTGCTTGAGAATAGAGCGGCCCCTATTTTCTTCTCGATAAGAACGTGCAGGTATCCTGGCGAGGTTAGTTTTTCGCTCGCGAGTCCACGAATCAAAAAAACCCGCGGAAAATCAGCGATCGGATCATTGCTCGCTGTGTTAAGGATTGTTAACGTCGGAATGTCCAAACCATCTCACCTCCTGTAAGGCAAATGAACAATGGCAAAGAAGGCAAACGGATTCAATTTATCAGAGACAATTCGAGAGTATCGCAAATCCCATCGCGGCGCCTCGGCTCGGGAAGCGATGGAAGCCATCAAGAAGAGCCATCCGGACCACAAGATCAACGAGGGGACGTTCAAGAGCACGTTTTACAAGCTCGCCGGGAGCGGAAAGCGGTCGGTCCGCAGGGCCAAACCGGGCCGCGCGGGGCGAGGGGCCGGCGACGGATCCGACGTCATGCGGGCGGGGCTGACATTCATCCGCCTGGCAGGAAGCGTCGACGCGGCTCGCGAGCAGCTCGCGGGGCTCAAGGACCTGATCGAGACCGCCAGATCGGTCGATTGATCCCCTTGGCCTTTCGCGCGGCCTAGGCTCACCGGCCCATGGCCGGTTGGCGTGCGATTCGGCGTTGTCGCCACTGCCCGTTCGTGGCGAGCGCCAGTGGATGTAGAATATTTTCTCAGGATGCTGCTTCTTTGACATAGCGTCCGGGGAAGATCCGCGCGTCGTGTCTTGCCATGTGACGTAGCGCCACTGCGCGCACGGCCCCTCCCAGTTTTTTGGCGGTCGATTTTTTTCTGGGTGTTTCTTTCTGGAGGCCTGTACGAAAGAATGGGGCAGTCGGGCGCGAAGGGAGGGTGTCGTTTGAGTGCAAACCTCCCCCTTCCCCGCAAGCCGACGCGAATCAAGACAGCATGAGTCGGCACCCTGAAGAATCTCGATCATGATCCGCGGTCCTGCGATTGAAAAACGCGCGATCCGCCTGTCTACCGACCTGGCGACCCCCTTCTATCGCCTGTTTTGGGGTCGACACATCCATCACGGATTGTGGAATGCCGCCGAGAGTCCAGCCGACGCACAATCCAACCTCATGGAAACGGTCATCCGCGAGGCTCGATTGCGCGGAGGGGAGCGCGTGCTCGACATCGGCTGTGGCATCGGAACTTCGGCGGTTCACCTCGCCAAAGCGTGGGACTGCCACGTCACAGGAGTCACGATCAGTCGCGTGCAGCAGCAGTGGGCGACGCTCGGCGCGTTGGTGAGCGGCGTCGGATCCCGAACGCAGTTTCTAGCGGCCGATGTGGAGACCGTACGGCTTAGCTCCGACGCCTTCGACCTCATCTGGGTCGTCGAGTGCGCCGAGTACCTGTTTGATAAGGCGGGGTTCGTTCACCGTCTGGCAGAGTGGCTGCGTCCCGGCGGCCGCGCCGTCGTATGCGCTTGGGAGACGGGCGATGGCACGTTGAGCGAGGACTCGCAGCGCCGGGTCTATGAAGTGTGCGCGGGTTTTGGTTATCCGT
>DASZIA010000364.1:0-6114 GCA_035949535.1 Planctomycetaceae bacterium | reverse complement strand
GGCGGCTGGCCTCCCCGGGCCGGATCCGATGACGTACGACATCGGGACGGGACAGTTTGTGTGCAGGGGCAATGCCCCTGCACCCGGTGCGGCCGGCGTCCGAGAAGGTGGGACGCGTCCTGCCGCGGCTGGGTCGACCTGTCTGAATCTGGACCTGATCCGTCTGTTGGAACAGGGACTGGGACAGCCTGTCGGAAATGAAGCGCCGGCATCGAATCCCCAGCCTGAAGAACCGCTGACTGCGTGTGCGGCTTCTTTGCCGTCACCCGCGCCCGGCTCAGCGGCATCGTCGGGGTCGCAATCGGGACGGGACACGGGACGGGACACGGGACGGGACATGGGACGGGACATGGGACAAGAGACGTCACCGGATACGCGCGGAGTCACAAGCGAAACTACGGGACGGGACACGAGTGCTGAGAAACAGAAGTGCGAATCTCCCGTCGCGTGCAGTCCGGTCCAAGGAGCCGTGTGGTGGCAGACGGTTCGTGCCCAAGGGGAGGAAAGTAAGCCCTGAATGGGGAGCCCCCGAATGGGGGCGACAGAGCATAGCCCAGCGTGCGAACGCTGGGATCTCGTCAGCGAGATGAGGCGAAAGCCCCGCTAAGGGCGACAGAGCATCGTGGTTCGCACGATTGTGCGACGGGTGGCGGGGGCGCTCCGCGAAGCGGAAGCCCCCGTGTGCGAACATCCAATTCCTATCGGCGGCCACCCAAGTCAGCCCCTGTTCCGGGGCTTCCGCGAGGCGGGGCGCCCCGGCCACCCGCCCGTGCGCGGCTCCTTTGGGACGGGACCTGGGACAAGAAGCGGGACGGGACACGGGACGCGGGACCGATTGCATCTCGTCCGATGTTAAGTGAGCCCTAATGCCAGACTCTCTAGTGCCAGACGCCGAGGATCAGGGCGAAGACCACGAACCGCACGACGTGGTAGCCCGAATCGATCAGAAAATGCAGCCAGGGCCGATTCTCGAACTGGTCGTTGACAGCAAAGCTGGCAGCGACCAGACAGATTCCGACGATCAGGGCCTGCCGCACGGCCAACGTCAGTTCCGGCGCCGGCCCCAAGAGCAGCGCGAATCCCGAGGCCGCGACGAGCTGCAGAACAAACAGCAGCACGAACATCTGCGGCGTCGGAGTGGGCGGCTTTTCGATTTGCGCCGCGCGGATCCAAGTGTGCAAGAATCCGATGGGCGAATACCAGATCGCTCCCAGCACGAAGCCCGCGATCGCCGCTCCCAACGCGGCCACCCAATTGATGCCCGACATGCTGCTTCCTCAATCGGAGTTTGAGAACTTCACGATCTACGACCAATATGCCGCGCCGCGAAGTCAGCGACCGCCTGCAAAGTCGCCGGATCGCACCATTTTTCAACGAGTGCCGGTCCATCGGTTGCGGTGAGATGACGGGCTCTCTCGACGAGCGGCCGGCGCAACGCGATTTTCGTCGCGGCATAGGTTGCGGAAGGAATGGCGGCCAGCTCGGCGGCCACTTCGCACGCCCGCTCGAGGAGGCCCTCGGCATCGACCAGCTCGTCGACCAGACCACGCGCGAGGGCTTCCTCAGGGGGCCAGGTGCGACCGGTCAATATGAGAGTTGCCAGGTGCTCCGGGGGCGTGAAGAATCTCGCGACCTCGAGGGCCCAAGAGGGAAACTCGACTCCCACGCGGATCTCCGTGAGGCCGACCCGCGCCTTACCCCTCGCGAGGAGCTTTTGATCGCAAGCCAGCATGAGGATCGCACCACCCGCGATGGCATGCCCGTTGACCGCGGCCACCAGCGGTTTGGGAAAGGTCACCAGCCGCTCGAATCCCGCCACCATCGCGGGCACAAAACGGCGCACATAGTCCGGTCCGCCGCTCACGAGCGCCGGCAAGTCGACTCCCGCACCGAAGACGCTGCCCTGCCCCGTCAAGACGACCGCCTTGGCCGGGCTGCGCTCGAGTTGTTGCACGCACTCATCGAGCGCCTGAGTGAATTCGAGATTGAGCGCGTTTCCTTTGCCCGCCACCATCCGCAGGATTGTGACCACGCCTCGTTCATCCAACTCGATCATGACGCTCCTCCGAGCTCGCGACAGTCTTCAATCAGAGGTCTGCGCGCAGAGCTTCGGGTGCTGCCGGGCGCCCACGACCCAAGTCTGCGCGTCGCGCATCATAACGGATCGAGCGCCCGGGTTGTCCGTTGCGGCGTCGTCTGCGCCATTGGATCGCGGATTTGGCTTCAATTTTGCTCAAGAGCTGCGTTTCCAAGAGAGGCATTTGAGCCGAAAAGGCGGGTGAGCACGCGGTGTCGACAGCACAGGACAAAGCTCCGGACACTGCTGAATTCTGCCGACTTTACCGGCTCTTAAGGTAACCGTAAGGTGTTGAAACGATTGGGGCTCGCCCGAGTTGCGGGAGCGGCGCGATTCGGGCATAGTGACCGCAGCCGCGAGCCCTCAACACGATCGAGGGGCCGTTTTAGTTCTAGCCGTGCGTCACCGTCCGTGTTTGCCCGATCGGGTTCGATCCATCGTGACGGCGGAGCTTCCAAACACCGTACCAGGAGAAGCGTCATGCTGAGAAAGAGTTTGGTTCCGTGCGTGGCGGTCGCCGCCCTGTCCTTGCTGCTTGTCAGCGTTCAACAGGCCAACGCCCAAGGGCGCCGCGGCGGCGGCGGGATGCGCGGCCCGCAAGGCGTCAACGACATCCGAGTCGCTGCCAACGAGGCCGTGCAGAAAGAGCTGGGTGTCAAGCCCGATCAGAAAGAGAAAATCGACGACATTGCGAAAGACGTCCAAGACGAGGTCAACCAGGAAATGGCGTCCACCGGTTTCGACCGCGCGGCCCTTCGCGATCTGCCACAGGAAGAGCGGACGAAGAAGATGGCAGAATTTGGAGCCAAAATGGCCGAGATCGGCAAGCGCGTGAACGAAAAGTTCGCGCCGAAGCTCGCCGAGACCTTGGACAAGGCGCAATTGAAGCGCGTGCACGAGATTGCGATTCAGGCGGCGGGACCCTCGGCTCTCGAAGATGCAGGTGTGCAAAAGGAACTCGGGTTGAATGCCGAGCAGAAGGACAAGCTCACCGCGATCAAGAAGGATTTCGAGAAACAGTTGGCGAGCCTGCCCCAAGCCGAGCGCATGACCAAGATGGCCGAGCTCAGCGAGGAACACCTCGCGAAATCGACCGAAGTTCTCACAAAGGACCAGCAGGCGCAGTTCGTGTCGATGAAGGGCAAGCCGTTTGACGTGAAGCTGCTTCGGCCGGCCCGGCGGGGCGGAGGACGCGCCCGCGCGAACACCGGCGGTGACAGCAAATAGTCGAACGAGCAGCGCGGAATTATCGCGCAGTGTGGATCAAACGGAGTGCACGGCGCGCGGGAATTCACCGGCCACCCAGGCCGTTGAATCCCGCGCGCCGTGCTGTTATAACCGCGCTCTACCGCGTGCTCGCCCGGCAGCGGGCGAAGCGACCTTTGACGGGCGGACCGCCTCTTATGGGAAACCACCATGGCGAAGGATGATGTGACGACACCGGCCGCGCCGGCTGCGGCCGAGCCCGCCCCACAGCCGACCGTTCATGTCGACGATTCGGTCTGCACGGCGGGCTACGCGAATTTTTGCCGCGTTTCGAGCACCGCCGAAGAGCTGATCCTCGACCTGGGGCTCAATCCGCATCCCTATGCGACCGGCGAAGCCACGGTCAAGGTCTCGCAGCGGATCATCATGAATCACTACACCGCGAAGCGATTGCTGGCGGCGCTCGGCATGGCCCTTCAGCGGCACGAAAACGCGTTTGGCACCGTCGAGACCGATGTCCGCAAGCGCGTCCGGACGACGACTTGAACCGGGTCACCATCGCGGGGCATGAGGTTGCCGCGGGCCTGAGCTATTCCTTCTTGCGAATCTGTCGCGATGCCTGACCAACGACCTCCGGACGACTCCTCGGGCGCGCCTTCTTCCCCGGGCGGCGAGGGACCTCACTGCGAGGAAATTCAACACGCGCAGATTAGCGCGGTGGTGCCGGAACGCGTGGCCCGCGGCGTTTTCAGCACGGGGGCCGTGGTGGTGCAGGGGCCGCACGAATTCATTCTCGACTTCCTGCTGCGGATGTCTCAGCCTCAGCAGGTCGCGGCGCGGGTCGTGCTGCCGCCGGGAGTTGTCGTGCAGTTTATCGCGGCGCTGTCCGACAATTTGAGAAACTACGAATCGAAATACAGCATGCCGCTCGTGCCCAATCCGCAGGCTGGGGCCGGGCCGCCCGTGTCGGCCCAGGAACTTTACGAGCAGCTCAAGCTGCAGGACGACGTGCTCTCGGGCAACTACGCCAACGCGGTGATGATCGGCCATACTCCGAGTGAATTCTGCTTCGACTTCATCACCACGTTTTATCCGCGGTCGGCCGTTTCCTGCCGCGTGTTTATGGCGGCCCCGGGCGTTCCCCGGTTGCTCGAATCGCTCAAACACTCCTTCGAGAAATTCCAGCAGAAAATCGCCCAGTTCGGCAACCAACCCCCCGCCCCGCGCCCTCCCGACGAACCTTAGGGGTAGCCCCGCGTGGTTAGCGTCGCGCGAGCTTCTTGAGAACTTCGACGCCGCGCTCGAGAGTCCTGCGCTCGGCCGAATAAGAGATCCGAAAGTGCGTGTCGCGGTCGCTGAACACGTTGCCGGGGATCACCAGTAAATTGTTGCGAATCGCCTCGGCGACGAATTCGCTCGCCGTTCCCCAAGGCGCCTTGGCGAAGAGGTAAAAGGCTCCGCCGGCTGGTGCGAGTTCGTAAAACTCCGACAACTCGGCAACCATGAAATCACGATTGCCACGGTATTCGGCGACCCGCTCGGAAACATCGACGTCGCACGCGGTGAGTCCGGCCCATTGCACCGGCTGCGGAGGACAGACGAACGTGAACTGCTGCAGTTTGATCATCTGCTGAATGATCTCTGCGGGGCCGTGCGCATAGCCCAGCCGCAAGCCGGTCATCGAGTGCGATTTGCTGAATCCGTCGATCACGAGCGTCCGGTCGTTGAAGCGGGCCGGACTGACGAATGACGGGTTGTAACAATACGTCCGGTAGATTTCGTCGCTGATGAGCACCACGTCGCGCTCGGCCGCCAGTTCCGCGAGCCCCCGTAGGTTGCTCTCTGAAAGCACGGTCCCGGTGGGGTTGCCCGGACTGTTGCAGAGGATCACCTTGGTTCGCTCGCTGATCGCTGATCGCACCTTGTCGAGGTCGATGCGAAAATCAGGATATGTGTCGATCGCCACCGGCTTGCCGCCCGCCAGCGTGGTGAGGTGCTTGTACACGACAAAATAGGGATCGAAGAACAGCACCTCATCGCCAGGATTGATCAGCACCGACAGCGCCAGCAGCAGTCCGCCGCTGGTTCCGCTCGTAATAAACAGCGAGCGGTCGGAGTGCCCGTATTCGGCGTCGACCCGCTCTTGCAGCTTTTGGACAAGCGGTGCGATGCCTTGGGTTGGACAGTAAGCATTGCGTCCCTCGTCGACGGCCTTCTTGAGCGCATCCTTGACCGGCTGCGGGGTGTCGAAATGCGGCTGCCCGATACTGAGATTGATCGGGTCCTTCATCGTGACCGCCAGATCGAACACCTTCCGGATGCCGGAGGCGTCGATCCGCTGCATTCGGTCGGCGATCCAGGGACGGTGCGGGCTCATTCCTTTTCTGCCATCAGGCGGACCACGCTCGGCTCGATCGAGGTGGCCCAGATTTCGTAGCCTGCGGGCGTCAAGTGCAAGCGGTCGTACATGATGTCTTTGCTCAGTGTCCCGTCTTCTTTCAAGAACTTTTTGCCGATGTCGAGGTAAATAACATCCTTTCCATCCGCGAGCTTGGCGATCCGCTCGTTGACCGCCTCATTGACCTTCCGGAGGCTGTGCTCGGGATTGGGTCCGCGCGGGAAAATTGCCAGCACGAGGACTTTGGTCTTCGGCAAGGTCGAGCGCAACTTCTCGACAATGGCCCGGATTCCCGCCGCGATCTGCTCGGGCGTATTGCTAGCGGAATTATTCGTGCCGATCATCAGCACGGCCAGCTTGGGATGGATGCCGTCTAGGTTGCCGTGCTCGAGCCGCCACAGAACGTGCTGGGTCTGATCCCCACCGATGCCCA
>DASZIA010000363.1:0-19725 GCA_035949535.1 Planctomycetaceae bacterium | reverse complement strand
ACTCGGTGGCTGCGTCGGCGAATTCCGTCGCGTCTTTCAGCGCATTGCCGAGGTTGAATCGAATACCGGGCGAAGTCGGGCTCAATTCCAGCGCGCGGCGAAAAGCCGCCAGCGCTTCTCCCGTACGCCCCAGCGAGCGGTACGACACTCCCAAATTGCTGTAGTAAGCCGCATTGTGGCCGTTGATGCCAATGGCTCGACGGATTCTCTCAATCGCGGCAGCGTGATCTCCACGCTGATGAGCGATTACTCCCAGCAAGTGCAGCGCGTCGGCCTGGGACGGCTCGACTTCCAGTGCTTGCTCGTAAAGACGGGCGGCCTGGTCGAGCATTCCGTGTTTGTGATGCTCGATCCCTTCGTGCAGCAGTTTCGCGGGCTCTTGAGCGAGCGCTCTCATGCGTCGGCCGGCTCCCGGTCTATCGATTCGCGGTGCTGCTCTAAAGATCGACCGGATTGTTAAATCGAATCAGTTCGTTACGACCGACAACTCGCCGCTGAATTCCTGATTTACCCGCTCTCGCCAGTTTTCCGAGTCGGCGCCCGCGCATCCGCCCGTGCAAAAAAAGAATCGGCGTCGCCCGCGTGGTTGCCGGCGACGCCGATTCGAGATTCTCACCCAGTGATCGCCAGGAACACCCGCTCAACGGGCGACTGCGATCATTGCCGCGGGCCGATTAGGGGAGCAGCTTCAACACGGCCTGAGGCGTTTGGTTGGCGATCGACAAGACCGAGATACCCGACGACTGAAGGATCTGGGCCCGCGCCAGGTTCGAGGTTTCCTGCGCGAAGTTCGTATCGGCGATGTCGGCGTTCGCCTGGGAAACGTTCTGCAGGGCGCTGTTCAAGGTCGCGATATTCGTCTGAATGACGTTCGACTGCAGAGCACCGATACGGCCGCTGAGCGTCGAAACCTGGTTAATCGCATCGGTGATGATCGACACCAGCTTTGAGCCAGGGGTTGTCGGCCCCAGATCGAGCAGGCTCAGCCCGCCGCCCGAGCCCAGCTGGAACAGCTTTCCGTTGGTGCCGCCGAGTTCTGCCGTGTTGACGGCCGGCAGGCCAAGGCTGATCTGACCGGCGACGTTGGCGTTCTGGCCGATCTGGAAGATCGAGCCCCCACCGGTGACGGTAATCGTGGCCGTGGTGGCCGCGACGTTGTCCGCCTTGTTAAAGGTCACCGCCGCGTCGAGTGCCGAGCCGGTCACCGACGCGCTCAGGCCGTTGCCGACTGCCGCCTGACCATTGATGGTCGCCACGATATCGGTACCAGCACTCCGGCTGGCTGCGGTACCGGCGACGGAACCTTGGTTGGTCGCCAACGTGCCTTGCAGCACCTTGATACCGACGAACTGGGACGATCCGAAGTCCTGGCTTTGGAAGGTCAACGAGCCGTTCTTGGCGCCCGTCGTGACGTTCGTCGGGCCCTGGCCTCCGACGACGTTGCCGGTGCCGTTGCCGTCGAGCGTCACTGACACAAAGCTGCTGCTGTTGGCGCTACCGGCGATCAGGGCTTTGACGTCGCTGGCCGTCGAGGTCACATTGCCCGACCCATCGGTGCCGAGCGTGATGGTGAGGGTCAGCGAGTTGGCAGTCGAGGCACTGGTCACGGAGAGCGTGTTGGTCGCTGCCGCCGCGGCAATGTCGACCTTCAAGGTCTGGGCGTTGCCCGTGGCCTGGTCCGGATTGGTGGCCTGGCTGCGAATATCGGTGAAGGTCAGCCCGTTGTTCGAGGCGACCGTTCCAAACGTGGCTGTGCCGTACACAGCGGCGGTGTGGGTTGCCGTGACTCCCGTGACGTTCGAGACGTTGTTGACCGCCGACTTGATGTCGGACAGGCTGCTTCCCGAGCCGAGGAACAGCACGTTCGTCCCGGAGGCGCCGGAGACTTCGATGGTCGTATTGCTCGCCACACCGCCATTGACGAAGTTGTAGAACAGCTGCCCCTGCGTCGCTGCCGTTTTGACGGTAGCCGTAACGGGCACCGTCGCCGTTCCGGAGAACGTGACGGCGTTCAGTTGGTAACTGTTCAGCTTCGCGGCGTCGGCGTTCGAGACCTGAGTCGTATAGGCCTTGCTGCCGTCGATCAGCTGGTCGCCGGCGAACGTGGTGTTGGCCGCAACTTTGTTGATTGCCGTCAGGGCCTGGTCGATCTGGTTCTGGTCGGCGCCAAGTTCCGTCGAGGACAAAGCGCCGCTGTTCAACCCGGACTGCACGAGGCTGCGGATCTGATCGAGCAACCCGCTGATCTGCCCCAAGCCGGCGTCGGCCGTCGAGAGCACGTCGTTAGCGCGATTGCTGTTCGTGATCGACTGGTTGATGGAGGAGATCTGCGAGCTGAGAATATTGCTCGCGACGAGACCGGCCGGATCGTCGGCACCGCTGTTGATCTTCAAACCGGTCGAGAGCCGGGTGAGCGAGGTCTGCAGAGAGTGCTGCGAGTTCGTCAAGTTGTTGAACGCAACAAGTGATGCGACGTTTGTATTAATCGTTGTCATCGAAACAAGCCCTTCTTGGGACCCGCTAACCGCCTCCGCCCCCAACGGACCCGAGCAGGTTAGATTTTGTGGTCGGTAATGTGGTGGTGGTTTCTGGTTCTTTCTTTGTCGGCGTCTCTACCTGGGCGCTTCGCGAAATTGCGTCCGCGTTCGACTACCAAGCTTCCGAGGACGGCGTTTTCCTCGGTAAAGGCTCGGCGAGGCAGTCGGCTCCTGCGCCCACAGCGAGGACAGTCGCATTCCATGCTCCTGGGCGATGGCATGGAAATGGGGTCTCCCCGGCTTCCTACTATCGACCCAAGACCCCAACGGCTTTAGGGAAAGTACGAAGGCCCCGAGGCTCGGGGCAGATGCAGAGACTGAGCTAGGTGCGTCGGCGCGGGCAATCGTCGTTCTTCGCCGCTTTTCGTCCGAAACTCCGCTTTTGCGAAAGTGATCGTCCGCGTTTAGCGGGGGTGCGGCGCACGCCGGCAATCCGAGTCAGACAGCGTGGGAGTTTTGAGGAAGCCAACGGCGTCGTCACTGGGTTTAGGACCCCCGCACGGCTTGCCCTAGCTCCCTGCGGTCCCTTTCGAGCAGGGTTTCTCTTTGGGGGCTGGTCGGCGCGGCGGCCGCCCGTCCTCTTGCGCCTTGGCGTTCTCTCGCTGAATCGCCTCGTAGACTTCCTGCCGGTGCACCGGAATTTCGGTGGGAGCCTCGATCCCTAACCGAACTTTGTCGCCGCGGATATCGACGATCGTAATGATGATGTTGTCGCCGATGATGATGCTCTCGTCGCGCTGGCGGGACAAAACAAGCATCGCAGGACTCCTTTTCCACGGTCGGCCAAGCTTAGTTGCGCCTTCGCGGAGCCTCGCTCCCGAGTACCACTCGCTGTCAACGGCCGGCACCACGAATGAATAGTCACGCGCGGGCACAGGTGCCGGCCGCACAGGCATCGGGCCTGCCAACCGTCGCGGGGGGAAGCGATCGGAGCGGCCCTGATAATGTTGTTCACGAATCGCGTTTATGAGGATCGTCACGGCCGCGAACTGGCACTACCCGCGAATCCGTTTTCATCGCGCATCTTTCCAGACCTTGGGAGAATTTGCCGGTTGTTCCAAGGGCTCCGAAGATGCGCAGAGAACGCCTCGCGACGAAAGTTCCGCCGTGGGCGCATTGCGTGCCTGCACCGGGAAGGCGAGGAGCGCGCGGTTCTGCCGATTGACGCGGGAGATCTTAGCCGGAACGAACGGCCAATTCATGCGGACTGACGAGCCGCAGCTGGCAGCAGTCTTGTGGGGCAGGCCCTGCCTGCCGACTCGGAATCGAGCGAACGGCAGGCACAGTCTCTCCTACAGCTGCGGCTGCGACCCGAACTAAGCGACCTTGCTTGCCGCAAAGCGCTTGCCACGGCTGAAACGGCGGTCGAAGCCCTGGTCGTGCTGCGCGCGAAGTCGCTCGAGACCCTCGACTAGCATCGGGAGTCCGATGCCCAGAGCACGCCGGATCGATCGCGTGTGCAACGAAATCTCGCCGCGCGCGAAACCGGTCGGTGGACTGGCAGTGGGCGCGAGCCAGACGGCTTGCGGCGCATCAAGGTCGAAGACCCGCGCCACCGCACACGCGAAATTGTGCGGATTGGTCCGCTCGGCTCCCGCCACGTGATAGAGGCCGGTCAAGCCGGCGTTCCAGGCCGAGCTGAGCACGTCTGCCAGGTCGGTCGCCAGGATCGGGGTCGCATGGGCCACGCTATCGAACACCGGGGGCTGGTCGGCCTCGAGTGCCGCGAGAATTCCGTCGATCCAGCCGCCGTCGAGTTGCGGACTCCATCCGTAAGGATGCGTGCGGACGACGAGCGAATGGGCCGAGTCTTGCAGGGCCGCCATTTCGAGCGTTCGCAGCGACTGCGCTTCGCTGGCCTGGCAGAACGAGTCGCATGTCTCGCCGTGAAACATCCAGGGACCGGTGAAGACCGCGTCGGTCGAAATGAGCGTCAGAAACTTTCCGGCCGTCCGGGCCGCTTCGATCCAAGCGCGAGTGGCGTCTGCCGCCAAACGCACGTTTGCCGTGCCTGCGGAGTGCCACGAGGAATCGCCGGCCGCCTGACAGAGCACGAGTCGGTCGGGGCGATACAGTGCGATGGCCTGGCGAGCGGAGGGTGCGTCGCTGATCGGCGCTAGGGTCGTGACGCAGCCCTCGATCGCGATCTCTTCGCCGGTGCTCAAACCGGTGACGTGGAATTGGTCAGCCAGTTGTGCGGCCAGATTCGCGCCGACTACCGTGTCGATTCCGACGATGAGAAGTCGTTCCACGCTCATGCCTCCCTGCAGCGGTGATACGTTCGCGTTGGATCGCGAAGCGGTTCCACCGCAGCAGCGATCCAACCCCAATCCAAAGCGCGGCGGAGTATAGCCGCGGCCGACTTTTCCGGCCAAGGGCAGTTGCCAGGTCGACCCGCGCGCGTCATTGGGGAGACGGCCGGTACTGGATTTTCATTCCAGTGCGTTGCCCGAAGACTTCGTCGTACGGTGAGGTTCGCGTGTCTGGATTTGCCTCACAGGTTTTAGCATCCGCACAGTTGGCAAACTTTATTTCGGAACCCAGAGGCCGAAGTACCAATCCAGGAAGCTTCCAAGGGGGGGACATTCGATCGCCGCCCAGATAAGCGGTAAATAGACGGGGGCCAAAATTGGCCGCAGTTGGCCATAGTCAAAACGGTTCACGACCCACCAAACTGGCCCGAACGACAGCACGTACAGCAACAGAATCATAGCCACGGCAAACGCGATCGATTTCCACGACTTCTTCCTCGATTGGCGACTCATACGGTTCTCCGGCGACGAATTCCGCGATCGCTCAAACAGGCGTGCTGCGGACTTCTGAAACTGGCTGAACTCTCGCTCACTTTTTCAGAACCGCAGAAGAAGGGTCTGGGTTAACAGCTCAGTCGTTCGGAGAAGGAAGGTCGATGATCAACGGAAAAGTGGACCACCGGAGCGCCCGCGTTCAGTCGCGCTGGCTCGTCCAAGTTCCGGGAGATCGTCGGAAATTCGAACTTTGTTTCTACGCCGAGACCGAAACGCGCGATCGGGTTTGAACCAACTCTGGTAAAATGGAGTTCGGGCGCGTGGACGGTGGCGGTGCGCCGGTCTTGGAATCGCACCCCAGAACTCGGGCAAGGATCGGGGAGCGCCTCTGATGCTGCAAGAAGATCGGAGCGTCGGCCGGCGCGCATTGGGACGGGACACTGCCTGAGCGTGGGACGGGACACGGGAAGGCTCGATCCGCTTGTGTGTGGCGCGATAAAGATCTCCGCCGGGGACGCAAAATAGATCTGCTGGTGGTGGGGATCCTTTTTCACTAGAGGGGGAAGGATCCCCGGCACCGCCCGGCACCGTGATCGGAGGGCGGGACCCGTTGGACGGGACACTTTTCGAGAGGGCCATGTCGGCTGTCTGACAGGTCTTTAATTGAAAGAGGGGGTGGTGTGGTCATCTACTTTTAATAGGAGTTGACCACGGAAGTAGTTGACCACGAGGGCGGCAGTCAGGCGCGGGACGGGACACGGGGACGGGACACGGGGACCGGTCGGGATTAAAAATCTGCCCTCACCCCGGCCCTCTCCCAGCGGACTGGGAGAGGGTGGAAGAGCGGGACGGGACACGGGACGGGACGATTTCGCTGTGGGGTCGGGTCACGTTGTTTTGATAGGTCGTTGACCCACAACAAAGATGACCCGCCGCCATCGCACCTTCGTGAAGCGGATTTGCGATTCCCCAAGGTCGTGGGCTGCCCAATCCCACGAACCGATCCGGAAAATCTGTGGCCGGTTTCGACGATTGGTTCCGCGCCGGGACGTCGCTGGGTGCGCTAAAGTGATGGGACTCAAGGCTCTGCACCGTCTTTGGAGGGTTGATTCATCACGCCAAAGTCGTGTTGACCCTCCGGCAGAAAATGCCTATCGTTCGCCCGCCTTTCGGCAAGTCGATCGATTTTCTTGAGTCAATCCCGTCAAGATTTCTGATTTTTCTCAAAGTCGACCCGCGGCCAGTCTCGAGACCTCGTTCGAGTCGTCAACAGACCGGCAATCCCTGCCGTTCTCACCGGCAGAGATTCAAGACCCCTTCCGAAAAGGATTGTCCCGATGAAACGCCTCTCTCTCCTCGCCGTCGCTCTCACGCTTCTGATGACCGCCAGCGGTTGTTGCTGCGGTCTGTTCCATGGTGGCTGCGGTGGCTGTGGCTATCCTCCGCCTTGCGGCAGCTGTGCCCCGGCCTGCGGTAGCTGCGGCTATGGACCAGCCTATGGCCCCGCTCCTTGCTCGAGCTGCCCCGGCGGCGGCTGTGGCGTGCAGGGTCCAGTGATGCAGCAAGGCGCGTTCTACGAGGGCAACTTCGGTACGGCGATCTCGCAAACTTCGCCAACGCCGGCTGCGCCGACGGTCGCCGCCAACGACTTGCGCACCTACTGATCGGGAGTCGGATCGCAGTGGGTGGTTCGCAGGGTTGCGCCCTTTGTGCGAATCGCCGAGACGATCCGTCCCTGTCGGCATGATGACGTTCGGCCGTGCGCCGAGGAGAGTTCGTGAGGACGTTTGCGAGGCCGCGTCCTCTTGGGCTGTCCGGATTGCAAGGAGCGCCGCTTCCCTTCGCCGGGAGACAATGCAGACGCTCGACCCGTCCTGGAAGGACTCCTATAATCCTTCACGGGCGCGTGCATTCCGAGATCACCTCCCTACCTCGCGCACTCCGCAACGGGTCATGCAGATCGTCAGTTATCCTCACCCGGCACTCCGCTGGAAATCCAAGCCCATCGTGCGCATCGATGCGGACCTTAAGCAGATGGTCCGGGCGATGTTTGATTTGATGTACGCCACCAATGGAATCGGCCTGGCGGCAAACCAGGTGGCGGTGCCATTGCGACTGTTCATCATGAACGCGACGGGATCGGCTGCGGAATCGGTCGCCGAGCACGTGTTTCTCAATCCGGAGATCGTGCGGCGCAAGGGGAGCGCGGAAGCCGAGGAGGGGTGCCTGAGCCTCCCTGGCCTCTATGGGCAGGTCCGGCGGTCTGAGAAGATCGTCGTCAACGCGTTCGATCTCGAAGGGCAGGAATTCGAGATGGACCTGGAAGACCTGGAAGCGCGTGTCGTTCAGCACGAGAACGATCATATCGACGGGATTTTGTTCATCGACCGGATGACCGAAGCCGCACGACGCGAACTCGATCCGCGGATTGCGGATTTCGAGGGCCAGTTCCGCCGCCAGCAGACGTCCGGCGCCATTCCTCCCGACGACGTGCTCGAACGCACACTGCGCGGCCTCGAGCCGGATGGCGTGCCAACTGTTTAGGCGTGCTGACCGGGCGGGGTGCAGGGGGCTGGCCAGATCGATATCGCATCCGTCCGACTCGGGGAACCGATCGCGGAGTAGGCCGTGAGTCTTCGCCTCGTGATGATGGCAACCGGCGGCTTTGCGTTGCCGACCTTTCGGGCGCTGCTCGAGCACGAACACATTATGGTCGGGCTGTTCACGCAGCCGGATCGTACGGGGCGAGGCCACCACCGCCATGTCAATCCGCTCAAAGAATTGGCGCTCGAGCAGGGGGTGTCGGTCGTTCAGCCGGAAAAAGCCAATACCCCTCAAGCCATCGAATCGCTCGCCGTTCTCACCCCCGACTTGTGCGTGGTGGCCGCTTACGGGCAGATCCTGTCGCCCGCATTGCTCGCCGTTCCGAGACTAGGGGCGATCAATGTTCACGCCTCGATCCTGCCGAAATACCGCGGGGCTGCCCCAATTCAAACCGCAATCCTGGAAGGCGAAACCGAGACGGGCGTGACCATTTTTCAAATCGAGCCCAAGCTCGATGCCGGTCCGATGTTGGCAATCGGCCGCACGCCAATCGGCCCGCGGGAGACGGCTGGGGAGCTGGAATCGCGCCTATCGGTGCTCGGAGCCGAGCTGACGTTGCGAGTCGTCGATCAACTTGCCCGCGGTACGGCTCAGCCGATCGTTCAGGACTCGACGCAGGCCAGTCGCGCACCCCGACTCAAGAAGGAGAACGGACGCATCGATTGGAATCGCTCGCCTCGGCAGATCGATTGCCTGGTCCGTGCATTCCAGCCCTGGCCGATGGCCTACTCGACCTTGGTGATGCGAGAACAAAAAGAGGGAGAAACGGGTTCCGCTCGCGCACTGCGCTTAATTGTGCTCGAAGCCGCCCCCTTGGGCAGCCCGTCTCCAAGCGGCTCAGACGCGGCTCCAGGGACGGTCCTGGCAGTCGAGAATAAACAGCTGGTCGTTCAAGCAGCCGGCGGAGCGATCGAAATTCGCCGACTGCAGCCCGAGGGAAAGCGGGCGATGACAGTCGGTGAATTCCTGGCCGGGTATCCGGTGAGAACCGGCGATCGATTTGAGAAATGAGGCTCGTTTGTTGGGGTCGGCATAGCCCGAACGCGTATTGCCGCAACCCCCTGATTCTGCCATGATTTGGCCGCTTTGCTGGGCCTTTTTTTGGCCGATCGCTTGCCTGCGGGAGAAATGGATTTCATGCGCAAGCTGCTCTTGTTCTTTATGGGGATGATCGTGGGCGCCGGCCTGATGGCGTTCACCTTCAAATACCACGTGATGTACTCGAAAGATGGCTTGGTGCTGATCCCCAAGAGTCAGGCGGGCCTTTCGGATATCTACGTCGACGTTCGCAACTGGAAGCCGTCCGACTGGCAGGCACACCCCGATTTTGTGCACTCTCTAGTGGCGCATGGGCGAAGCGATCTGATCGCCGCCCCCTCAAACGACCTTCTCCACGACTTAATGCGGAAGATGGACAAGGCCGAAAAGCCCGACGAGGAATCTCGCCTCGATTGAGCGGCAGCGACCGAGAACGATGGATACGGGCCGGCGGAAACCGTGGGATGGATCGCGCAGCCACCCGACACCAATCTCGAACCCGGCTCGCCGACGCCGCCGATGTGGGTACGCCGACCTTGCTGAGGGTCGCCGGAGTCAGTTGGCGCGGGGTTGAGCCGATCCTTCGCGAGCTTTACGAGCACGGCTTTGGGTCGCTCTGCCGAAGCCGAAGCGCCGACCTCTCTACGGCTGAGAACGCCGCCCTGAATCGAGTCGCCACGATTAAATCGGGCCCGCATCGCACCGTCTTACGGTTCGATCTGCCGTCGGGCACTGTGTTTGTCAAACACTTCAAGGCCGCCCGTTGGTGGGACGTAATACGAAACACGATTCGCGGCACTCAGGCCGAACGAGAAGCTCGAGCTGCTCTTAAGGTCAAAGCGGCTGGAATCGAGACCATCGAGTGCGTGGCGGTCGGCTTCGCGGCGCGAGGCCCGCTCGCTGGCGATAGCTATCTAGCCAGCCGTGCGATTTCAAACGTCACGCCACTCGACCAGCTCGTGCGCAACGCGAATCATGCGGCTCTGCGAACTTCCGCGTTTCGCCGCGAATTGGCTCGAGCGCTCGGGCGTCTTTGCGGACGGCTCCATCGCGCCGGTCTCGTGCACCGCGATTTGCATCCGGCGAACCTTCTCGCTCAGGTGAACGGCGACGGTCGGGTGCTGCTGACACTGATCGATCTGCAGGGAGTCAGGCCGCGGCGCAGGTGGGGCACCGCGTTTCGCCGTGCGGCACGCGCCCGTTGGGATCTGTTCGGTCTCTTCAACTTCTTCCAGAACGCAGGTCGGTCCGACCGTTGCCGCTTCTTGAACGCCTACCTCGGCGAGGGGCGCTCCTTTAAGGCGCGCGGAGAGCGCCGGTCTCGCGTTCTCCTTGCGCGACAGATTGAAGCGTTTTGCCGAAAATCGCAAATTCTCGAACAGCTTCGCTACGACAAGAAATGGCAGCGCTCGAATCGACGGCTAATCGTCGCCGATTCGGGCGGAGTCGTTTGCCGCGGGCTGGCTGCCCTCGGCATCGATCAGGTACTCGAGCTGCGTGCCAATCCGGAGACTTTGTATCGCCCGGAGCGCATCTGCTTCTGGCTGCGCCGCACGGCTTTTGAACGCGCCGCCGTTTTGGACCTCTGGGCAGCCGGAAAAGCCCTGCGATGCGAGGCTCTCGAAACGAGTCGCACGCTGGGCTGGCGAGAGCTATTCCCGCGTTTTCGCTGGTCGTCTACCCGGCGGGCCTGGGAAATGGCGCACGCCCTTCTCCGCCGCGGCGTGTCGACACCACGAATCCTGCTCTATCTCCAGACGCGCTCCGTGTCACAGGTCCGCGAGATTCTCGTGACCGAGCGCTCGGGCCGTAGCGTGTCGTTGACGACGTTCCTGGCCCATCACTTCCCCGGTCTTTCGCCGCGGCAGAAGGAAATCTGGATCAGAACCAGCGCCCGGCTGCTGGCGGGTGAGCTTGCGCGGATGCGCGAGTTTTCACTCATCCATCGGGAGCTGTCTGCGTCCGACATTTTGGTTGGCGCTGATGCCGGCGAAGCCGCCGTCCAAATCGGCGGTGCGGATCGCATTGAGAGAAAACGCTTTCTCTCGCTGCGCATGACCGCCGGCATGCTCAGCCAGCTGGACGCGAGCCTGGTTAGGTGTTCGGCTCTGCGTCGCACTCATCGGCTGAGGTTTCTCAAGAAGTATCTGGGAGAGCAGTTTTCGGCACAGTGGAAACCGCTCTGGCGGACGATCGCCAGCACTGAACTGCGTTCTGGCGCTGCTCGCAGCCGCCGGCCAATCACAGAATGTGCCCCGCAGCGGGTCACCCGCGCCGCAGCGGTGCTGCTCGCCCTAGCGCTGGCGTTCTCGGGCTGTCAGGCAGTCGATCGCCCCATTGCGCTGCCGGTCAAGCACCAGGTCAAGTGCGAGCAGTTGCTCGTGCTGAGCGATTTCAAGCTGCAAAAGGATCACGAACTGATCCGCGAGCTGAGCACGCTTCGCGAGCAGGAGGCACAGCTCCTTGAATTGCCGCTGCATCGCGATCCGGTTGTCGTCTATTTGTTCAACAACGAGCCCGAGTACCGCAAGTACATGGCGGTGACCTATCCGAAGCTGCCGCCGCGGAGCGCGTATTTCGTCGGGTCCTCGACAGAGCTGGCGGTCTTCACGCACTGGGGGCAAAGCGTGCGCGAGGATCTGAGACACGAATACACGCACGGTCTGTTGCACTCGGCCATGAAACGCGTGCCGCTTTGGCTCGACGAGGGCCTGGCGGAATATTTTGAGGTCTCAGGTCCGCAGCCCGGCCGTATTAATCGCGAGTACGCGACGAAGCTGTCGGCGCTCTTGGCGCAGGGCTGGCGGCCCAATTTGAAACGGTTGGAAGGCCTCGGCGACGATGCCCAGATGCGCCGGTCCGACTATCAAGAAGCCTGGGCCTGGGTGCACTTCATGTTGCACGGCTCGCCCGAAGCCAAGCACGTGCTCCTGTCCTACTTGAAGGACCTCCGCAACATTCCCGATCCGAAGCCGATCAGCAAGCGCCTCGCACTCGAGTGCCCCGACTTCCAGGAGCGTTCGATGAGCTACATGGCCCGGCTCGCGCCCGAACGGCAAGTCGCAGACGCAAGCACGAGCTTGGACACGCTCTGACGGACGGATCCGACTCTTCAGAAACCCTGTCCCGTCCCACCCCCCCCCCCGAGGCGATCTCGGCGCGTGCCGGGGATCCTTTCTCCCTATTGAAAAAAAGATCCCCACCCCGGCGGGTACGCAACCTTTGTCCCCGGCGGGGCCCGGCGGGGATCTTTTCCCCGGCGCGCCGCGCGTGGACCTGATCCCGCCGCGCCGGGATCAGACGTTCGACACGACGCGCTCTTCGGGTAGGGGTCGGGTCACCAATTTGTGGGTCATCTCCCTATTGAAAATTCGTGACCCGACCCAACCCCTGGTATTTTCCCCTATGCCATTCCGATTCACCCAGCCGCGAAATAGTCCCTATTTCTATTCAGCCACAGAAACGCGATTCGTTCAAGATCAGTTTTCTCGGAATGCGGGATTGACGACACACGACGTCAGCGAGTTAGTTGTGAGAGCGAGTCTGACTTTTGTGCCCCGGCAAAGTACGCAGTGTTGCGCAGGTACCGGGCGTCGCGATCGACGCAGAAACGCGGCTGTGGTAGCAATGTCCGCGGTTAAAAAACACCGATACCGATAAGAGGACCGACAATGAACCGATCTGCAAAGGGCGGATGCCTGACCTTGGTCGCGATTTGCGCAGGTTTCTTGGCTTGTCAGGCGGCCGAACACACGAAAGACCAGTTGGACGCTGTCAAGAATGCGGTGCGGCAGAAGAAGGCCGTACTCGTCGACGTCCGCGAGAAAGCCGAATGGAATGCAGGACACATCGAGGGGGCCGTCTCCTTGCCTCTGAGCGAGCTAAAAGCCGGAATCGATCCGCGGGAACTCGCCCGCATTCTTCCGAAGGACAAGATCGTCTACGCCCATTGCGCGAGTGGACGGCGTTGCCTGCTGGCAGCCGACATCCTGAAAGAGCAGGGCTACGATGTTCGCGCGATCAAACCCGGATACAAAGCGCTGGTGCCGAAGGGATTCGTGAAGGCGAAGGAATAGAATGGTCGAGTCCCTCAACTGAACTGCCATCTACGTGGTGAGCCAATGCCAGGATTCGATAAGCATCAACTGGAAGCGCAGATCGCAAACAATCCGCTCGCCAAAGAATACAACGGCAAGACGGTCAGCGAACTTGAGCTTGCGCTCGCCGAACAGAGGCAGCGCTTTGAACAGCTGAATCTTGCTGGTCACTGGCTCAAAATCCTGTCCATTTTCGTCAACAACATCAATACGACTATCGATACGCAGATTGCACGCTACAGAACCTGTCTAGATTCTGATTCTTCTTTGAAAATCATAGTCGGACACTTTGGCAATCTTGAGCAAAGAGCCGGAGAAGTGCTGAATAAACTTGCATTCAATGTCTTTCTGCTCAGGCAACGGATAAATATGTTGCATGAGCTTGTCGCAAAAATGAACAAAATTAAATTGCAGTTGCAACAAGAAAGAACGCCCGCTTTTTCAATGCCGGAAGCAAGCATCGAAGAAGTTCTGCGGAACTTGTCTGCCCACATCCTCGAAACACTGCAGGAACCTACGTTAGTGCGTGAGGCACCAAATGCGGATGCCTTTATTAGGATTACAATTCAAGACTATTACAAAGGTCGGTACGCGCCCACGTCCGTTGAGAAACTGCAAGATATCATGACATTCCTCCTCCTGAGCGCGACGATGAAACAATCGAATCAGCAAATGCTCAGCCAACATGACCTTAAAAGGCTGCGGGTATTCTTTCATCCTGATAGGCACAATTATGTTATTGAAGGGCAAGAAGGATATGATGCGGATATGAAGGCAGACCTCAAAAAGTGCATCCAGGCGATTTTCAGAGTTGTCAATAGGGTCTACGAATCAATGCCGTAAAGCTTCCATCCGCGTCGGGTGCCACGGGCGGCCGGCTTCGCCGCCGGTGCTCTTCGAGTGGAATCCGCAAAGCAAGTCCCCGACCGCGGAATTCGATTACCGCGTGGCGAGCAAGGCGTTGGCGGGCCAAGGGTCCCGCCAATGGCACCCAACGCCGGTAACTCCTTCGGACAGGAAAACGAGCCACGCGTTGGATCTTTTGGCCCCAGAGGGCCGCCGATAGTAGCCCAGCGTTTCAACGCTGGGTTGGCGAGACAACTCATTTTTGAATTTCCGAGCACCGTCAGGGGCGGCAGAGACCACTGCGGCGCCGCTGAGTCCAATGCGGTTTGAATGCTCTGTCGCCCCCAGGGGGCTTAAGAATCAAAATTGGCACTTCGCGACCCAGCGTTGAAACGCTGGGCTAGTGTCGGTGGCCCCTCCGGGGCCAGCCAAGACGTTGGCCCTCCGACACGTCGCTCGTGGCCTGAGCCGATAAGGTTAACCGCGTAGGAGTGCCACTAGTGGCACCTGGACGCTGGTTGAGTCCGTGCTACTTGAGATGCCGATCCAAAAACGAGTAGGCGACCTCGCGCGCGGCCGGCGGGAATGCATGGTGGCAGGCGGGATAGTTGGCGGCCAGATTGTCCTGTTTGCCGTAGAGCGCGTAGATCGGCTTGGCAGCCGCAATCACGTCGCGGACTCCCGAGACGTCAAAATTGTCGTCGTGAATCGGCGCGCTCGCGAGGAAGGCCCGCGGAGCCAGCGCGGCGATGACTTCCGTGAAATCGAACGGCACCCGATCGGGATCGTTGCCGTAGATGCCGGCGATGCGCGGCATATAACGCGGACTCGTCCAACCCTTGAGTTTGCCGCCGTAATATTTGTGGAACCGCGTGAAGCCGCAGTTGGAGACCACGGCTTTGATCCGCGGGTCAAACGCAGCGGTGAATATGGAATTGTGTCCGCCCAGGGAATGGCCGATGCAACCAATCCGATCTCCGTCGACCTCGGGCAACGTTTGCAACAGGTCGATTACGCGAATGTTGTCGTAAATCGCCTTCATCGTTCCGCTGACGTAGCCGTCCTTGGGATCGAAGTCGTAGGCGTACTCACCGAACGAGGGATAATCGGGGGCGAGCGTGACGTACCCCCGCTGGGCCAAGTGCAGTGCGTAGCGCAGGTCCGGACTGGTCCCCAAACCGGCCGGTTCCGACTTGCCGATGTTGATGGTCTGATGCAAGCACAAGACCGCCGGCAGTTTAGCCGACGCCTTAGCCGGCACAAACAAATAGGCCGAGACGCGGCGGCTTGGTGAGTCGGTGTGATAGTCGATTTTGCGCCTGACGATTGGACCGAGCGACACCGATTCGAGCATTCGCACATCAAGCGGCACGGGGCGGGCCGGATGCGGAAGTGGCCCCATCACCGTTTGCATCTGCACCAGGATCTGCGCGCGGCGAATAGTCCAATCGGCGATCGATCGAATTGGATGTCGAGCCCCCCGAGCGTCCAGGTAATAGCTCAAGTCCTGGTGCTCGCGGTACGTCGGGCCGTCGCCATCAACAGCTTGCGCGGCCAGTGCCAACGGGATGATCGCCGCGGTCAGGAGCAAAGCGAGTCTTTGGCGCATTGGCGGGCGACCCTCACATCCCAATCCGTCTGTCGGACGGATCGATCAACCAGAGCCAGTCGTCGAACAGGAATTCGAGACGAATGGCCAATAGCGCGATACGTCCCATCACCGTGTAGCCGAAGCCGGCCCCGAAAGTGATCATCAACACCCAAACGCCGACTTGAGACACGCGGCCGAGCGCCCCCTTGTGCTCGAACGAGAAGAAGAAATAGGCCAGGCACGCGAGCGTGCCGGCCACCAGCACGACGTTCTCGATCGACCGCTCAATGTCGATTTGCGAATCCTTGTACATCGCGAACGGAATAATTCCGCTGCGGATCTGGCTCAAGAAGTCGGCCTGGAAATAGGCCACCAGCCGCAGCCCAGCCGTCGCCCCGATCGAAAAAGCCAGCGGCCAAACGCCGATCCAGCCACCGCGCGGCGCAAGTCGCCACAAGAGCATGATTCCCAGCCCGAGCGGGACAAAGTACGCGAACCAATATTCGTCGTGCTGCGGAGACAGTCCGGGCATCGCCCAGGACTGGATCCAGGACGGCCAGATCTTGCCGAAGAGGTTGGGGATCAACACGTCCCAATAAGCCACGACCATCCAATAAGCGGCCGAGACGCCGACCAGCACCGATTCGGACAGCTTGTAAAAGGGATTGTCGCGGTACAGAAACGAGAAGATGCAAAGCGTGAGCACCGCGGCCACCCAGACGCCGACCGTGCGAGAGAGGCTGAACTGCGCCGTCCCCGCGACAGTGTCGGCGACTGTGGCCGGAGCCACGCGCCCGTCGACTTCCCGGACGTATTGCCGGCTGGCTCCGTATTCGCCCACGCGCCAAGCCAAAAAGCCGGCCGCCATCACAAACAAGATGATCCAAATCCGGGTTTCGTTCTTCATCGCGAGCGACCCTCACGGCGGCGCTGGGTGAAATAGATGACATTGCCCGCGATGATCAGCCCAATCATCAGCAGGTGGGCGAACAGCTGCGGTCCCATCCGCCGGAGGGCCTCTTGATACTTCGGAGCGGGCGTCGGGCCGCCGTACTTGTCGTTGACCAGCTTCTCATATTCGGCAGCCCCCTTGATGCCGCCCAAGAGGCCGACCATTTGATCCGGCAAGTAGGGAAACAACTGCGGCGACTGCACGCCCGTCGATCCGCAAACGAGCGAAATCTTGTCGGGATAGGGAGTGACGGCGTACTGAATCCATTCCTTGGCTCCCGGATAGCCGGCGCTGACCGAGACAATCAGCTTCATGCTTTGGATGTTCTTCACGTCGCGGCACATTGCGATCTGGTCGATGCTGCTGCCGCGGGCGTCGGTCGTGTAGAGGCTGCGGAGGTCGGTCACGATCACCTTAATCACGCCTTCGTAGCCCGATTTGTAGCCCAGATTGACGTAGTCCTGCCCGTAAACCATTTGCGGGTAGTCGGCCTCGATGATGTTGCGGATCGCGTCTTGAATCATCACCGGTCCCACCGGCCACAGGGCAATGAAGTAAATCTTGACCTTCTTTTCGCAACATTGGTGCAGGAAGTCGGTGGCCATCGGGCCCAGCTCCGCTTCGCTGGCAGGGTCGTAGTCAAAGGCGACGAGGACTTTGTCGCCTGGCTTCAACTTCTCGATCGCGTCGAAGACCGAACGGGCGTAGGGGGTGGGAATCTCGGGAAAGGCAAGCTGCCACAAGATGGGCCCCGCGACCGTGAGGCCCATCATCAAGAAGATCCACCGGCGATCGATATTGTTCCAATTGATCCGCATGGATCACTCTCCCCCCAAATAGGAGCGGTCCTGCCCCAACATGATCTTGATCGAGGTGGAAGCAATGCCCAGCGCGATACCGATCAAGATCGCGCGGGTTCCAGCGGTGGTAAAGACGCGCATGATCAGGATCTTCAGGTTCTCCATCCGCAGCCAGGCCAGCAGATTTTGCTGAGGATCAGAAGGCAGCCACGAGGTGAGCCAGTACCCAGCGAATGTCTGGCTTAAAAGGATGATGAAGGCCGTCCCCAAGAGCAGCAGGGCCTCGACGTTCTTGGCACGAAAGGCTCGAAACGCTGCGGAGGCGACGTAAAACGCCAAGAGCGCAAAAATCGTGGCGGTGCACGGCTTGAACACATATTCGTACATCCAGCCGAACCACGAGCCGGGAGAGTTGTATTGCCCGGACCAGGGATACTTCACCTTGTGCGCCTTGACGAACAGGTCGCCGACGGTCTGACGCCATTGGCTCTGTTCCCGATAATCGTTTCGCAAAAAGTCACGTTGTTCGCGCGAGAGTGGCCCGATTCGCAACAGATCGATGCAAGCGTTGAGCTTTTGCTCGCCGACGGTCGGCACCTTGGCGAAGAATTCTTGCAAAGCGCTTTTCTGGTTGGCCGTGAACGGACCCGCCGCCTTCAGCCGTGCGGCCAGATCGTCGACCGTTTCGGTAGGCTCGCGGACGAATTCGTCGAGCGCGGATCGTTGACGCTCATTCAACTTGACATCCGGTTCCGACTTTGGCGCGGCGGTTTTCGGCGCTGTCGCTGATCCGCTTTTTCGGGACTGTTGTTCCTGATACAGTTCGCAGGCGGATTTCTCGGCAGGGACGGCGTGGCCGGCCTCATTCAAGGCAAACTGCAGTCCGTTGATCGACCAGGCCTTCGCCAGGGCCGCCTCGAGTGTCCGGGCCTGCACTTCACTCAGCTTGCCGCCGTGGGATTCGACATCGCTGACGAAAGCCGCTCGCTGCTCGGCCGTCATCGGCCGCGCGATCGGAAAGTGGTCTCGGGCCAGCTCATCCCGCAGGGCCGCCGACATCGGGCCGCGAATGCCAAGCTTGTGTGTCGCTTCGTCGTAAGAGAGGTACGCGCGACTCGCTGCTGGAACGCTGAATCCCGCGGGCAATTTCTCGACCGAAACTTGCGTCTCCTCGCGGCTGGCCGCCCAAAGAGCGTCGACGGCGGCGACGAACGGCGCGTTGGTGCCGAGCTTCAAGAGGGCCTCGTGGTCGGCATCCATCATGAAGCCGCGAAAGCCGAGCTGCGAATAATCGGCCAGGTACGAGACTTTGCCTTTGAGCGCGGCTGGAGGTTGGGCCGTATCGAACAACTTTTCGACGGTGCAGTGCCAGGCGAGTTCGTCTTTGTAGTCGGAAAGGTCCGCCTCCTGTTTGCTCGACATCCAACCACGAAAGCGGATGTCGCTGCCGTCCTGGCTGAGTTGGCGTTGCACGTCGAGTGGCAACGGTTCGCCGTCGGCGCGCGTGGGGATGGAGCCGGCCACGCGATAGCTCAGGCTTGGTGGCAGATCATCCACCGTCAGGGGCGCGAACGATTGTCCATAGAACTCTTGTTCCTGGGACGGCCGGGCTCCCGTTTTCGCGACTCCCACGTAGAGCGTCGCCAGGAACGCGATCAACGTGATCGCCGAATAGCCCCAGCCGGTCGTTCGATCGCTGATGCGTCGCAGATGCAGCTTGAGCAGGCTGCCGCCGCCCAGCACAAAAGCGATCGCCGCCAGAATGTCGAACCAGATGGCCTCGACCTCGCCCCATTTCTCCGCGAGCGGGATGAAGCGCGAGGAGACCAGCACGTAACCGGCCATCGCGGCGATCAAGAGGGGGATTGTCCGCTTCATTCGGGTCGCGTCCTCATTTCAAGATCGTGTCGCGAAGGTAGGCGGTCGCCTCGACCAGCTGCGACGAGTTTGTCACGACGGCAGCCGTGGCAAGCAACGAACCGACGATCAGCAGACAGGCGACAAGCAATTTGCCAAAGTCCTGACCTTTGAGGCTGCCCAACTGGTCGGGGTCGCCGGAGAGATACGCCGACGCGGCATAAAACTCTTCGCCGATCAAGGTGTAGTCGCAGGCCGCGACAAAAAACGGGAGCTGAGCGGGCTCGGCTGTGCCGGCGATCTGAATCGCGCCGACCGTATTTGCTGTCTCGGCGAAGAGCAGCGACTCGGCGAAAAAGCAGCCCATGTAGAAGCAGGCCGCCGGTTTCTCGCGCACCATCTTTCCGGTCGCGAAGGCGGCGAAGCCGAATTGCTCGTCGGTCACATAGTAAATGTTGTCTTCGACGTACGAGTCGGGCCGGCCGGCCGCAAGGTACGAGGCCTGCACCGTTTCTCGGGCCGTCGTCATGACCAGCGAGCGGGCCGTGGGCATCTCGAGGCGGGCGTCGTACTCGGCGGCGACCTTGGCCACATGCGACAGGACATTGATCCCCGCGACGGTCTGCATCTCGTTAAGGTCCTGAACGCCGGCGATG
>DASZIA010000362.1:0-5590 GCA_035949535.1 Planctomycetaceae bacterium | reverse complement strand
ATGCGATTGACCGGCAAGCGAGCCACATGGCCCGCCTCGTCGATGATCTGCTTGATATCTCGCGGCTGATGCGGGGGAAGATTCAATTGCGGTTTGAACGAATCCAGGTTCGCGAAGCGATCGAAAAAGCGGTCGAGTCGTACGGACCGATTATCCAATCCCGTCAGCATCGGTTTCTCGTCAGGGTTCCAAAGAGACCCGTCTGGCTGCGCGCGGATCCGGTGCGATTGGATCAAATCATCTCCAATCTTTTAAACAACGCCGCGAAGTTCACGGATCGAGGAGGGTGCATCCGGTTGACGGCGCGTGTCCAAAAAGACGACCTCCTGGTCAGTGTGCGAGATAACGGCATCGGCATTGATGCGAAGGTCCTGCCCAATATCTTTGAACCATTCCGACAAGCCGAATCGACGCTGGAACGCAGCCAAGGGGGGCTCGGAATCGGGCTCTCCCTTGTCCGCAAGCTGGTCGAAATGCATGGTGGGACAATCCTGGCCCACAGCGAGGGTCATGGGACAGGTGCGGAGTTTATCGTCCGCCTTCCGATGCTCGAAGGCGATCGGTCCTTTGCAGCAGTTTCTCATACGGGCGATGTCCAACGACCTGGTTCCGCGCTGAGCATTCTCGTTGTTGATGACAATGTGGATGCGGCCGAGATGGTGTCCAGTCTCCTCGCGCTCGAGGGCCATCGCGTCGTGAAAGTCCACGATGGACTCTCCGCATTGACTGCAGCCCGAGAACAGCGACCCGACGTCGTGCTTCTGGACATCGGCCTCCCACATCTCAATGGCTATGAAGTCGCAAGGCGGTTGCGAGAGGAAGCTGGTCTTCAAGCGACCCGGATCATCGCAATGACGGGTTATGGGCAGGAATCCGATCGGAAACGCGCTCTGGAAGCCGGATGCAACGAACACCTCCCGAAACCCGTGGCACCTTCTACGCTGCGAGCGTGCTTGGCCGGAGTTCAACATTTGGATCGGCACTCGAGTCTCTGATCGCTGTCAGGGACCGCTCAAGTCGGGGTCACTCATGAGAATGACGAAAACTGCGTCTCCTCGTTGGCTTTTGGAAACGCATATTTGCCATCAAGCGTTGGTTTGTTGTGCCGGATTTCGGGCGGCGGCGGACGTCGGTCAGCGGTCGAGTTTCAGAAACCGTCACGAAACGTTTTTCGGTATGCCCGGGAACGTTCCGGAAATCGGTCCTTTTTGGCGTGTCCGCGAAAAGGTATGAGATTACGGGAAAGCGGCAGGCGTGAGGACCAAATTCGCCTGCAGGGCGGCCAGTGAATCGGGCGCACCTCGGCGTTGAGCTGACGCCATCAGCTCAACCGTGGCATTGAATTCGTCCGTCCGCGCAGCTTAGTCCAGTCCCAGCTGCTTGCCGGCACTTCTGCCCAGGCATCGGGGATTCCCCTACAACGGCCGAGAAAACGCAACTCGCCGCGACAGCATAAGCAGTCTCCCGAAGTGCGGCCGGAAGGCTTCGTGATTATACAGCCGATCGTATGATCCGGGCGGCGTCCATGAAACCGTCCGGTCGGCGCTCCGGCGATCAATGAACTGCGGGCTTCGGCGGGTCGGTCGATCGAACGAGTGTCACGGCAAGCTCGTCCTCGGAACCCCAAGGAGTGTGCCTCGCCGCCTTGACGTCGATTTGTTTCGTGGTTGGCGCGAAGCCGGGATAGCTTGCTGAGACCCGATACGGTCCGGGCTCAGTCACGAACAAGCTCTCCTCTGGATGCACCGACCGGCGAGGCACATCGCCCTGTGCGCCGACGAGAGTCACGTTGCAGCCGGGGAGCGGCAGGCCGTCGGCCGTGTAGGGCCTGACTCGCACGACGATTTTGCGAGAGCTGCCAAGTGCCGGCATAGAGATCGATTTTTTTTCGCCGTCGGCTACGGAAAAGGCTGCCAGAGGATCGGGATCGGTGCCAGACAGTTGCTTCAGGGAATAATCGCCGGCCGGCAATTCATCGATTTCAAAGCTCCCGTCTGGCTGGATGCCGATGTCTGCGAACAGCCGCTGGTCTTTGCTCTCCAACTGCAGGAAACGGTTTTGCCCGGATCGAAATCGCTCGACTTTGCCTCGGAGCGAGGCGGTCCCTTGCGGGACGTCGATCGTCATCGAGTGCTCTCCGGGGCCCGTCACTTGGATCATCTGACGCAAGCCCAGTTTGCGCGGCCGCCGGAGCGTGAGCGCGTGTTTGCCGACCGGAACGTCCCGAAACAGGAAGGGATCTTCCTTGCTTTGGCGCCGCGCGGCGGCAATCGAGGAACTGGCGATGAGCGAAACCGGATCCTTGTCGCTGAGCCAAATGGAGGCGATTTCCGGGCCTTGGGGGTCTGGTGCGTCGGGACAATGAATGGCGAGAGTTCCCGTCACGACTTCGATGGTGCCAAAGGCATCGTTCGATGTTTCGATGCGCAGCGGCTTGACCCGGACCATGTGCAGTCCAGTGCCCAGCGTGTAATAGAGGTAGCGCTCGCCCGGCGGGATGCCACGGAAGACGAAGTTCCCGTCGCCGTCGGTCATCGCGTTGGCGATCAGCTCACCCTGGGGATTGTCGTCCGAGAGCGTCACCTTCGTGTTGGCCATGGGCGCGCCGTTGACGATCAGGCGGCCCGTGACTTTTTTGATCCCCCCGAAGTCGACCCGGATCGTCCTGCCTGACGCGGGGAGCACGGCCTGGCGGACGACCCCCAAAGAAGTCCACGTGTTGCCTTGGGTGATGTAAATCAATGCTTCGGGAAGATGCGCGACTTCGTAATCCCCGGCTTCGTCGGAGACTCCGGCGGCGAATTCATTGTTTCCTTCAAACGCGCTGTAGTCGCCCAAGCGAAAATGCAGCGGCACGCCAGCGGCGGGACGACCCGTTTGATCGTAGACGCGGCCACGGACGGTGCCGCCGCGCTTCATCGTGATCGTCACCGGAGGTTGCGGACCGCCCTCTGTCAGCTCCAAATCCCGGACTTCCCCAAAGACGAAATCGGGATGGAGGGCTCGGATGGTTTCTTTGCCCGGGCTCAGATGGTCGAATTGAAAACGGCCGTCGGCCATTGCCACGCCCGAGCCTGCGGGCAACTTCGCGGCCGAAACGGGCAATTGCCAGCCGAATCGAGAACGCGCAAGCACCGTCGCGCCGATAATCGGCCGACCGGCCTCGTCGACGACCCTCCCAGTCAGGGTCAGACCGCGCGAGAGCTTGATTCGCAAGACCATGTTGAGGTCGGTTTCGCTACTGGCCGGGGCGCTTTTTCCGATCGCGTATCCATCGGCGGAGACTTCGACGACGTAGACGCCGGGCCCGGGAAGGTCCGCGGTGAAGGCCCCGTTGGGGTCGGGCACAGGTCGCCATTCCCGATTGGGCTCGAAGTTCGATCCGCGCAGGTAGCGAGTTTGCAGCAGTCGGACCCGCAGGTTTTTGAAAGGCTGCCCGTCGTCACCCGCGATCTGCCCCTTGAGCACGATCGGGGCGCGGAGGGACAAGTCCAGGTCGACGTTCCTCGTCCCGACGGCAAACGGGCCAAGTTGCTTGGACTCGATCTCGGCTGACTCGACGGTGAGGGTGTATTGGCCGGCGGGCAGCGGTCCCACTTTGAAGGTCTTATCGTCGTGCTGGGCGAATTGACCTTCTGGAGGTGGACCGGGTGCTGGCGAACGGACGTTGATCCAGAACCCCCGTTTGGGTCGTCGATCCCCTCTGAACCGGATGCGGCCCTCGATGAAGCCCATCGACGCGAGCGAGGGTAAGTCGAGCCTGATCGCGAGGGGATTTTTGCGATTGAAAAGATCCGCGTTGCTCAGACAATTCCTGCTGATGCTGCTGTCTCTGCCTTTCGGCATGTGGACGCTGATCGTGTAAGCCCCCGGTCCGACGTGCCTCAACTCAAACGAGCCGTCTTCATTAATCGGTTCTCCCGCCGGAGACGCCCCAAAAGCCCACCAGCTCGGCAGCGCCAGGATCGTACAACCGGATGCGGGCTTGCCGTCGGTACACGTCACCGTTCCTCGAACCGACTTGCCCTCACTCAGCGTGACTTTGCGTTCGACGACGGCGGTCGGATCGTTGAGCTTGACGTCCACGAATGCGAATGCAAAGTCGTCTTGATGGAGCACAAAACGAGACAGGATTGGCGAGGGAGCCATCCCTCCGACGGTCGCCCGGCCCTGTTCGTCCGTTTGCGGGAAATCCCCGTCGTAGCCCCCCGGCTTATAGATCCCGACCTCGGGCACCGGACGACCATCCCCGTCGACGACCGTCAGCCGCAGTTGGCACGCCGGCTTGAGGACAAAGTTGCGCGTCTCCGTCGTGGGTGGGTCGAGGAAGATATCGAGGTTGTTGTCCCGGAAATCCGTGAGGCTGACGCAGCGCTTGCTGAAGATGCTGATGTGGTAGATGCCCGCCTTCGGCACTCGATCGAACGCGTAGGTCCCGTCGGCTCGAGACCTGGTTATCGACCCGAGCCCAGGCTCCTTGGGATAAATTCGGAGTTCCGCGTCGGCGACGGGCGCTCCTTTTTCGTCGGTAATCCGCCCGGTGAGCGAGCTGGGCGGCAAGGGAGGCCGCGGCCGTCTGGCTCTGGGCTGCGGCTTCGGCTTCGCGGCCGCGGGCGGATCGGCCGCAGACGCGAGATCGCAGTCTGACAGCGGCGCCAGCACGAGCAGGCCGGCGCAAACGAAACTGGCGCGGGCAAACGCAGGACGCCACGAAAACGCGGATCGCGACGAGAGCATGGGCAGTCTCCTGACAGACGGCCAAACGCTTTCGCACGATTATACTGCGGATGCGCGTCCTCGACGTGGCTGCACAGCCAAGAACACGACTCGAGCGCGTTCTAGTGGTACGAAACGCGCTCGATTCGCCTTTTGCTCCCCTGGCTCATGCCGCCGCCCGCTATCATGAAGTCGATCTTTGGTCATCGCCCTTCTGGAATCGGCCATGCTGAAGAAATTCATCACGGCTGCGCATGCCTCTGCATCATTTTCTCGACCGCCGAATGGGCCTTCCCGCAAAGCCCGCCGCGAACCGATGCCTGGTTGGAAGACTTTGCACAACTCAAGCACGAGATGGCTGCCCACTATGCCAATTTGGACTGGGCCGTCGCTGAGCGGCGCATCGACCTCAAGGAACTCAGCGAACTGACCGAGACTCGCCTACGTGAGGCTCAGAGCGAAGCGCAGGCGCAGCGAGTCATCGAGCTATTCTTACAGGCCTTCGGCGATGGCCACCTGTCGGTTCGATGGCCGTCGACGGAAAGACCACTCGCGAATGTCAAGAACGCCAAGCCCGCCGCAGACTCCTTTTTGTGCGCACGACTCGGCTTCCACGAACAAAAGACGGCCCCCGGAATCGCCTTTTCCCGCCTACAGGGTTTCGAGCAACACACCACGCCGGACTCGAAGTACTTTCCCATCGGCGTCCTGGTCCTTGCCGAGGGCAAGAGGGTCGGTCTTGTTCGCATCGCTCTCTTTTCCGAGCACCGCTTCCCCGACTTGTGCGAGGCCGCCGCGTCCCAGTTCGGCTTGCACAAAGATTCGGCCTGCGACGAAGCCTGCGGCAACCGCGTGGAACTGCGAGCCGCGGACC
>DASZIA010000361.1:0-22271 GCA_035949535.1 Planctomycetaceae bacterium | reverse complement strand
GCCACGATGTTCTGCGACGAGACCTCGCGCAGGTTGTCCAAGCCTCGCGGCCCGAGCCCGATTACGGCGAGATCAAGGCGCTCGTTGGGGCTCTTTGAGCGCGTCGCGGCAACAGCGGTCCGAGACAGCAGGTGCGCCGCGGGGATGGCCGTTCCGGCCGCCAACGCACATTGCAGGAAGCGGCGGCGATCGACGGAGAGCTGACGTTTGCAAAGTTCCAAGGGATTGAACCCCCCTTCCTCTTCACTCAGCCGTGCGGCTCGGTCATGTTGAATGGGTCGAGCGCTTCGTTGAGCGTGCTTTCCGGCAAGATCTTCTTCTCGAGGCACAGTTCGCGGATCGTCTTGCCGGTCTTGAACGCTTCCTTGGCCAGTTGGGCCGCCTTTTCGTAGCCGATGTGCGTATTGAGACTGGTCACCATCGACAGGCTCTTCTCGACCGAGGCTTCACACGCTTCGGGGTTGGCCTCCATCTCGAGGACACAGAAATCGACGAACGCCGAGCTCGACCTGGCGAGCAACCGCACGCTTTCCAGAGTGACGGCCCCCATGACCGGCATCATGATGTTGAGCTGGAATTGCCCGCCCGCCGCCCCGCTCAGGGTGATCGTTTGATCGTTTCCGATGACGCGGGCCGCGACTTGCATCATGCTCTCGCACATCACCGGGTTGACTTTGCCCGGCATGATCGAGCTGCCCGGCTGGCGATCGGGGAGTTTCAGCTCATAGAAACCGCAACGCGGTCCCGAACCTAACCAGCGAATATTGTTGGCGACGTTGAAGAGCGCGACAGCAATGGTTTTCAGTTCGCCGTGACATTCGACCAGTCCGTCGCGTTGCGCCATCGATTCAAAGTGGTTGGCGGCCTCGACGAACGGGATGCCTGTCTCTTTGGCCAACGCGGCTGAGACGCGCCGGCCAAACTCGCGGTGCGTATTAATGCCCGTGCCCACGGCGGTGCCTCCGACGGCGAGCTCCAGAATGGCGGACAGTGCCCGTTCGGCGCGTTCGACGGAAAGCACGATCTGACGAGCCAATCCACCGATCTCCTGTCCCAGCCTGATCGGCGTTGCGTCGGCGAGGTGCGTCCGGCCGATCTTAATGATGTTGTCCCACTGCCTGGCCTTGTCGGCCAGGGCGTCGGCCAGCCGCTTCAACGCGGGGACAAGCTCGTTGCGGATCGCCACGCCGACCGCCACGTGGATGGCAGTCGGAAACATGTCGTTGGTGCTTTGACCCATGTTGACGTGATCGTTGGCATGGATCGGCTTTTCGGCACTGAACGGATTTCCGCCCAAGAGCTCAGTCGCTCGGCTCGCGATGACCTCGTTGGCGTTCATGTTGCTCGAGGTGCCCGAACCGGTCTGGTACACGTCGATGGGGAATTGATCGTCGAATTTGCCCTCGGCCACCTCACGCGCGGCCGCCAGGATCGCTTCGATCTGTTTCTCGTTGAGGCGGTTCTTTCCGGTCTGGGCGAGCTTTCCCAAATCGCGGTTCGCGATCGCGGCTGCCCACTTGACCAGCCCCAGGGCATGGATCAGTTCCGGGGGCAACCCGGTGCCAGAAATCGGAAAGTTTTCGACCGCGCGCTGGGTCTGCGCGCCATAGTACGCACGGGCTGGCACGTTCACGTCCCCCATGGAATCGTGCTCGACGCGGTGGTTGCTCATCGTCTTTGTTCCCTTGTTGTGCGTCGTTGATCATAGCGTTTGGGCAAGGATCGGTCAGGGGCCGGGACTCGCTCGGGACTTTCCTTCAAAGGGTTGTCGCGTGAAATTTCATCCCTTAGATTTGCGGGTTTCGATTCTCAACGCGAGAATGAATCAGGGTCGATTTCTTAGCGTCGATTCTGCCCAGAGCATTCCGCAGCAACGGACGTTCGTACAAATTGTCACTTCGCAGCGCCGACGTTCGAGTTATGCTGTAGGGCTGTTGCCTTCAAGGTGACGCGACGTGGTCGATTTCTTCTCTTCGCTCTTTCGCTCCGCCGGGTTCCACCACGGGAATTCTGCCGCGTGGAACGGGCCGCTGGTTGGGCTGCACGTCGGGACCTCCCTGGCGATCTGGGCCGCCTTCACGACCACTCTGATCGCCCTCAACTACTACATCCTGCGCCGGCAGAACGCGCGGGTCTCGCGCGCGTTCTGGATCTTTGAGGGATTTCTATTCGCGGGCGGCACGCTGCACCTGATGAACGCCCTGATGTTCTTGTGGCCGGTCTATCGTTTCCTCGGAGTGTTGCAGCTTTTGACCGCAGTGCTTTGTTGGGGCGCGGTCATTTCGCTGATTCCGGTCATCCCGCGGATCCTGGCGCTGCGTAAGCCGGAGGAGCTTGCCAAAGAGATCGCTGAACGGAAGAAAGCCGAAGAGACGCTGCGAGTCAGCGAGCACCGCTTCCGCACGATGGCCGACACCATGCCCGCGATGGTGGCCATCTTCCAGGGGACGGGACACGCCTACGTGAATCCGACCTCCCAGGCGATCATGGGCTATTCCCGCGAGGAGTTGTTCAATCTCAGCTTCATCGATTACGTCCATCCCGATTTCCGGCAAAAGGTGATGGAGCGGAGCGTGGCCCGCCAGAAAGGAGAGCAGGTCGAATCGCGCTACGAGATCAAAGTCGTCGCCAAAGACGGCCGCAACCTGTGGGTCGATTTCTCCGCCACTCCCATCGAATACGACGGCAAGCCGGCAATTCTCGGCATCGCCATCGATATCACCCAGCGCAAGCAGATGGAGCAGCAGCTGCGAACCGCGATGGAAGAGGCTGAGGCGGCCAGCCGCGCCAAGAGCACGTTCCTGGCGAATATGAGCCACGAGATCCGCACGCCGATGAACGCCGTGCTGGGGATGACCGACCTGGTGCTCGACAGCGAGCTGACCCGCGACCAGCGGCAGCACCTCGAGACGGCCCGCGATTCGGCCGAATCGCTGTTGGCCATTATCAACGACATTCTCGATTTCTCCAAAATCGAGGCGGGCAAGCTCGAGCTGGAGTTGGCCCCCTTCAATCTCCGCGAAACGGTGGAAGACACGGTCCGCTCGCTGGCCGTTCGTGCTCATGGCCAGGGGATCGAGCTGGCCTGCCGCATCGCTCCCGACACGCCCGAAACGGTCGTCGGCGACCGAGTGCGATTACGTCAGGTGCTGACCAACCTTGTCGGCAACGCGGTCAAGTTCACGCCGCGGGGCGAAGTCGTGATGGACGTCAATTCGACCGGCGACGGCAATGGCCGCGCGAAACTGCAGTTCAGCGTGGTTGACACGGGCATCGGCATTCCGCAGGAAAAACTCGAATCGATCTTCAAGGCCTTCGAACAGGCCGACGCCTCGATGACCCGCCGGTACGGAGGGACGGGGCTCGGGCTGGCGATTACCTCCAGATTGATCGAGCTGATGAACGGCAAAATCTGGGTCGAGAGCCGGCCCGGTCACGGCAGCACGTTTCATTTCACCGCCGCTTTCGAGCTTCCCGAGGCAACGACGCAGGCCCCGGCCCGGTTCGGGCCGACGCAAATTGTCGGGACCAAGGTGCTGGTTGTGGACGACAACGCCACCAATCGGCGGATTCTCGACGAAATTCTGCGGAACTGGGGAATGGTGCCCGTGTCCGCCAGCGGAGCCGACGAGGCCCAGGCATTGCTGCACCAAGCGGCTCAGCTCGGCAGCCCGATTCCGATCGTCCTTTCCGACGTCAACATGCCGGTCGTAGACGGGTTCGAATTTGTCGAGCGATGCCGACGCGATGAGGCCCTGCAATCGACCGTGGTCGTGATGCTGACGTCGGCCACGCGCACGGGCGATGCGGCACTCGGGAAGAGGTTGGGGATCGCCGCCCAGCTCGTGAAACCGGTGAAGCAGTCGGAACTTTATGACGCGATCATGGAGGGCTTGGGGATCGCAGCTCCGGCCTTCGAGGCGGACAAGCAAGCTACCTCCGCCCCGGCAAGCGGGCCTTTGCGAATCCTTCTTGCCGAAGACAGCGTCCCCAATCAAAAGCTGGCGATCGGGCTGCTTTCCAAGTGGGGATATACGACCGTCGTTGCGACCGACGGTCAGCAGGCTGTCGATCGCGCGCTCTCCGACCAAAATCTCGATTTGATCCTGATGGACGTCCAAATGCCGGAGCTGGATGGATTCGAGGCGACGCGACGCATTCGCGCGGCGGAGCAGGCCTTGGGCCGCCGGCGCACTCCGATTATCGCCATGACGGCCCACGCGATGAAGGGCGACCGCGAACGCTGCCTCCAAGCCGGGATGGATGGGTACATTTCCAAGCCCGTGCGTGCTCCCGAGCTGTCGAAGACAATCGCGGAGTTCGCTTCTACTGATTCCGCCGCTTGCTGCGCTATTCTGGAGCGCGACACGGCACTGCCGCTCGGGGATTCGCAGGTTGGGAGCGCGCCGGGCAGAGACACAGCGATCGGGCCGGCAAGGCAAGGGGCCGCAAGTCAATCTGAAAGTCTGGTCGATTGGAACGTGGGCTTGGCCAGCGTCGGCGGAGATCGCGAACTCTTGCTCTCGGTCGTGTCGGCGGCCCTCGAGGAATGGCCGGGACTCGTCGCCCAGCTTCACGACGCTCTTTTGCGGCAAGACCAGACGACAGTCCGCCGCGTGATCCACACGCTTAAGAATGCGTTCCGCACGCTGGGCGCCAAACAAGCCGGCGAACTCGCCGAGCGTTTGGAGATCTCCGACCGGACTCACGAGTTCTCTGCTTCGTCGGTCGCAGAGCTTGTCGAAGCCGTCCAACGAGTGACAGACGAACTAGAGGGGTTTGTCGGCGACCCCCAGCGAGCCTGAGCGGAGCGGCGTCAAACATCCCCTCAGCGAGGCCTGTTGCAGCAGGCGGGCGGTTTCGCGATAGGCTTCGCGGACCCACTCTTCGACTTTGTCTGGCTCGGGCGAATATTCGAGCTCGATTGAGATCGCCCCTTCGATGCCGAGAGCCTTGATCTCACGCAGGTAGGGCGGGAAATCGACGACGCCGCGGCCCGGCGGCAAATCGCCGTGCACCTTGCCGTCGCAATCGGAGAGATGCACGTGGATCGCCTTGCCGCGCAGCTTGCGAATTTCTTCTGGCTGAACGTGTGCCAGGTGCAGGTGCGAGACGTCGATGTTCGCCTTGAGGGCCGGATGATCGGCCTGGTCGAGGAACGCCGCCATCCGCTCGACGCTGTTGAGCAGCGACAGCGGGAATGGTTCCAGCTCCAGCGCGATCTGCACGCCGAGCGACTGGGCATGGTCGGCCAACCGGCGACAGTTGTCGAGAGCCGTCTGCCACTGTTCGGCCGGAGGAATGACTTCGCGGTTCCAAATGTACTCGCCCAACACGAGCAGCAGATTCTTCGCTTCGAGTTCGTAGACGAGATCGAGATAAGCTTTCGCCCGGCCGACGTGAAACCGCTGCACGCTCGGATTGAAATCGATGAGACCGACCGCGACGCAGCAAACCGAGATGATCGGCAGTTGTTGTCGCCGGCACTCGTCGCGGATCAGCCGCCGCTCGCGGACGTCGATCTCCAGCGGATCGGCGAAGAGATCGATCGTGTCGAAGCCGATTTCCTTCGTCTTCTTGATGCCCCAGCTCGTCTCACGTCCGGATTGGGCCCAAGCGGAGTTGATGAGTCCCAGCTGCATGGTTCACGTCACGGTTTTGCACTCATGGTTTGGCTCAGTGCAGCGGCCGAATCACGTCGCTGGCCAGCAGCGCTCCGAAAATCATGCCGGCAAGCAACAGACCGACGAGGACGCGCAGTCCGCCGGTCTCGCCGAACCAGCGAGCGAGCCGCCGCCCTTTTCGCGTGTTTTCAAAAAACCAGCGGTGCCGCCAGAGCCCGTAAAGACAGAGCAGGGCGACCATCACGCCCATTGTCGTCTGCGAAGAGATCATTTCATGAGGATATCAGGCGCCTTCTACGTAGGGCAGGCTGTGCCTGCCGCTAACCGTCCACGCAGTGGTTGTGTTCGGAGGGGGCGCAAACGAATGTCGGCAGGCACAGCCCGCCCTACCGCGATCCCACAAGCGCTCCGGCGTGTCGAAGCGGATAAACTGAACCAGCCATCGGATGAATTCAGAGGGAGGTTGAGAAAATGCCGCGTTTGGGTGTGAACATCGATCACGTCGCCACGATCCGACAGGCCCGCCGCACGATCGAGCCGGATCCGGTCTGGGCGGCGGCGCTTGCTGAGCTGGCTGGAGCCGACGGAATTACCCTGCACCTCCGCGAAGATCGTCGCCATATCCAAGACCGCGACCTGCGCGTGCTGAAACAGACGGTGCAGGTGAAGCTCAATTTGGAAATGGCAGCCGAGCCGAGTATCACTGAGATTGCCGTCGAAGTCCGTCCGCACCAGGCGACACTCGTGCCCGAACGTCGCGAGGAGGTCACCACCGAGGGGGGACTCGACGTCGCGGGGAATCGGGATCGGGTCGCGAAATGCGTGGATCGGCTGCTCGAGGCGGGAATTGAGGTCAGCCTCTTCATCGATGCGGACCGGGCCCAGATCGACGCATCGGAAAAGCTGGGCGCTCACGCTGTCGAGCTGCACACCGGCCGCTATGCCGACGCTCAAACTCCCGCAGACCGCGACCGAGAGCTGACCCAGCTCGTGGACGCCGGGCACTGGGCCCTCGAACGCGGCCTGCTGCTGCACATGGGCCACGGCCTGACTTATCGCAACGTGATTCCCATTGCCCGTATCGCCGGCGTGAGCGAACTCAACATCGGGCACAGCATCGTGGCCCGAGCGGTGATGGTCGGCTTCGAACGGGCCGTGCGGGAGATGAAAGCGCTCCTGGGAACTTGACGTAATCGCTGCTTGCGGCAACCGCCGTTTTCATAGGAGAATTCGAACGTGGGAAAGGCGCCTCCTCCGCCCGCCGAACTCATTCAGATGGCAAACTTGCGGGGCGCGCAACGCTACGCCTGGGGCATGATTCGGGTTGGCGCGGGGGTATTCATCGTCGGTGGGAGTCTGTTCGGCCTGTTCTGTTGGTGGGCGGCGATTGCCCCCGACCCGCCGAAGTGGGTCGTTGTCTTCCGACCTCTGATAAGACTGAGCCTGACATTTCTGATGGCTGGGACTCTAGCCGGTCCCGTTCTCAGTTATCGTGGATTCAAAATGCTGCGCGTGATTAGAAAACAAGAAGAACAGCTTCGCGAAGCAAAGAAATTGGCTAAGAAAAAGGCGCGAGAGTCACGGACCGGGATCTGACGCCCCGCACGCCCGGAGTGCCTACCCCCGTCGGATCGCATCCATGGGCATCATTCGCATGGCCCAGACCGCGGGATAAAGACCACCGGCAATCCCCAAAACCGTGCTGAACGCGAGACCAAACAAAAGCAGCCCCGGCGTGGCGACGAGGTGGATGCGATCGGGCCAGATGGAATTGATTCCGCGGGTCGCGATCCAGCCGACGATGCAGCCAAAAATCCCACCGAAGAAGCCGAGCACGGCACTTTCGGAAGTAATCAGCCGTAGCACGTCGTACCGGGACCAGCCGTTCGCTTTGAGGATGCCGAATTCGATGATCCGCTCGGTGACGCTCATCAGCATGGTGTTGACGATGCTCAAGACGGCAATCGTCACCCCGATCCCGCTCATGATCCCCAGAAACAAATCCAGGTCGGCGCTGAAGTCCTGAAAGCGGCTGGCCCAATCGGTCGGGCTGCGAACTTCGATGGGCAAGAGCGGAGGACGTCCCGTCGCAGTGCCGAGAGTTGCGGCACCAGACACCGGTCCTTTCGTAACCGCCGGCAGCACGCTCTTGCCGTTCGAGTCGGCACCACTCATAGACCCTGTCGGGAGCGTGACTCCTGAAAGCAGGCGGATGAAGAGGTCAAACAAGAAATTGCCGCTGACGACCGGTTCTTTGCTCGTCGAGGGTTGCCAGGGCTCGATCTCGCGCCCTTTGAATTCCTGCTGGATTCGCGGTCCCAGGACGGTATCGGGAACGTCGCCGGTTTGCTCGATGTAAAACGCGCACACCGAGTCTTTGCCAAACCGCGTGATCCGCCGCACCTCGTCGATGTCCACAATCAAGGCGATGTCCAACAGCAGGGATCCGCAGTTGTAGATCCCCACGATCTTCAAATCGGCCCCGCCGACATTCAGGGCGTCGCCGACCGATTTGTGAAATTCCTCCGCGATCGGCTTGCTGATGACCGTGTTGAGCGTCCCCTTGTCTGACTCTTCGAGGAAGCGGCCGGCGACGATGTCCTTTTGATAAACGCGGTTCGTGAGTTGCAGTCGCGTTGGGATGTCGACGCCGAACAGAAAGCGGGGTGGGCTGATGATCATCTTGCCCTCAATCACGTTGGCCCGCACCCAGATTTCCGGCGTGACCAATGCCACACCCGGGACTTTCGCGATTTCAGGGCCCCACGCGGCCGGCAGCCGCGAGAAAATCGGGATCGGCGCGCCCGGCTGCATCGCCACGAGACCCGTGATGCGACTGAACGTGGTGTTGACCATGTCATCGAGGCCTTTGGCCACCGAAAACAGGCCGATCATCCCCATGATCGCCACGGTCAGCCCGACCAGCGAGAGCACGCTGCGCATGGGCCGCGTCATCAGGTTGCGGAGCGCGAATTTCAACATGGAAGGTGAGCTCAGCGGGGCAGGAGCATCGGGCTATCGCCGCTCCTGCGCGAGAATGAGGGCGACACTTTTAGGATAGGGGCCGCTGTGCTCGAGCGAAAGGCAGGCCGCGTGGGGCGCTTGAATCACCCGCGCGACGCTCCCTACAATGATGCGCCGCGCAGCCGGTCGCGGCATCCATCCATGCCAGAAATCGATTACTACAAGACGCTGGGCGTCAATCGCGGCGCCTCGGCTGAAGAAATCCGCAAGGCCTACAAAAAGCTCGCGCGCAAGTATCACCCCGACGTTCGGCCGGGGGATAAGGACGCTGCCGACCAATTTAAGAAGGTTCAACAGGCCTATTCCATCCTCGGCGACGCGGATAAGCGTGTCCAATACGACCGCTACGGTCACGCCTTCGATGGCGGACGCGGCGGCGGTCCCTACCGCACGGCCTGGGCCAGCGGGCCGGACGGCACGCACGCCGTCGACCTGAGCGACCTGTTCAGCCAGTTTTTCGGCGGCGGTGCCGAGGGCTTTCGGGGGGGCACAGGCGGCGCCCAGTTCGAACGCCACCCCTTTCCCGGAGGGTTTGGCGCAGGCCACGCGGGCGAGGCGCATTTTGGGCACGCGCACACGACAGGCGAACCCCCCCGTAAGGGCGAGGACATCACGTTCGAGGTCACCGTCCCCTTCCAGGTTGCCGCCGAAGGGGGCAATCACGGACTCCAAATCCGCCGCGGAGAAAATACCGAGCGAATCAACGTGAAGATCCCAGCGGGGGTGCAGGATGGGGCCACAATTCGACTGGCCGGCCAGGGACAGCCCAGCCCGATGGGCGGACCGGCGGGCGATCTGCTGCTGACAGTGCAGGTCGCTCCTCACCCTTACTTTTACCGCGAGGGAAGCAACCTGCTGGTCGACGTTCCGATCACCCCGTCCGAGGCGGCGCTCGGCACAAAGATCGAAGTCCCCACGCTGGCGGAAGGGCATGTCAACGTGAAAGTGCCGCCGGGTACGTCAAGCGGCACGCGGCTGCGACTGCGCGGCAAAGGCGTGCCCCATCCCAAGACGCACGAACGCGGCGACCAATTCGTCGTCGTCAAAATCGTCATCCCGCACGAAACGAGCGAAGCGGCCAAAAAACTCTACAGCGAGCTGGCCACAATCGAATCGCAGGCACCGCGCTCGGGATTGTGGTAGCCCCAGGCTCGTTAACCGTCCCGCCGCTAGAATGACGGCATGAGCGACGCAGCGGACGATCCGTACCAGAAGCGAATGGCATTGTGGGGGGCGGCCGCGCTCGCGGTCGCGACCACACTGTCTTACGTCGGGCTGTTCGTCTTCATCTGGCTGAGCGACCACGTACGATGGATTGTGATCCCTCTCTGGGTTCTTGGAACCACCCTCGGCTGGCGATTGGGAATGCGGGCGCTAAAGAAGCTCTATTACTCCCCTGCCAAACCGCGAAACGTGACGGGATGAGCGACGAACCGAAACCCGACAAAGGCGCAACCAGGCGGGAGCGGTTCGTATTGGTCGCCCTCATCGTGGCGGCCGTCGTGTGGTTGATCGCGAGGTACGTAAGCCGCCGCTGAACTCCCCCCTGCCAACTGCGAAACGTGACGGCATGAGCGACGCATGGAGAATCGTCCTGATCATCGGGTTCAACCTGGCCTTTATTTGGCTGCTCACAATGGGCGTGCGGCTCGCGTTCTCCAAAAAGGGGCTCGATGCCCCCACCTCCTTTTGTATCGCCGTGACCGTATGGCTCGTGCTCGGTGCCCTGCGTGTATGCCTGCGCACAGGGCTGTGGCAATAAACTCCCGTGCCAATCTGCAACTTTCGCTTTTCAAACGACCCCACTACTGAGGATTGGTGAGAATTTCCCCTCTAGAATGACGGCATGGGAAGGCTCGCTGCCATCATCGAGGCATTCATCGCCGGATTCTGGGAATTCGCGGGCTGGATGGTCGCCCATCTGATTTTCTACACGGTTGCCATCGCGGTTGTGGCGGCCGTCTTTTATTTCGCACTCCGCTCTCAATGAACGGCGTTGCCAGACCGTCCCGCCGCTAGAATGACGGCATGAGACGAATTGCTTGGATCGCTGCGATTGCCTTGCTGCTGATCGCCGGGGCCGCGTTCTTCGTCTTTGCTTTCACGGCTTCAGAGAACGGCGGCGGATATTTCTCAAATGGACGCGACGCGCCGCCGGCCAACCGATGAACTCAAGCCAAACCCCGGAATGACGGCATGAGCGACAGCGAAGTCATGGGCCTCATCTGGCTGGCAGTTGTTGTAATTGGATTTGTAGCCCTCGGATTAACGTACTTGCTGCGCAAGGAAGCACGAGAAACCATCAGAGCTGTTTTGCGTCACATGCGCATCGAATTCTGATCGTGACGGCATGATCCGCCGAACGCGAAATGCCTTGATTGCGCTCGCTGTGCTGGCCTTAGTGCTGCTCTGGCTCGCATCGACAGACGGGGTTACATCCGGTCCGGTCCCGCTTTTCTAGGCGCTCCCATTCATAGAATGACGGCATGAGCGACGAACTATTATGGAAACTCATGGCGCTCCCGCTCGCAATCGCGGCAGTGCTGCTTGTTTTCGAATCTGGATTGGTTGGCAGACTTGACCGCACGGGCGACGGCCCGACGAGACGTCCCCATTACGTTCGCCTGGGCTTGTTCACGCTCGTTGGCGCGGTTTTTATCGGGCCGGCCTTCTCTGAGCCGATATGCCCGCACGGCATCAGGATTCAGGCAGCCTTCTCCCCGATTATTTCAGGCGGAATCTTTGGAGCTGTCGCTGAGTATCTCGTGCGACTTGTCCGGGGCGATTGAACTTCCGTGCCGACGCGCCGCTAGAATGAGCGACGTACCGAGGCTAAGCCGATGAGCCGTGCAGCGATGGTGGGATTTGCGACCGGCGCTGGATCTCTCTTTGTGCGCGGCGTCTGGATACTCGTTGATGACGCCTACTTCCGCGATCCGCACGCCAGTGGTTGCGGACTGGTCCAATTCGCCGGCTGGATGTTCATTTTTATTTCTCCCGTCGCGGGCACCGTCGGCTAAGTGCCGACGCGGTGACGGGTCTCGGCCCGAAGAAACTGATCTTGGCAGAATCGAGTTTTTGTGGCTGAATGGAGAGAGGGGCTTTTGTCTCGCAGGGACGAAGGTGCGCCCGTGTGCTGAGAACGGGTGTCGGTGCGCTTCCCCGAGTCAGAAGTGCTGGATGAACGTCGCGAAGCGAGCGACATTAATGAATTGTCACCCGAAGACGGTGTCGTGTGGTCACCTACTTTTAATGGGACTTTTAATGGGTAGTTGACCACCAAAGTAGTTGACCACAGCCCGCCGACGGGACACACCCTCACCCGGCCCCTTCCCCATCTGGGCGGCATCCGGGCGGACGGAGAGGGTGAAAGACGGGACGGGACTGATTGGCGCGCCGGGTAAAAGATCCCCGGCGGGAACGAAAAAGGATCCCCGCCGGTGATGGGGATCCTTTTTCACTACAGGGAGAAAAGATCCCCGGCACGCCCCGACCAGGATTTTTGAACAGGAGGTAACTGACTTCGGCGAGACTCAGTCGAGTCGAGGCAACAGAGGTCAGACTCCGTTGATCCTCCCCCCTCCGTTACCTCTGTTGCCTCCTGTGCGAAACATTAGTCCGGCGACAGTTGGCTCCGGGCCGTGGGACGGGACACGGCCCCGCGGCGCGCTGGGACCGGGAACACGGGACTCAAGAGCCGCCCTCACCCCGGCCCTCTCCCAGCAGGCTGGGCGAGGGTGACAGAGCGGGACGGGACGCGGGACAGGACAGATTCGGTCGCGCGCTGGGTCGGGTCACCTTTTCACTAGGAAGCGCTAGAATGACGGCATGAGCGACGAACCGAAGAAACGGGAGAGGGGCCCGGTCAGCTGCGTCTTGCTTGCGGCTCTCGCCTTGTATGCAGCGTCGCTTGGACCAGCGGCGTTGCTGGCCAAAGTCTCACACACCAGAATAGACGAACATGACTCCGCCTACGCGCCGATCTTCTGGCTAGGCCGGCAGTCCTTAGTCGCGCATGAGATAATTGAATCCTACATGCGAGACTGGGCGACGATTAACTTCCGTGCCAATCGCTCAAAACCGTGATTCAAATAAGGACACTACCGGGACGGGACACGTTGAACATCGGGGACCCAAAAGAGTCCCGCCGAATCTGGGCGGGCCGCCCGGGCTTTCGTCCGCGGGTCGCCGTGCCGTTCCTCTTGGCCACGGTGTTGCTGTCTGTCGAGCCGCGCTTGGTGCGCGTGTCGGTTGCGGACGAGCCGAAGCCGGCGGTCACGACCGATCAGGCAGAGCGTGCAAAAGAGCCCGCTCCTGAGGTGCCTCGTCGCGTTCGTCCGATCGGTGGCGAGTTCATGACGGCACTGGGATTGTGGTGCGCGATCCTGGTTGCCGGTGTGGCGCTCCTGACGATGATCGTGGTCTGGGGACGCTCCCTTCGGGCCTTGGCGCGCCGCAAGCCGATCCCTCCGACGGCTCCCGATCCGCTTTGGTATTTGAAGACGAAACCGCCCCTACCGCCGGCTCCTGCCGGGTCAGCTCCCGTTGACCCGTCGCGCCGTTCTGATGAGGCCGATCCCGGGTCAGATATCTCAAGGCAGACGCCGCTGTGAAGTCGTTCGCGCTGGCCCGCAATCGGCGGATCAGGAGCTCGCGAGATTTCGCGAGCATCTATGAAAAGCAGATCCGCGCCGCCGACGGGAATTTGCTGATCTTTGCCGCTCCGAACGGCCATCACTACGCGCGATTCGGCGTCAGCGTTTCGCGAAAGCTCGGCCCGGCTGTCCGGCGCTCGGCTCTCAAGCGATTATTGAGAGAAGCATTTCGGCTGTCGCAACACGAGCTGCCGGGCAACCTCGATTTGATCCTGATCCCCCAGCGAGCCAACGCAGGAACCGCCGGACTGGCCGATTACCAGCGGTCGCTGGTCGGGCTCGTGACACGCCTGGCACGGCAGGTCGGTCCGCCTCACGATGAGCCCGAGACATGACCAGTGCCGCCCGATTCTTGTTATCGCTCCCCGAGAGATTGATCATCGGAGTGGTGCGGGCGTATCAATTGCTGATTCGTCCGCTAATCGGGCCGCGATGTCGCTTTCATCCCTCATGCAGTGAGTATTTCATCGGCGCCGTGCGCAAGTACGGCGTCTTCTCGGGAAGTGCTCGCGGCGTTTGGCGAATTCTGCGCTGCCACCCGTTCCACCCGGGCGGCTACGACCCGCCGTGAGCGGCATCAGCGCGCGACTCGATGATAATCGGCGGAGCCACCGGAGCACGCCGAAACACGACCGGCGCCGCAGGCACAAGGGCGGGCTTTGGCTGTCGGCTCTTCCGCGAAATCGTCCAAGCGGCTTGCCCGTAACGGCCACTCGCAGCTGGTGGAGAGACCGCGGGTGCAAAGTTGGTTCGGGGACTCGAGGCAGGTTCTTCGTACACGGCCGGAGGCAAAGTCCAGCCCGGGTTGAACGCCGCCCCCGAATTGCCGACGGGATCGATTTGATTCGAACCAACGGGATTCGGGTTGTTAGCGGGCTCGATCATGGGTCCTTGCGACACAGCCGGCGACCAATCGGCAGTCGAGGGCGAGCCTGATGCGAGGTCCTGCACCGTCTCGCCCGCCGGAGTGCTCGCAGCCAGGCTCGGCGCGCCTGATCGGCGCGATTCGGCCGGCGGCCGCAAACGGTCGGCTTTGGGCAGGGCCTTGGGAATCACCATCCACGCTCCGGCTTCTCCCGAAGGCGAGTTGGGCGCCGTGCTGCCGACGGCTGGGGGCGCCGGCGGCGGTGCTGGTTGGGTCGATTGCGCCTGATCCTGCGATGGGGGTGCGCTCGTCGTCGCACGCTGTGCCGGCCATTCCGCCTTCGGCGCAGGCTCGCTCGCGCCTTGGATCTTCGCCACCGTGGCGCGATATTCCTCGTCGGGAATTGCTGTGAAGTCGTCGGTTGTTTCAGTGGTCGCCGCGCTGGACCTGGGCGTCTCAGCCGGCGCGGAGTGGGGCCATTCCTCGATCCCGGACTGTGTCACTGGCTGCATTGCCGCAACGGCCGCCGTAGATGCCTGCGTGTTGTCGCCGGACGGTTGCGTCGGCGACTGGACAGGCACTGCTGCCACCGACGCCGCGCCCGGCCTGGCATTCTCCGCGTCATCGGACGCATAGAGTCCGTGAATGGGTGGCGTCTGGACTTTGAGGGCGACGTCGGCGGTCGGCAACGGGACGCGAGAGCCTGTCACCAGGTGGGTTGCATGGGTTGTCGTCGCCGGGTCTTCCTTTTTGGGAGCTGGCTTTGACGGGTGCGTAAGCGAATGAAAGCGATTGCGCAGCCGAGCGAGCGGGCTCAAAGGCGGATCGGCCGGCTTCGCGGGCTTCCGCTTTTTGTCCGCGGGTTTCTTCGTTGAGGCGTCAGGACGGGCTCCACTTCCGCCCTCGATGTTGACGGAGACCGCGGACTGACCCGGGGCTCCGCCGTCAGCCGGTACTTGCGGAGCAGTCTGAGGTTGGTCCGTTTCGCTGGGAACGGTGATCGGCGCCGGCGGAGTAGGAAGCGGTGTCTGCAGGACTCCCATCGGCGCGTTCAGGTAGGGCTGCACGCCGTTGGTGCTCGGGAAATCGAGCGCCGGTGCGCCATTGGCGCCAGAGTCGGAGGTCGACTGCGGCGGAGTTGGGGGCGTCGTGACTCGCGCCGCCGAGTCGGCCGGAGGCGCCGGCGCAACACTCGCTGGCACATCATTATTAGGAGCTACCGGTGGCGCACTGGCAGCGGACGCGCCGCTGAGAGCGCCCGGAGCACCGCTTGCCGCAGGAGTCGCGGTCGCGACCGGATGGGGAGGTGCCGGCGACGTCACCACAGGTCGGTACGCCGGCGCGGTCGCGCATCCGGTGAGTCCGGCAACCGAAACGAAGCCCAAAGCGAAGAGCCGCCGAAACGGCTTGGAACGATCCATGTCCGCCCATCTCCCGCTTGCGATCCGTTCCGCCCGCTCGAATTTCGCGGAGCAAGCGTTACGCAAGCGCAGTCCGTTGCACCGAACAAGATCGGCTGCTTGCGATGAATGGGCCTACTCGCCGGTAGCCGAATCGTCCGCTCGCCGCCAGGAACGTTCCGTTTCTGCCCGAGGATCCGACGCGCGAAACCTTGGCGGCGCGCATCGAACCCTCAGCGAGCGAAGCTGAGCGTCAGGCGAAGCCGCGTCGGGAAATGGCGGTTGTTCGGCGTCTGAGCGCTGCGAAAGATGGGCAAGATTTGCGGCCGGTTGGAGCCCGGCTTTAGCCGGTCCGTGAGGTCCGTCTTGTGCTCGAAGACCGGCTGAAGCCGGGACTCCAGCCACTAGTCGTTCATGACCTCTTTTTCTTTGGCCGTGGCCATGTCGTTGACCTTGGTTTCGAACTTCTTGGTGAGATCCTGCACTTGTTCCTTCGTCTGGTCGCAGTCGTCCTCGGTCAGGGTTTTGTCCTTTTGTCCCTGATCGGCGTGCTTGTTCGCGTCGCGGCGCACGTTGCGGATCGAGACGCGGGCCTCTTCGGCCAACTCCTTGACTCGCCCGCTCAGTTGCCGGCGCCGTTCGGTGGAGAGGGCGGGCACGTTGAGCCGAATCACGCGGCCGTCTGAATTGGGCGACAAACCGGTGTCGCTCGACTGAATGGCCTTCGCGATATTGCTCAGCGACGACGCATCGAACGGACGGATCAGAATCTGTTGCGGCTCGGGAATACTGATGTTGGCAATCTGCTTGAGCGGAGTGGGCGAACCGTAATAGTCGACGCGAATCGAATCGACCAGGCCGGCGGTCGCCCGCCCGGTGCGGAGACCTTGCAGCTGCCCCTGCAGCATTGCAACGGCCTTTTCCATCCGCTCTTCGGCATCCAGTAAGATTTCGTCCTGATCCATGTTCGCGTTCCTTGAAAGAAATCTTCCGGCTCCGGGCCCAGCCTAAGCTGCGCTTCAAATTACCGAATTGGAACCCGGTTGCAAAGCACTTTCGAAGTGACGCTCCAGGCGGCCCAGGGGCAGTGTTTTGTCGCGAACGTCTCAGCCGGCCGAGGGAATGACGCGTGTGCCGATGCGCTCGCCGGCAATCACCCGCTCGATGTTCCCCTTCTGTTGGAAGTTGAACACGAGGATCGGAATCCCGTGCTCCATGCAGTGATGGATGGCCTGCGCATCCATCACCTGCAAGTTCTGTCGCAGCACATCCTGGAACGTGATTTCGGAATAGCGGACAGCGTGCGGATTCTTTTCCGGGTCGGCGGAGTAAACACCGTCGACCTTGGTCGCCTTGAGCAGCACGTCGGCTTCGATCTCCCGGGCTCGCAGGGCAGCGGCCGTATCGGTCGTGACGAACGGGCTGCCGGTCCCGGCGGCGAGGATCACGACTCGCCCCTTTTCGAGATGTCGCACACAGCGGCGGCGAATGAACGGCTCGGCGACTCCTTCCATTCGAATCGCAGTTTGGAGCCGCGTCGGAACTCCGATCTTCTCGAGCGCGTCCTGCAGAGCCAGACCGTTGATGACTGTGGCCAGCATTCCCATGTAGTGGGCGGTGGGCGGATTAATTGCCGCGCTGACGGCCGCGAACTCCCGTCCGCGGAGGATGTTGCCGCCGCCGCAGACGATGGCCAATTGCACGCCCATGCGATGCACGGCAGCGATCTCCGCCGAGATCGCCGCCACTTCGGTCATGCTGATGCCCGAGTCGCCGCGGCGGCAAAAACTCTCGCCGCTCAGCTTAAGCAGCACCCGCTTGTAGGCAGCTTTCCGAGGTTCGGAGGCTTCAGACATGCACATTCTCCGCGGCGAGCTAGCAGCGCGGTCGATCCGCGGCGGCTAAGCCAACGACCCGCTGTCGATTCATCGCGCAGTGTATCGGCCGCGATTCCCAAAACGAAGCCTTGCGGCGAGCGGTGACCTGGCGAGTCATCTGGTCGGTTTTGAAAGCCCGGGAGGCCGCGCGTTACAGTGAACAAACCCTGACCCCGCCCTTGTCCCCGGTGACGCCTCATCCTGCCTGATCGCCCGCCTCAACGACTCGGAAATTGAAGATGCCGCAATTGCCAAATCATCCTGCACGATTCTGGGACGCCGAGGGCGTGCTCCTCCCCCTCACCCCCTCTCCGGCAAGGGGAGAGGGGAGAGAAACTGCAGAGGACCACTTTTCCTGTTCTCCCCTCTCCCCTCGCGGGAGAGGGGCTGGGGGTGAGGGGGCATCGGGCCACCGTTCCAGAATCGTTCACGCTCGCCTGATTTGCCGGTGGCTGCTCGGAGCTGTGTTTCTTGCCAGTTCCGCTCGCGTCCCGGCGGTCTCGGCCGACGACGAGGCTGTTTTATTCACCGCCGCCGGACGCCAGCGGCCCGGGCAGCCCGTGCTGAAGCCACCAGCCGACGCCTGCCACGTCAAGGTCACGATTCGCGACGCCAAGACCGGCGAGCCGACGTTTTGTCGCGTGAACGTGGTAGCCGGCGACGGAAACTACTACTACCCCAAGCAGAACTATCTCACTCCGTACGCGCTAACGGGACGGTGGCCGAAGACGGGTTTGGGGAACCGCGAGGGCAAAGCCCCGATCCGTTACCTGGGACACTTTTTCTATTCCTGGGGAAGCTTCGAGGTGGACGTCCCTCGCGGAAATTTGCGCGTCGAGGCCTGGAAGGGACTTGAATACCGGCCGCGGGCTATCGTCACGGAAATCGTGAGGGACAAAAATCTCACGCTCACGCTGCCCCTGTCAAACGATGTGAATCTCGCGAAATCGAGCTATTACCCGGGCGATTCTCACCTGCACTTTCGTCGGCAGACCGACGCCGACGACCAAACGATCCTCGATCTGATGGAGGCCGAGGACGTCCGGTTTGGCAGCATCCTCGCGTACAACGAGCCGGCCGGACCGTACGCGGGAATCATGGACACGTTGGCGACGCCCCAGTTCCGGGGGCTCGGCACGGCGTCGGAGCGGTCGCGCGGCGACTTCCACATCTTCTCTGGGCAGGAATATCGCAGCTCGTACGGCCACCTCAATCTGTACTTCCGCAACGACCTGTTGCTGGGCAACAAGCGCGTCAACGCAAACGACGGTCCGCTGTATGGACTGCTGGCCCGCGAGACGCGCGACAAAGGGGGCTTCGCTTTCTATTGCCACGGCGGTTACGCCGAATCGATGCCCTACGCGACGATTTATGCCGACGCCATCCAGGGCAACGTCGACGGCGTCGAGCTCTTGCAGTTCGGCATTTACCGCGAGCTGGGGCTCTCCGACTGGTATCGCCTGCTGAATATCGGCTACCGCTTCCCCTGTTTAGGCGCGAGTGACTATCCGGCGTGTCGCTGGCTGGCCGATTGCCGGACTTATGTGCGGATGCCGGCCTCGCAAAGCATGAAGGCCTGGTTTGAAGGCGCGTCGGCCGGGCGCAGTTTCGTGACGACCGGGCCGTTGCTCTTGCTCGAGGTGGACGGAAAGGCGCCCGGGGAGCGCATCGATATCGCGGGACCTGGCCCACACACTGCGACCGCATGGATTCGGGTTCGCAGCGAAGTGGCTCCGGTGAGTGACGTGCAATTGATCGTCAACGGCAAGATCGCCTCCGCCTGGAAGGTTCCTAGAGACCAAGCCGAGGGCAAATGGATCGAATTCGAGAAACCGATCGAGCTTCGTGAGCCGGCATGGATTGCAGTTCGGGCATTCGGCAAGGCTGAGAACGGCAGTCCGAATGCCGACGCTCACACGAACCCGGTCTACGTGTCGCTCGACGGCCGGCTCCCGTACGACCGCGAGTCGCTCGATGCGCTGGTGAAAAAACTCGACGTCGAACTGAGAGACCAGAAGCGTCGGCGCTTCGAGACCAAGACTGCGCTCGTCGATTATTTCGAGCGATCGCGAGACATCCTGCTCAAGATCCGCGAAGCAGGGGGGCTGCACACCAACCAGGACGTGCACAAAATCGCGGCCGAAGAGTTGCCCGAGCTGAAAGACCCAGGTGCCCGGAATCACACCGACGCCGAGCTAAAGGCCTTCCTCCGTCCCGTCCCACCGAAGACCCCCGAGCAGGCACTCAAAACGTTCGAGACGATCCCCGGCTTTCACATGGAGCTGATCGCCTCCGAGCCGAACGTGCGCAGTCCCATCTCGGGGGCGATCGATGAAAACGGCAATCTCTTTATCACCGAGATGATCGACTACCCCTACTACCCCAAGCCCGGCGACAAGCCGCTCGGTTGCGTGCGCCTGCTGCGTGACACCGACGGCGACGGCGTCTACGATACGGCCACGGTCTTCGCCGAGCATTTGCTGTGGGCGGGAGGAGTGGCTTGTTGGAAAGGGGGCGTCTTCGTCGCCGCTCCGCCGGACATCTGGTACTTCAAGGACACCGACGGCGACGGCAAGGCCGACATCAAGCGCAAAGTCTTCACCGGCTTCGGCACGCAGAGCCAGCAGTACATGCTGAACAACCTCAAGTGGGGGCTCGATCACAAGATTTATGGCTCGACAGCCGGCAACGGCGGAAAGATCCGCCATGGAAATCGCCCCGATGAAAAGCCGATCTCCGTCGATCGCCATGATTTTCGCTTCGATCCGGTGACCGAGGAGTTCCAGCCGATCGTTGGCACCGTGCAGTTTGGTAACTCGTTCGACGACTGGGGGGATCGCTTCCTCTGCTCCGAGTCGGGACCGATTTACCAGGCGATCCTCGAGACGCGGTACCTCGAACGCAATCCGTACCTGCCGGCATCATCGGGGGTTTACAACATCGGGGGCGGCAGCGTCCCCATCTTTCGCATCAGCCCCGTCGAGCGTTGGCGGCACATCCGCTCCAGCCGGCGGATCGCGCTCTCGACGCGGAATCCATTGGGCGCGGGCGTCAGTCATCATGTGATCGACGCCGGCGCGGGAATCACGATCTATCGCGGCAACGCCTACCCACCGAGCTTCTACGGCAACGCCATCGTCGGCGACGCCCAGAACAATCTTGTGCATCGCATGCTGCTGACGCCCGACGGTGTGACATTCAAAGAGCGCCGGGCTGATGCGGGGACCGAATTCGTCCGATCGTCGGATAATTGGTTCCGGCCGGTCAATTTCATCAATGCGCCGGATGGCACCCTCTACTGCCTCGACATGAGCCGCGAGATCCTGGAATCAATCCACATCCCCTTCGACGTGCTGAAGTTCATCGACCTCAAGGCGGGCCGCGACTCGGGGCGGATTTACCGCATCGCACCCGACGGGTTTCGCTATCCGGGACCACCGAGGCTGAACTCGAAGAGCGCCGCCGAACTCGTCGACTTACTGGGTGATCCGAACGGCTGGCACCGCGACACCGCTCAACGGTTGTTGTTCGAACGGCAGGACAAATCGGCTGTCGAGCCTCTCAAGAAGATGCTCCGCTCGGACCGCGCGCCGCAGACGCGACTCAAGGCGCTCTGGATGCTCAAGGGACTCGATGCGCTCGACAGCGCCGACCTGGAAGTCGCGCTCGCTGATCCGCACTTCGCTCTGCGAGAGCACGGCGTGCGGTTGGCGGAAGCCCGACTGGATCGCGACCCGCATTTATTGAAGCGTGTGCTTTCCCTGGCCGACGACGAGAACGCCCGAGTCCGCTATCAGGTGGCCTACTCGCTCGGCGAAGTGCATGGACCAGAGGCGTCGAACGCCATCGAAGCTCTGGCGCGAATTGCTCGCCGCGACAGAGACGACCGCTGGATCCGCATTGCGGTCCTCAGTTCCGTCGCCCACACCTCCCATGAACTGCTGATCCGGCTCTTAGAGGACCCTCAATTCGTCAGTTCGGGCAGCGGAGAGGCGATCGCGGCTCAACTGGCCTCGATTTCCGGAGTGCGAAATCAGACGGCGGAGATCGCACTGCTCCTGGATGCCGAGGCCCGACTCAGCGCGTCGAAGAACGTTGCCCTGCGAACGGAAATTGTGTTGGGAATTGCCAGCGGACTCAAGCAGGTCAACGCTCGATTGCAGCTCAATCAAGCCTCGGCACGGCCGGGCGACCAGATGCTGATGCGCCTGGCCGAGACGGTCAAACATTCGGCTGTCGACGCTCGTCTGTCCGAGCAGGATCGGGTCACGGCAATCCGGTTGCTCGGTTGTTTCGGCAGAGAATTCTCGGACGCGACGCTGCGGCAACTGCTCTCGCCCGCAAATCCGGAAAGCGTGCAGTCGATGGCCGTCGACGCCCTGTCGCAATATAGCGGTGACGAAATCGCTCAGGAGCTTCTGGAGCGCTGGAAGGAATATACGCCGAGCGTTCGCACGGAAGTCGTCCGCGCCCTGTTATCGCGCGAGGCGTGGACCTTGGCGTATTTGCATCGCATGCAGGCAGAGCCGTCGGGTGCGTCGCTGCTTCAGCCGCTGCAGCGAACGCGGCTGCTTGAGCACAAGAGTGCCGCGATTCGCGATCTGGCCAAGGCTGTGCTCGGCTCGCAGTCCGCCAATCCTCGATCGACCGTGATCGCCGACTACAAATCGTGCCTGCACCTGAAAGGGGACGTGACGACGGGGCAAAAAGTCTTTGAGCGCGAGTGTTCGACCTGTCACCAGGTCGGCCGCACGGGTCACGCGATCGGACCGAGCCTCGCCTCCTCGAACGCCCGCGAGCCGGAGGCATTGCTGACGCACATTCTC